>NZ_JBEXEV010000005.1:0-241929 GCF_040606435.1 Micromonospora sp. NPDC005413
GGCACGACGTGCGGGGGCGCAGGGCGGCACGCGCAGGGTGCGCGGGGGCGTGGCGCGCGGGGCGCGCGGTGGCGGCACCCCGCGCCGGCGCGCGGGGTGTTGGGTGGTTGGGGTGGGGTCAGGCCGGGGTGGGGGTCCAGCGGCGGAGCTCGCGCTTGGCGAGGGAGTTGCGGTGAACCTCATCGGGGCCGTCGGCCAGGCGCAGCGTGCGGGTCTGCGCCCAGAGGGCAGCCAGCGGGGTGTCCTGGCTGACGCCAGCGCCGCCGTACCCCTGGATGGCCTTGTCGATCACCCATTCCGCCATCGCCGGGGTGCCGATCTTGATGGCTTGGATCTCGGTGTGGGCGCCCTTGTTGCCGACCGTGTCCATCAGCCAGGCCGTCTTGAGCACCAGCAACCGGGCCTGCTCGATGCGCACCCGCGACTCGGCGATCCACTCCCGGACGACGCCCTGCTCCGCGAGGGGCCGGCCGAACGCGATCCGCTCGTTGGCCCGGCGGCAGAGCAGCTCCAGTGCTCGTTCGGCCATCCCGATCAGCCGCATGCAGTGGTGGATCCGACCCGGACCCAGCCGGGCCTGGGCGATGGCGAAGCCGGTGCCCTCGGCGTCGATCAGATTCTCCGCGGGCACCCGGACATCGGTGAAGTCGATTTCGGCGTGCCCGCCGTGGGACCCGTCGGTGTAGCCGAAGACGGTCATGCCCCGGCGTACGACCACACCGGGGGTGTCCCGGGGGACGAGCACCATGCTCTGCTGGCGGTGCCGCTCGGCGGTGGGGTCGGTCTTGCCCATCACGATGAAGATCTCGCAGCGCGGGTCCATCGCACCCGATGACCACCACTTGCGCCCGTTGATCACGTACTCGTCGCCGTCCCGGGTGATCCGGGTGGCGATGTTGGTGGCGTCGGAGGATGCGACGTCCGGTTCGGTCATGCAGAACGCGGAGCGGATCTCGCCCTCCAGCAGCGGCATGAGCCACCGCTTCTGCTGCGCGTCCGAGCCGAACTCGGCCAGCAACTCCATGTTGCCGGTGTCCGGTGCCGCGCAGTTGACGGCCTCCGGCGCCAGGTGCGGGCTGCGCCCGGTCAGCTCGGCGAGCGGCGCGTACTGCAGGTTGGTCAGGCCAGCGCCGTAGCGCGGATCGGGCAGGAAGAGGTTCCACAGGCCGCGCCTGCGGGCCTCCGCCTTCAGCTCGGCCAGCACCGGGGTACGCGACCACGGGTCACCGGCGGCCACCTGTTCGGCGTGCACGGCCTCGGCCGGGTAGACGTGCTCGGTCAGGAACCGGGCCAGCTCGTCGCGCAGCTCCTCGGTCCGGCTGTCGTAAGCGAAGTCCATCACCGCTCCCTGGCGGCGGTCAGCCCGTGCGCGACCAGCGGTGCCACCATCTCGCCGATCCGGTCGAAGCCCTCGCCGAGCGTCTGCCCGAGCGTGTGGCGGTAGTGGATGCCCTCGCAGATGACCGCGAGTTTGAAACAGCCCAGCGCCACGTGCCAGTGCAGTGGCCCGACGTCCACGTCGCTGCGCCCGGCGTACCGGTCGATCAGCTCGGTGCCGGTGGGGAAGCCGGCGCGCGGGCCGAGCCCGTCGGCGACCGGGTTGCCGTCGGCCGTGTCGCTGCCGCCCAGCACATCCCAGTACGTCAGTAGCAGCCCCAGGTCGGCGAGGGGGTCGCCGAGGGTGGCCATCTCCCAGTCGAGCACCGCGTGCACGGCCACCGGGTCGGCCGAGGCGAGGAGATTGTCCAGCCGGTAGTCGCCGTGCACGATCCGACCGGCGTTCGCGCCCTCCGGGGTGGTCGCCGCGAGCAGGTCACGCAGCTCGTCGATGCCGGGCAGTGGACGGCTGCGCGAGCGGTCGAGCTGCCCGGCCCAGCGGCGGACCTGCCGGGCCAGGTAGCCCTCCGGGCGGCCGAAGTCGCTCAGCCCGACCGTGGACGGCTCGACGCTGTGCAGTGCGGCGAGCGTGTCCATCATCGCCATCGCGAGGGCCCGACGTCGCTCGTCGCCCAGCGGGTCGGTCTGTGCGCGGGTGCGGAACACCTCGCCGGGCATCCGCTCCATGAGGTAGAACGGCGCGCCGATCACCTCCGGGTCGGTGCAGAGCAGCAGCGCGCCCGGCACCGGCACCTCGGTCGACGCCAGCGCCGAGATGACCCGGAACTCGCGGGCCATGTCGTGCGCGGTCGCCAGCACGTGCCCCAGCGGCGGCCGGCGCAGCACGACCTCGCGGTCGCCGAGGTGCAGCAGGTAGGTGAGGTTGGATTTGCCGCCCGCGATCAGGCTGGCCCGCAGCGGCCCGACGGCCAGCTCGGGTTGGTGCTGGGACAGATAGTCGGCGAGCCGGTCCAGGGTCAGCCCCGCGGGGGAGGTGGGGACGGCCCCCGGCCGCAGCGCATCGACGGCCGGATCGCTCATCCGACTAGTTGATGGCAGCTCGCTCACGTTGTCAAGGTCAGATTTTCCCCTTGGGACATGCCCCTGCAACAGGGACGAAATGGTCAACTACCAGGCTGGAGCCAGCCTGCCGGCCGCTCTTCGCCGGCCCGCCGAGCGGAGGGACAGACATGTTGCTGCGAGTTCGGGTCACCCTGCCGGATCGTCCGGGAACCCTCGGCCAGGTCGCCCGCACGTTGGGCGTCTCCGGGGCGGACATCGTCCAGGTGGTGGTCCTCGAACGGCTCGGCGGGCGCGCGGTGGACGACTTCACGGTGGTCTGGCCGGGCGCGGCGCGGGTCGAGCGGCTGTTGGCTGGTCTCGCGGCGATTCCGGGCGTGCGGGTCGACGGTGTGTGGCGGGCGATCGGCGCGCCCACCACCACCGGCCAGGACGCGGAGTTGCTGGCCCAGGTCGCGGCCAACCCGGCCGACGGGCTGGCCACCCTGGTCGACGCGGTGCCCGGGCTGTTAGCGGCCGACTGGGCCGTCGCCGCCGTGGTGCCGGTCGACTGGGCCTCGCGGACCGGGGGTGGCGGGGCGACCGTGGGGCACGCGAGCTGGCGTGCTCCCGTACCCCCGCGGTTGCCGGAGGTGACCCCGCTGCGCGGCCGGTCGATGACCACGCCGGACGGCACCCACCACGCGATCGCGCCGTTCGGCCGGGCGGGCCTGGTGCTGGTGGTGGCCCGTGAGCACAGCGAGACCCTCTCCGCCGCCGCGTTCCACAGCACGGAGGTCGACCGACTCAGCCAGCTCGTCCGGGCCAGCGCGGTGATCCTCGGTGACCGGTTGGACCTGGTCGGCGCGCCTCCGGTCGTCGCCGGCCCCTGAGCAGCCCGAGGAGTTCCCGGGCCGACACCGCTGGGCAACCGGGCGGCAACAGGCGGGGGTGAGGCTCTTACTGGGGAAGGGAGCCAACCATGACGTTGTGGCGGATTCGGGCCACCGTGGACGACCGGCCGGGTTACCTGTCGGTGCTCACGGCGAGCCTCGCGTTGCGCGGGGTCAACATCCTCACCGTGCAGGTGCAGCCCACCGAGCAGGGCGCGGTGGATGACTTCCTGGTCGACGCACCGGACGCGCTCGACGAGGCCGAGCTGATCGCCGCCGTCGAGCGGGGTCGGGGCCGGGACTGCTTCGTGGCGCGCAGCGAGGCGCGCGGCCTGGCCGACCAGCCCACCCGGGTGCTCGGGCTGGCCAACCGGCTGGTGCGTGACCCGGACGCGACGGGTGAGGCGCTGCGGACCCTGCTCGGCGCGGACTCGGTCAGCTGGCGACCCGCGTCGACCGGCGTCGAGCGGGGGATCATCGGCGCCAGCATGCTGCTGGCCGACCCGGCGGGCGGTTCGTTCGCGCTGCGCCGGGCCGCGCCGGCCTTCACCCCGGCGGAGTACGCGCGGGCGCAGGCTCTGGCCGAGTTGGCCGCCACCGTGGCGCGCCGGGCCGCCGAACAGGTCATCCTGGTGTTGCCCGACGGCGCCGAGCTGGCCGTCCGACCGGCCTGTGTGGACGACCTGTCGGGTGTGCTGGAGTTGCACGAGGGCTGCTCGCCGGGGAGCCGGCACCGGCGCTATCTGGGTGGGGCGGCCCTGCCGCGTCCGGCCCGGCTGCGTCGCCTGCTGGAGCCGAGCCGGGGGCTGACCCTGATCGCCACGGCCACCGATGACGAGGGCGGCGCGGAGTCGGTGGTCGCGATGGCGAACCTGCTCGGCGAGGGGGACGAGGCCGAGGTCGCGCTGTTGGTGCGCGACGACTGGCAGCGACGCGGGCTGGGCTCGGCGTTGCTGCGCCGGCTGGCCCGACACGCCGACCGGGCCGGGTACGCGGCGCTGGTGCTGCACGTCCACGCCGAGAACGGCCCCATGGTGCGGACGCTGCACCGACTGGGCAGGTCCAGCACGGTCGAGCGCGACGGCGCCCTGCTCACTCTCACCGTCCCTCTCGCCGCGGAAAGGAAGGGCACCTACCTGATGCCTGGCGCATAGGAAGGGCCCCTCGCCGACGTCCACCTGAGGGATGGGGCGTGGACGCGTCAACGCGCGGGATGTTCGCGGCGGCCGGACACGCAGAACCTGTTGCCGTCGGCCCGCTGTCAACAGGGGCCCCCTGCTCCGCATCACGCGTCCACAGGGGGCCCTCCGCAGACCGACGTCAGGTGGTGGGGTAGCTGCTGTAGTCGGGGAAGTTGCCGTAGAGCCGGCTGTCGCCGCCCACGGTGACCGCGTGCACCAGCAGGTCGCCGCCGACGAACGCGCCCTTCCAGGAGGCGCCCCGCCCGCCGAATGCCTCGTCGCGGTCGCCCCGGGAACGCGGCTTGTTGATGCCCACCTTGAACGCCTGCAGGTCCACCGCGAGCTTGCTGGCCTCGTCGGTGTCGTCGCAGGCCAGCGATGCGACCAGTGCGCCGTTGGAGGCGTTCATCGCGGCCAGCAGTTCGTCGGTGGTGTCCACCACGACGATCGTGTCGACCGGCCCGAACGGCTCGGCGTGCATCAGGCGGGACCGGCCGGGTGGGGCGAGTAGCACCGACGGAGCGACGTACGCCGAGGTGTCCTGCCCGGGCAGGAACGGCGCTCCGGTCAGCTTGCCCCGGTGCAGTGGCACCGCGCCGCCACGGACCGCCTCCTCGACCTTGCGGTGCAACTCGTCGGCCTTGGCTGCGCTGATCAGCGGCCCGAAGTCCAGCTCGGGCAGCGGGTCGCCGGCGGCCCAGTCGTCGCCGACGGCGAGCGGGTGGCCGAAGCGGACCGAGCGCACGACCGGCAGGTACATGTCGAGGAACTCGTCGACCAGGTCGCGTTGCACCACGAACCGGGGGTACGCGGTGCAGCGCTGCTTGCCGTACTCGAAGCCCTTCTTCAGGTGCGTGGCGAGCAGGTCCCATTGGGAGAAGTTCCAGATGCCCCAGGCGTTGAGGCCCTCCTGCTCGATGAAGTGCCGCTTGTCGCTGTCCAGGAGCGCGGCGGCCACCTTGCCACCGTTGGAGCGACCGCCGACGAACGCCACGGCACCGATCTCGGGTGCCCGAACCAGCACTTCGGACAACTCCTCGCCACCGCCGGAGATGAGGGTGGCGGGCAGCCCGGCCCGGCGCATCAGCGCGTGCGCGACGGTCAGGCAGACCGCGCCGCCCTGGGACGGGGTCTTGGCGATCACCGCGTTGCCGGCCAGCAACTGCACCAGCTCGGCGTGCACCAGGACGCTCATCGGGTAGTTCCACGAGGCGATGTTGCTGACCGGGCCGGGCAGCGGCTCGCGGCCGTCGGCGAGCATCCGGTCGATCTCGCCCGCGTACCAGCGGACGCCGTCCAGCGCCCGGTCCACGTCGGCGCAGGCGAGCCGCCACGGCTTGCCGATCTCCCAGACCAGCAGCAGTGCGAGCAGGTCGCGGTGGGCGGTGAGAGAGTCCAGCGCGTCGGCGACCCGGGCCTTGCGGTCGGCCAGCGGGGTCGCCGCCCAGGCCCGGTGCGCGGCGGCGGCGTGCGCGACGGCGGCGCGGGCGGCGTCGGCGTCGAGCCGGGGCAGGTTGATGACGACTGTGTTGTCCACCGGGGTACGGACCGGGGCTGGTTGGCCGCCCGCCCGCCAGTCGCCCTCGATCAGGTTGTGCAGGGTGGTGACGCCGTCGACCTCGGCGCCGAACGCCTCCGGGGTGGCGGCCACCGCGCGGGCCAGGACGTCGGACCAGGCGGTGCCGTCGGCGAGTCGTAGTGCCATCGCGTTCTCCTCAGAGTTGACCGGGGAGCGGCGGCGTCGATGGCACCACTGGTGATCCGTACTGTCTCGCGCCGGGTAGCGGGTCAGCAACAGTACGTTTGTCTGGCTGGGCGCCGCCGCGCCACTCGGCCCGACAGCTCGCTCGGTGGTGACTCGCCCGACCTGCGACGACGTCCTCCATTGATCGGTGAGCATCGATGATGTGACCTAGCCCCCGGGCGCCGTCGACCGGTTACCCGTCAGTACGGATCGACGGCGGGAGCGGATCAACCGCCCAGTGCGTCGACCACCTCGGCGGTGGTGCAGACCGTGCCCAGCGCGCGGAAGATGTGGCTCACCGCGAACTCGTGCGCCTCCGTCTGGAGACCGCTCATCGCGTCCTGCGGCAGCACCATCCGGTAGCCGATCTCGTAGCCGATCCGGGCGGTCTGCTCCACCCCGTAGTTGGTGGCCACGCCGGCCACCACCAGCGTGTCGACGCCCCGCTCGCGCAGGGTCGCGTCCAGGCCGGTGTCCTGGAAGGGGCCCCAGGTGCGCTTGATGATCTTCAGGTCGCCGGGCTTCGGCGTGACCTCCGGGACCAGCCTGTTGCCGGCCGACTGCGGATCGACGCCCGGCTGCTCGAACTGGACCACCACGACCAGCGCTCCGGCGGCCCGTGCGGCGTCGGCGAGCGTGACGCACCGGGCCACCACCTCGGGGCCGGAGTGCGGGGCGAGGGACTGGTCGACCATCTGTCGTTGCAGGTCGATCAGGACAACGGCGGTGCGGGCTGGGTCCAGGGCTTCCATGGCACGACCGTAACAACGTCGGGACCGGCCACTGTCGGCGCTCGGACGCTTCCCAATCGACCGCGCGCGCATTACATTGTCGCTTATCCATGGGAGCGCTTCCACGGCGACCCCTGGTCACACCGTCGCCCCCGTTGTCGCCGGTGGCCGTGCCGTCCGACGCCGTCCCGCGTCGGTGCGACCACCGGCGGCGCCACCGACAGGAGCCCGCCATGCGCCACCCCACCTGGTCGACGACCGGCCACCGCGGCCGGTCGCCGGTCGTCGACCAGCCCTGGCCGCGACGGCTGGTGGCCGCCGCCGTCGCCCTGCTCACCGGGCTGTCCCTCGCGATCACCGCACCGCCGTCCGGGCCCGCGTCCGCGGCACAGGCGGCCTACAACTACGCCGAGGCGTTGCAGAAGTCGCTGCTCTTCTACGAGGCGCAGCAGTCCGGCCGGCTGCCGGACTGGAACCGGGTCTCCTGGCGCGGCGACAGCGCGCTCACCGACGGTGCCGACGTCGGGCTGGACCTCACCGGCGGCTGGTACGACGCGGGCGACCACGTCAAGTTCGGCTTCCCGATGGCATTCAGCGCCACGATGCTGGCCTGGGGTGCGGTGGAATACCGCAGCGGGTACACCACGTCCGGGCAACTGCCGCACCTGCTCAACAACCTCCGCTACGTCAACGACTACTTCATCAAGGCACACCCGTCGGCCAACGTCCTCTACGGACAGGTCGGCAAGGGCGACGACGACCACAAGTGGTGGGGCCCGGCCGAGGTGCTGCCGATGGCGCGACCCGCGTACAGGATCGATGCGAGCTGTGGCGGCGCGGACCTGGCGGGGGAGACGGCGGCCGCGATGGCCGCCTCCTCGATGGTGTTCCGGCCCACCGACGCGGCCTACGCCGACCGGCTGCTCGGGCACGCCCGACAGCTCTACACGTTCGCCGACACGGTCCGGAAGTCCTACCACGAGTGCATCACCGACGCGACGAGCTTCTACCGCTCGTGGAGCGGCTGGCAGGACGAGCTGGTCTGGGCCGCGATCTGGCTGCACCGGGCCACCGGCGAGGCCAGCTACCTGGCCAAGGCCGAGAGTGAGTACGACAAACTCGGCACCGAGAACCAGTCCACCACCCGCTCGTACAAGTGGACCATCGCCTGGGACAACAAGCAGTTCGGGGCGTACGTGCTGCTGGCCAACCTGACCGGCAAGCAGAAGTACGTCGACGACGCGAACCGGTGGCTGGACTACTGGACCGTCGGGGTGAACGGGCAGCGGGTGCCGTACTCGCCGGGCGGGATGGCGGTGCTCGACTCCTGGGGTGCGCTGCGCTACGCCGCCAACACCTCGTTCGCCGCGCTGGTCTACAGCGACAAGACCACCGACACCACCCGCAAAGCGCGCTACCACGACTTCGCCGTCCGGCAGATCAACTACGCGCTCGGCGACAACCCGCGCAACTCCAGCTACGTCATCGGTTTCGGCGCCAACGCGCCGCGCAACCCGCACCACCGCACCGCGCACGGCTCCTGGTGGGACAGCCAGACCGTGCCCGTCGAGACCCGGCACACCCTCTACGGCGCGCTGGTCGGCGGCCCGTCCGCGGCCAACGACGCGTACACCGACAGCCGGTCCGACTACGTGATGAACGAGGTGGCCACCGACTACAACGCCGGCTTCACGTCCGCGCTGGTCCGGTTGACCTCCGAGTACGGCGGCACGCCACTCGCCAACTTCCCGGTCGCCGAGACGCCGGACATCGACGAGCTGACCGTGGAGACCACGGTGACGCAGGCCGAACCCCGGGCCACCGGGCTCAAGGTGATGCTCTACAACAAGTCGGCGTTCCCGGCCCGCGCGCTGACCAACGGCCGGTTCCGGTACTACTTCCGGCCCGACGGCACCGGCCCGGTGCAGGTCACGGCCGGCTACACCCAGGGCTGCCCGTCCCCGACCACCGCCAAGCAGTTCAGCGGCGACATCTGGTACGTCGAGGTGGACTGCACCGGCTACACCATCGCCCCCGCCGGGCAGTCGCAGCACCGGATGGAGGTCCAGTTCAAGGTCGGTGTGCCCGAGGGCGGCACCTGGGACCCGACCAACGACCCGTCGTACCAGGCCACCGCCGGACCGAACCGGAAGGTGCCGCTCTATTCCGGCACCACCCGCGTCTGGGGCGACGAGCCGGGGCCGGCCGTGCCCGACACCACCGCGCCGACCGTGCCGGGTCAGCCGGTCGCGTCCGGCCTCGCGCCCCGGTCGGTCACCCTGACCTGGGCGGCGTCCACCGACAGCGGCGGCAGCGGCCTGGCCGGCTACACCGTCCGTGAAATCCTGGTCGGCAGCGACACCGTGCTGAACCGGCCGGTCACCGGCACCACGCTGACCGTCTCGACGCTGTTGCCGGAGCGGACGTACCAGTTCACGGTGGTGGCCCGCGACGGCGCCGGCAACACGTCGGCCGCCTCACCGACGCTCAGCGTGACCACGCCACCGGCCGGCTCCGCCGACACCACCGCGCCGAGCACGCCCGGCACACCGGTCGCCTCGGCGGTCACCGCCACCGGGCTCACCCTGGCCTGGACCCCGTCGACCGACAACGTCGGCGTCACCGGGTACCGGGTCTACCGGGAGGCCGGCGCCACCGACGCGCTGGTCGGCTCGCCGACCGGCACCACGCAGGCGGTGTCCGGCCTGACGGCCTCCACGGCGTACCAGTTCTACGTGGTGGCCGTGGACGCGGCCGGCAACACCTCCGCGGCGTCCGCGCCGGTCGCGGTGACCACCGCGCCCCCGCCGGTCGGCGGCACCTGCACCGTGGGGTACGCCACCAACGACTGGAGCACCGGCTTCACCGCCACGGTGTCGATCACGAACACCGGCACCACCGCGATCAACGGCTGGACGTTGCGGTTCAGCTTCCCCGGTGGGCAGACCGTCAGTCAGGGCTGGTCGGCGACGGTCAGCCAGACCGGCGCGGCGGTCACCGCGACCAACCTCTCCTACAACGGCACGCTCGCGCCGGGCGCGTCAGTCAGCTTCGGCTTCAACGGCACCCACACCGGCACCAACCCGAAGCCGACCGCCTTCACCCTCAACAACTCCTCCTGCGCCCTCGCCTGACCTGAAGCGTGACGAGATCTTGGACAGTTGTCGTTCGAGGGGCGGGCCCCGCGAACGGCAACTGTCCACGATCTCGCCGCACGGACCAGGGATAAGCCATCGGGATTCGGGGCAAGCCAGCCTTGTGGGGGAGTTGCTGACCGTCGGGCACGGCACAGCCGACCGGGTGCGGTTGGGGGAGCTGCTGACCGGAGCCGGGGTGGCCCTGCTGGTGGACGTGCGGCGGTACCCGGCCAGCCGCACCAACCCGGACGTCCGGCGGGAGGAACTTGAGCGGTGGCTGCCCGAGTACGGGATCGACTACCGCTGGGAGCCGCGCCTTGGCGGACGTCGGCACATCCCGGCCGGGGACCCCGAGCCGGACACCTGGTGGAGGGTCGCGGCGTTCCGGGCGTACGCCGCGTACACCCGCATGCCGGAGTTCGACGTGGCGCTGACCGGGGTGCTGGCTGACGCGGCCCAGCGGACCACCGCCGTGATGTGCAGCGAGAGCCTCTGGTGGCGCTGCCACCGGCGGTTGATCGCCGACGTCGCGACTCTCGGTCGCGGGACGCCGGTGGCGCACCTCATACCGGACGGGCAGCTCAGCCCGCACCAGCCCGCCGAGGGCGCCCGCCGACTCCCAAACGGGCACCTGTGCTGGGACGGTTGAGGCGACCACTCACTCCACGAGGTCGTCGGCGAGCAGGTCCATCAGCAGGCCGTCGTGCCAGCGACCGTCCTCGCCACGCTCGTAGCGGCGCAGCACCCCCACCGGGCGGAAGCCCACCTTGGCGTACGCCCGGATGGCGGCGCTGTTCGTCGCGGCCGGGTCGATGGTGAAGCGGTGGTGGCCGTACTCGTCGATCAGGTGCCGGGCCATGGTGCGGATCGCGTCACCGCCGAGGCCGGCACCGCGCACCGCCGGGTCGAGGAAGACGTCCAGGCTGGCGTGCCGGTAGTCCGGGTCCTGCTCGGCGTGCCACTGGATCGCGCCGACCACCCGGCCGTCGTGCTCGATCGCGTACAGGTGCAGGTCGTCGTCGGCGAGGTCGGCGTCGACGGACGCGGTCAGGTCGTCGCCGCCCCGCCACCACCGGCGCACCTCCGGGTCGGCCCGGATCGCCGCGAGGACCGGCACATCCGCGACCGTGGCCGGTCGCAGTGTCACCACCCGCCCGCGCAGCACCATCTCAGCCCCGGGTCTCGCCGTGCTCGACGCAGACCGCCGACCAGCCGACCGGCAGCACCTGCACCTTCATCCGGCGGCGGCAGTGCGCGCAGTAGCGCGGCGGCTCCAACGCCCGGGCCGCCGCGCACGGCTCGTGCCCACCGACCGCCGCGTCCTCGCCACACCGGTCGCACCAGCGCCGCGCCGACACGGTCTCGACAAGCTTGGTCACGTCGTCCTCACCGGATCGTCTCAGAGGGTCGCCGACAGCGCCTTCACCGGCATCTTCAGCTCGTCGAGCAGGTCCAGGTCGGCGTTCGCCGGCCGACCCAACGTGGTCAGGTAGTTGCCGACGATCACCGCGTTGATGCCGCCGAGCAGGCCGGCACGTGTGCCCAGGTCACCGAGGGTGATCTCCCGGCCACCCGCGTACCGCAGGATGGTGCGCGGCATGGCCAGCCGGAATGCGGCGATGGCCCGCAGCGCGTCCTTGCCCTCCACGACCGGGCGGTCACCCAGCGGCGTGCCGGGTCGGGGGTTGAGGAAGTTGAGTGGCACCTCGTGCGGGTTCAGCTCGGCGAGCTGCGCGGCGAACTCCGCCCGCTGCTCGACGGTCTCGCCGAGGCCGAGGATGCCGCCGCAGCACACCTCCATGCCGGAGTCGCGGACCATCCGTAGCGTCTCCCAGCGCTCCTCCCAAGAGTGGGTGGTGACCACGTTGGGGAAGTACGACCGGCAGGTCTCCAGGTTGTGGTTGTAGCGGTGCACACCCATGTCGACCAGGTCGTCGACCTGCTCCTGGGTGAGCATGCCCAGCGACGCGGCGACCTGGATGTCGACCTCGGCCCTGATGGCGGCGACGCCCTCGCGCATCTGCTTCATGAGCCGGGCGTCCGGGCCGCGCACCGCGGCGACGATGCAGAACTCGGTCGCCCCGGTCTTGGCGGTCTGCTTCGCCGCCTCGACCAGCGACGGGATGTCCAGCAGGACGGAGCGCACCGGGGAGGTGAACAGGCCGGACTGGGAGCAGAAGTGGCAGTCCTCCGGGCAGCCGCCGGTCTTCAACGAGACGATCCCCTCGACCTCGACCTCCGGGCCGCACCAGCGCATCCGCACCTCGTGGGCGAGCTGCAGGGCGGCGGGCAGGTGCTCGTCGGGCAGGTTCAGCACGGCGAGGACGCCGGCCTCGTCGAGGCCGACACCGTCACCCAGGACCTGGGTCCGGGCCTGGTCGAGGATCTCTGGCATGGCTCGTACCCTACAAGGCCCCCCGATCAGTCGGAATGGCCTGGCAGCCCGTCGACCCCCTCGCACCGAGTGGATCCGTCGGGCCGGTGGTGGCGGGTGGTAATTTCGCCCGGCGGGTGTCGGGCTGACCGGCACGGACAGCGCAAAGGGGTGACGGTGGCGGACTGGCTGGCGGCGCTCGACCGCCGCGCGGAGCTGCGGGCGAAGGCCGGGCTGACCCGGCGGCTGCACCCGCGTCCCGCCGGCGATCAGATGACCGATCTGGCCGGCAACGACTACCTCGGCCTGGCCACCCACCCGGAGGTCACCGCCGCGGCCACGGCGGCACTGTCGGCGTACGGGCTGGGGGCGACCGGGTCGCGCCTGGTGCGTGGCTCCACCGACGCACACCAGGCGTTGGAGGACGAGCTGGCGCAGTGGCTCGGCACCGACCGCGCCCTCGTCTTCTCCTCCGGCTACCTGGCCAACCTCGGTGCGCTGCGGTCCCTCGTTCAACCTCGGACGCTGCTCGTCTCCGATGCGCACAACCACGCCTCCCTGATCGACGGCTGCCGCATCTCCGGTGCGGAGACGGTGGTCACCCCGCACGCCGACGTGAACGCGGTCGCCGCCGCACTCGCGGCGGCTCCGGGCCGCCCGGCGGTGGTGGTCACCGAGTCGGTCTTCTCGGTCGACGGTGACCTCGCCCCGCTGGCCCGGCTGCACTCGGTGGCCCGCGGTCACGGCGCGCTCCTGCTGGTCGACGACGCGCACGCGCTCGGCGTGACCGGTCCGGCCGGCGCGGGCGGGGTGGCCGCCGCCGGGCTGGCCGGCGAGCCGGACGTGGTCGTCACCGCCACCCTGTCCAAGGCGCTCGGTGGTGCGGGTGGAGTGGTCGCCGGCCCGGCCGAGTTCGTCCGGCACCTGGTCGAGACCGGGCGCACGTTCATCTTCGACACGGCACTGCCGCCGGCGGTCGCCGCGGGCGTGCACGCCGCGCTGCGGCTGACCCGGGCCGGCGACGACCTGCGCACGGAGCTGTCCGACCGGGTGGGGTTGGCGGTCGGTCGACTGCGTGCGGCCGGGCTGACCGTCTCCGCGCCGGACGCGGCGGTGATCTCGGTGACGGCCCCCGGGCCGGAGGCGGCGACCGCCTGGGCCGCCGACTGCCGGGACCGGGGCGTCGCGGTGGGCTGTTTCCGACCGCCGTCCACGCCGGACAGCCGCTCCCGACTGCGTCTCACGGTCAGCGCCGGGGTGCCCCGGGTGGAGTTCGAGCGGGCGCTGGAGGTCATCGTGGAGTGTGCACCGTGAGCGCGAGGAGTGAGCCGGGTTTGCGAGCCCCGCAGTCGCGAACAGAGGTGGGTTCATGACCGGGTGGGAGGGGCCGGTTCTGGTTACCGGGACTGACACCGAGGTCGGTAAGACGGTGGTGACCGCGTCGATCGCGGCCGCCGCGCAGGCCGCCGGGCTGCGGGTGGCCGTGGTCAAACCGGGCCAGACCGGTACGGCCGGCGGTGAGCCCGGCGACGTGGACGCGATCAACCGGCTGGCTGCCCCGCTGACCGGACGGACCCTGGCCAGCTATCCGGACCCGCTCGCCCCGCTGGCTGCCGCCCGGGTCGCCGACCTGCCGCCGCTGAAGTTGTACGCGGCGGTGGACGCCGTCCGTGACGAGGCGGACAAGCACGACCTGGTGTTGATCGAGGGCGCGGGTGGGCTGCTGGTTCCGATGGGGCTGCGTCCGTCGGGCGAGCCGTGGACGATGGCCGACCTGGCGGTGTCGCTCGGTGCGCCCGCGGTGGTGGTGGCCCGCGCCGGGTTGGGCACGCTCAACCACACCGCGCTGACCCTGGAGGCACTCGACCGGCGTGCCGTACCGGCTGGCGTGGTGATCGGTGCCTGGCCGAGCAGACCGGAGCTGGTGCACTGGACCAATCTCACCGACCTGGTGCCGAACCTGCTCGGCGCGTTGCCCGACGGCGCTGGCGCGATGGATCCGGGTGTGTTCCGGCGCTCCGCGCCGGGTTGGCTCACTCCGGCCCTGCACGGCGTGCTCGACGACTGGCGGGTCTGGGCCGAGGAGAGCGGCTGAACACCTGACTTTCGTCGGTGCCCGCCCAGGTCGGGCGTGGGTAGCCTGACCGCCGTGCGGATCCTCGACGCCTCGACGACAGGTTGGCTGGACCGGCGGCGTCGCCTGCTGCTGGACGCGCTGCTCTGGGCGTTGGTCGCCGCCCCGGTCGGCTACGCCGAGGTCAGCCCGCCCTATTCGCGGTACACATTGCCGCTGCTGGTCGGCAAGCTGCTGCTGCTCGGCGCGGCGGTGGTGGCGAGTCGACGCCGACCGGTGGTCGCCCTCGTGCTGGTGGTGCTCGGGTCGGTGGTCGATGGCAACTTCGTGTTCTCCATCCCGGTCTTCAGCTACCTCGCTGGGCGGCGTAGCGCCGCAGCGGGCCCGGCGGCCGTTGTCTTCGTGCTGATCGCGGCCGGCGGCACGGCGCTCAACCTGGGGCTGCTCGGCACCGGCGCGGCGACCTGGTTCCTGCTCGCCTCGGTGCTGCTCTTCGCCGCGGTGTTCCCCTGGTTGGTTGGTCGGTACCGGCGCCAGCAGCAGGAGTTGGCCGACGCCGGTCGCCGGCACGTCGACGCGCTGACCCGCGAGGAGCGCGGTGCCGCCGAGCGGATCCGGCTGCGGGAACGGGCTCGGATCGCCGGGGAGATGCACGACTCGCTCGGTCACGACCTCAGCCTGATCGCGTTGCGCGCGGCCGCACTGGAGGTCGCCGCCGACCTCGACGTGCGGCACCGAGCCGCGGCGGGGGAGTTGCGGGCCAGCGTCTCCGCCGCCACGGAGCGACTGCACGAGATCATCGGGGTGCTCCGCGAGGAGGGTGGCGCGTCGGTGCGTCCGAGCGGGGAGACCGTCGCCGACCTGGTCGAGGGTGCCCGGGAGGCCGGCATGACGGTACGGATGGACGCCGCCCCGGCTGTCGCCGAGCTACCGGCGATGACAGGCCACGCGGCTCACCGGATCGTCCGGGAGGCGCTGACCAACGCCGCCCGGTACGCGCCGGGCGCTTCGGTCGACGTGCACCTCACCCGCGACGGTGACCGGGTCGAGGTGGCCGTCGTCAACGGCGCTCCGCCGGCTGGGCCGCTGCCCGCGCCGCCGTCGCAGGGCAGCGGGCTGCTCGCACTCGCCGAGCGGGTCCGTCTCGCCGGTGGGACGCTCGACGCCAGCCCACGCGCCGACGGCGGTTTCGCCGTACGGGCGGCGTTGCCGGCCACCGCGCCGCCGATGGAGGCGATCGAGTCGGCAGCCGAAACTGACCTGGCACCACTGTCCGGCGACCAGCCCGGTCCGGTGGAGCGGCCGGTCGACGCGGCGCGGCGGCTGCACGATGCCCGCCGACGAGTCCGGCGCAGTCTGCTCGTGGCGCTCGTGGCGCCGGTCGGCTTCGCCCTGGTGCTCTCCCTCGTCTACTACCCGGTGGTGACCGCCGGGACGGTGCTGGACCGGGCCACCTTCGACCAGATGCGCGTCGGCACGGCCCGGTCGGAGCTGGCCGGGCTGCCCCGACGGCAGTTGACACGTCCCACGGCGGTCGACCGGGCCGAATGCGAGTACTACACCGACGGGAACTTCCCGCTTGCACAGCCGACCTGGCGGCTCTGCTTCACCGACGGCCGGCTGGCCAGCAAGGAGTGGATCGCGTAGTGAGCACCGACACGGGCGGGGCACCGCCGGTCCGGGTGGTCCTGGCCGACGACGAGGCGATGATCCGGGCCGGTGTCCGGGCCATCCTCGCCACCGATCCCGGCATCGAGGTGGTTGCCGAGGCCGGTGACGGGCACGCGGCGGTGGAGTTGGTCCGTGCGCACCGACCGCGGGTCGCGCTGCTGGACATCCGGATGCCGCGGTTGGACGGGTTGGCCGCCGCCGCCGAGATCCGCCGGGTCGTGCCGGAGACCGCGACGATCATGCTGACCACGTTCGGCGAGGACGACCACGTGGCCCGGGCGCTCGGGCACGGCGCCAACGGGTTCCTGCTCAAGGCCGGCGACCCGCGTGAGCTTCTCGCCGGGGTGCACGCCGTCGCCGACGGTGGTGCGTACCTGTCGCCGAGGGTGGCCCGCCGGGTGATCGAGTTGGGTGCCGGGCGGTTGGCCCGTCGGCCTGCCGCCCAGGACCGTACGGCCGGGCTGACCGAGCGGGAACGCGAGGTGCTGGCCCTGGTCGGGGCGGGGCTGTCCAACGCCGAGATCGCCCGCCGGCTGCACCTGGTGGAGGGCACCGTGAAGAGCTACCTGACCAGCATCTTCACCCGGCTGGACGTGCGTAACCGGGTGCAGGCGGCGATCCTCGCGTACGAGGCGGGCCTGGTCGACGGCTGAGCGGGAGCCGCCACGGCCCCCGCTCAGCCCGCACGCCTTACGCGTCGCGGCGACGCAGAGCGGCCCGGCCCAGCAGCAGAGTGGCGCCGGCCCACCCGGCGAGCAGGAGCAGCCCGACCAATTTCGGGTACGGCTCGGTGTCGCCGGCCAGGAAGTGCCCGCCGGCCACACCGGGGAACACGTCGGCGATCCGGTTCAGCACGTCGATGTCCGGCTCCTGCAACGACAGCGGCACGATCATCAGGGTGGCGAGGAGCACGGTGATCGTGAGCACCGCATTCCGCAGCGCTGCGCCGAGGCCCAGGGCGAGCACGCCGACCAGTGCCAGGTAGGTCGCCACCGCAACGATGTCGCCGATCGTGCCGGCGGCCGGGGCGCTGCCCCAGTCGCCGAGCACCGGGCGGGCGACCAGGGCGCCGACGCCGCCGAGCAGCAGCCCGAGAGCGAAGGTGACCGCGCCGGCGACCACGGCCTTGGCCAGCAGCACCCGACCGCGCGACGGGGTGGACTGCAAGGTGGTCCGGATGGTGCCACTGGTGAACTCGGCGGTGATCGCCAGCAGGCCCAGTGCCAGCATCACGTACTGGGTCAGCTCAACCGAGTCGATCAGCACGCTGCCGACGGTGACGATTCCCCGGTCGTCGGCCGGGTCGTCGTTGGTGTTGTCGTTGGCCGCGTAGATGGCCAGCTGTGCGGCGCTCGCGGCCATCACCAGCAGCCCGGCCAGCGCCGTCCACCAGGTGCTCCGCACGGAGGCAAGCTTGGTCCACTCGGCGGCAACGGCGCCGCAGAAGGCGGTTGCCCCACCGTGGGTGGCGGCTGGCGTGGCGGCGGAACGGGCGCCAGCCTTGGTGTGCGTGCTCATCGCGCCCCACCTCCGGTCGAACCACCCGCGTACTCGACGCTGTCGGCGGTCAGCTCCATGAACGCCTGCTCCAGCGACGCGTTGTGCGGGCTCAGCTCGTGCAGTCGTACCCCCAGCTCGTATGCCAGGTCCCCGACCCGGTCAGCGGTGGTGCCGGAGACGGTCAGCTCGTCGCGGTCGGCCGCCTCGACGGTCGCGCCGGCGGCCGTGAGGCGCGCGGCGAGGGTGGCCAGCCCGTCCGGGTGCGGGCTGCGGACCCGGACCGCGACGGTGCTGCCGGCGATCACGTCGCCGATCGGCGCGTCGGCGAGCAGTCGTCCCCGGCCGATCACCACGAGCTGGTCGGCGGTGAGCTGCATCTCGCTCATCAGGTGGCTGGAGACGAAGACCGTCCGCCCCTGGTCGGCCAGCGAGCGCATCAGCTGTCGGACC
The DNA here is from genome assembly GCF_040606435.1 of Micromonospora sp. NPDC005413. Lineage (NCBI taxonomy): Bacteria > Bacillati > Actinomycetota > Actinomycetes > Micromonosporales > Micromonosporaceae > Micromonospora > Micromonospora sp. NPDC005413. The sequence continues at coordinate 18,132 of NZ_JBEXEV010000005.1, forward strand.
CAGCGCACCCCGTCCGGGTCGAGACCGTTCACCGGCTCGTCGAACATCAGCACCGGTGGGTCGCCGAGCAGCGCGCCGGCGATGCCGAGCCGCTGACCCATGCCGAGGGAGAGGGTCCGCCCCGACTTACCAGCGGCCCGCCCGTCCAGCCCGACGGTGTCCAGCACCTCGTCCACCCGGCGGGCCGGGATGCCGTTGCTGCGGGCCATCGCGAGCAGGTGCGCCCGACCGGACCGGGCCGGGTGGATGGCCCGGGCGTCGAGCAGCGCGCCCACCTCGTGCAGCGGTCGGCGCAACTCCCGGTACGCGCGCCCGCCGACCAGGGCCTGTCCGGCGGTGGGGCGGTCCAGTCCGAGGATCATCCGCATGGTGGTGGACTTGCCGGCGCCGTTGGGGCCGAGAAAGCCGGTGACCCGGCCGGGCGCGATGTCGACGGTCAACGCGTCGACCGCGAGGGTCGCCCCGAACCGTTTCGTCAACCCACGTAATGTGATCATGCGCTGACGCTAGGCGCGCGGCCCGTCGCTCCAATGCGCCCGAACGGCAGCACCCGACCCTGACTTTCGTCAGGTCGCAGGCGCGTCGGTCAGCGGACGTAATCCTCCAGCAGCGCCGGTGTGAGCCCGGCCCGGTGGATCGCCTTCAGCGCCGCGAGCAGGTCGTCCATCAGCGCCGGCCGGAAGTGCATGAGCAGCACATCGCCGGGCTGGACCACCTTCTCCGGGGTCTGGTAGCGCACCTTCCCCTCGTGCACGGTCCCGGTCCAGTGGAAGACCGCCTTCGCGCCACAGTCGTGCGCGGCCTTCAACGTGGTGGCGTCGTGCTCGCCGAACGGTGGCCGGAACAGGGTCGGTCGCTTGCCGAACAGCGCCTCCAGCTTGTCCGCCGCACCGCAGATCTCGTGCCTCTGGCGGTCGTACGACCGGCCGGCCAGCGAGGTGTGCGTGATGGTGTGGTTCTCGACGACCCCGCCCGCCACCATGATCTGCCGGAAGTAGACGTCGTGCTCCTCGGCGGCCGGTGAGTTCAGGAACATCGTGACCGGGATGTGCGCCCGCCAGATGAAGTCGGCCACCTCGGGCGGACGGGCCAGCCCACCGTCGTCGATGGTGATGAAGGCGACCTTCTGGCCGGTCGGCAGGCGGTGCCAGAACGGGGCCGTGTCGGTCGCGGACAGCGGAACCGGTTGCGGCGGTGGCGCCTCGGTGAAGGTCGGCACCTGGGATACGTACCAGTCCAGGCTCCCGGGAGTGGGCTTCGCCGTCGGGGACGGCGAGACCGACGGCGTGAGGAGCGGGGCGGACGGGGTCGGCTGGGCCGTGGTGATCCGCCGGGCGTGCAACGCGGGGCCGACTGTGCAGGCACTCAGCGCCAGCAGGGCCAGAAGCGGTACGACGGCGAGGATCCGACGAGCAGGGGTCGCTGACACGCCCGGAAACCTACCGAGGTGATCAGGATCCGGTCAGCCCGGTGTTCCCGAAGAGCGCTGGACGACGAAGGCGTCGGGCATCCGGAAGGTGAGATTGTCCGGGCACCAGGGCGGACGGACCACGGTCACCCCGTCCAGCAGCGGCGCGGCCTCGGCCACCACCACGGCCGCCTCCATGCGGGCCAGCACGTCACCGACGCAGCGGTGCGCCCCCGCCCCGAACGCCAGGTGCCGGCGCGATCCGCGCTGGCCCGGTCGGAACTCGTCGGGCGACTCGACGACCGCCGGGTCCCGGCCGGCGCGGCCCAGCCAGAGCACGAGACTGCTGCCCGCCGGCACCGCCGTCCCGCCCAGCGTGGTGTCCGTCGCCGCCACCCGCCGCCAGGTGACGATGGGCGGTTCCAACCGCAGTCCCTCCTCCACCACGTCGGCCACCGCGACCTCGCCGGTGCGCAGCCCGGCCCGCACCGAGGGCTCGCCGGCCAGCCGGTGCAGCAGCAGGGTGAGGAACTGCGAGGTGGTCTCCTGCCCGGCGACCAACAGGAAGAAGAGCGCGCCGACCACCACGTCCGGCGCGTGCCCGGCCGCGCGCAGCTCGGCCGCCAACCCGCCCCCGGTAGCCGCGAAGTCGCGCAGTACGCGGTGGAACCGGCCCACCTCGGCGGCGAGGGCCAACTGCCGGTCGGCGTCCAGCGGTGCCCAGAACAACTCCAGCGCGGCGCGGGCGAACTCCTTGACGGCGCCGACCGGCGTGTCCGGCAGCTCGACCAGCCGGGCCAGCACCAGCAGTGGCAAATCGGCGGCGAGATCCGCGTACAGGTCGACCGGCTCACCGACGTCGAGCGTGGCGCCGAGCCGGGCGACCCGGTCGCGGACCAGCGCGGTGAGCCAGGGCCGCTGCGCGGCGACCCGGGCGGGGTGCAACGCGTCCGCGACGATCGCCCGGATCTGCGGGTGGCTGACGCCGGAGTTGTTCGCCAGGGTCGGCGGCAGTCGGAACCGGTGCCCCGCGAGCACCCGCAGCGCCGTCACCGGCACCGGTGTCACCGCGTCCAGCGCGTTGTCCGGCCGGAAGGTGACCGGGTCGGCGAGGACCTGACGGACCAGCGCGTGCCGGGTGATGACCAGATGTGTGCCGCCGACGTGGTCCGGCACCCGGGCCACGTCCGGCCATGCGGGGTCGGCCACCTGCGCCCAACTGCGGAACAGCACCCGGACACGCTAGCTGGAGGCCCCCGGCAGCCCTGCCCGCAACCGCCAGACGGTGGTGCGCTTCACCCGGACGCTCTCCAGCGCCTCCGGCACCGGCACGTCGTACGCCGCCAACTCGTCGAAGCGGTCCCGGGGCAGGAACGCGCGGCCGGGGTCACCGACCAGCGCCGGTGCGCCGGCTCGGGCGGCGCGGAGCAGGAACCGCAGGACCCGGCGGGCCATCGCGTCGCTGTAGAAGACGTCGCCGGCGAGCACCACCTCGGCGTCCCCGGCGTCGCCGTCGAGGATGTCGCCGAACTCGGCGTCGACGCGTACCCCGTTGGCCTCGGCGTTGAGCGCGACCGCCGCCACCGCCAGCTCGTCCACCTCGACGGCCCGCACCGACGCCGCGCCGGCGCGGGCCGCGGCGATGGCCACCAGGCCGGAGCCGGAGGCGAGGTCGAGCACCCGGCGACCGGCGACCAGCTCCGGGTGGTCGGTCACGTAGCGGGCGAGTGCCTGCCCGCCGGCCCAGGCGAACGCCCAGAACGGCGGGGGCCGGTCGCTGGAGAACTCGCCCTCGGTCAGCTCCCACAGCCCGATCGGTTCGTCCGCCTGGTGCAGCCGCACCTCGGGGACGAAGGGGACCGGGGTCAGCCGGGCGTGCAGCCGGACGAACGCGCTGGAGAGCTCGGACACCTGGCGATTCTCTCGTACCGGGCATCCCCGGCGACGCGCGGAGGTGGTCGCCGCTACCCGACGCGGTCGAGGAAGTCGGCGATCAGTGGGGCGATCTCCGGCAGGTGCGTCTCCAGGGCGAAGTGGCGGGGAGATCGCCGGGTGAGTCGACCGTACGGGTCAGGGGTTCACCACTCTCGGTGAAATCACCCCCCGTCCTTGACGTCCGATGCGAAGACACCCCTCTGTCCGGCCCGCCCGGTTCCTCCTAGCGTTTCCCGAAGGGACGAGAAGAAGCGAGGTGGTGGTGATCGTGTGGCGGTACGCGCTGCGGCTCGGGGCCCTGGTTGCCGGCGTGACCGGGGCGGTGCTGACCCTGGCCGCACCGGCACAGGCGGCCTTCGCCACCGAGATGGGCGGCCTGCCGGCCCGGTTCACCGCCGGCGACCAGGTGCGGACGATCTCCGCGGTGGTCTCGCAGACGGATCGGCGTGGCGGGTGCGTGAAGGTGCGCTGGTCGATGGTGCTCAGCGTGCAGGGCATCCGACTCGACCAGGTGAAGATGGATCGGGTGGAGGAGACCGGCGACTTCCCGCTGGAGATCCAGACCGAGGGTGACGTGGCCCGGCTGACCGACCGGCAGCTCGACCCGGGCACCCTCTGCCCGGGCCGCACCGTCACGGCCCGCTACCGGGTGGCCTTCGCCGAGGACGTCACCCAGGGGCGGGTCACCCTCGCCGCCGAGGCGTACGACGCGAACCTGCGCCTCCTGGCCCGACAGACCGCCACCCGCTCGGTGGTTGGGGCGGGCGCCACCCCGACGGGTACGCCGAAGCCGACCGCGACACCGGCGCAACCCAGCGACCCGCCGAGTGAGCCGGCCGTGGAGGAGAGCACGGAGCCGATCGGGGACTACCCCGCCGACGCCGCGCCACCGGCGGGTGGCCGCCCGGTATCGCAGTCCGGCGGGTTCGGTGCCGTGCAGGCCGCGTTCCTGCTCGGCGGGCTGCTGCTCTCGCTCGGGGTGGGGTTGCTGCTGCGGCTGCGACACCTGACCCGGGCCGCGACCAACGAGGCCGAGGACCCGCCGGTGGACCGGCGCTGGGAGCGGCCGGCGCAGGCCGGCCGCTGGCGACCGGCCCGCCGCTGATCGGGGGCCGTGGGGGCCGGCGGAGGTCCGCCAGCCCCCACGGTGTCACTTCGAGAACGCCTGGAACTCGGCGATCCTGACCTGGTCCCGAGCCGGGCTGGCGGTCGCGCAGTCCGTCGTCGTGGCCGGGTCGTCGTCCTGCTCACCGGCGTACTGCGGGCCGCCGGTGCACTGGCTCGCCAGCACCTCCAGCCGCAGATGGGTGGCGAGGGTGGTGGGCACGGCGAACGTCCGCAGGTTGATGTCGCGGCTGTACGCCCGGTACGCCCCGCCCGGGAACGCCTCGCCCGCGCTGGTGTAGATGCGCTGCCAGCGCGCCGGATCCGCGCAGTCGGTCGTCTTCGCGTTGCAGGCGGACACCGCGAACGAGCGCAGCGCGCTGAGCGCGTTCTGACTGCCGGTGTCGGCGTCCCCGGTGATCGCGGGACGCAGCATCGCGCTGACGTTGACTCGCTTGACCGTCTGCGGTGCGTCGCCCGGCAGCGCCACGGTGAGCTGCCGACCGGCCACCCCGTCCAGGGAGGCCCAGTTCGTCGCCTCGGTGTCGTCGACGATCCGGTCCAGGTTGACCCCGTCGCCGCTGATCGTGGCGCCGGACGCGGCGGACGCGAGGTTGCGGCTCATCCGCAGGTCCACGTACCCGTTCTGACCGGCCTTGGCGGCCACGCTGAGCCGCTGGTGCCCGAAGCCGGGGGCCACGGCGAGCAGGTCGTACGTGCCGGCCACCAGCTCCACGGTGTCCGGGATCGGCGTTGCCGGGTCGGTGTCGGCCACCGGCGTGGCCCGCGCCTCGTACGCCCCGACGTACACCCGGATCGGCGCGTCGGCGCTGTCCCCGCGCGGGCGCAGGGTGAGCGTCGCGTTGCCACCGCGCGGCGAGGCGAAGCTCGGCGTCGGGTCGGTGTCGCCGGCACCGTTGGTGACGGCATCCCGACCCATCCCGGAGCGGGCGAACTCGGCCCAGATCAGGTCCTGGTTGGCGCCGCCGAAGCGGAGCAGATCGGCGGTGAGCATGTTGTCCCGCATGTCGAGCATGCTGACCTGGCTGGCGGCCTGGAGCAGGAACGAGTCGAAGACCAGTTGCGACCAGCGCCGGTTGCCCGGGCACTGGTCGGCGGCGACCTTCCCCTGCGCGCACTCAATCTGTCGCTGCGGGGTGCCGAGGCCGTACCGCTTGACCAGCGCGGAGCGGACCCGGAAGTTGGTGGCACCCCAGATCTCCCCGTCGGCGTGCACGGCGGGGCCACCGGTGTTGTAGCCGATGTCGGAGTAGTTGAGCGGACTGCGACTGAGGTCGTAGTTGCGGATGCCGCTGACCAGGTTGCCGGTGACGTAGCCGCCGGTGACGAAGGGCGTCTCACCGGGTGCGCGCAGCCCGTTCTGGAAGAGGTACTCGGCAGCGAGCAGATCGCCCCACGACTCACCCATCGCCCCGCCCTGGTGGCCGCCGATCCCGCTGTCCGGGCCGGCGATCATCCGGTTGGTGATCGCGTGGGTGTATTCGTGGCCGATCACGGTCATGTCGTAGTCACCGTCCACACACGGCGGGTACGGTCCGCCGGCCTGCGGCTGCCACAGGTACATGTTGGTGGTCGGCGGCAGCCCGTCGCGCGGGGTGCCCTGGTTGGCGTTGTTGCGGTTGCCGGACAGCGCGCCCTGCTGGGCGCGGCCCTGCTCGGCGTCACCGCCCAGCCCGGCCGGAGTGAGGTTGACGGCCTGGAGGTTCCACGCCGACTCGGTGAAGCCCAACTGGTAGGACCAGTCGTGCATCCGGTTGTGCATGGCGAAGAGGTTGGCGATCGACGCGTCCGCGTCGTTGCGCTGCGCGGAGGTGAACACCTCCGGGTTGCACTTCGACTGGTGCCACTGGTCGGTGAACGGGTACTCGTAGCGGCGCTCCGGGCTGGGGGCGGCCGGGACGACCGGGGTGCCCGCACCCCAGGAGAGCACCGTGTTGGCCGAGTTGCCGCGCGAGGTGAAGGTTGGCGTGCCGGTGGCCGCGTCGACATCCCACGGTTGGCCGGTGGCCGGGTCGCGCGAGGCGGCCTGGCAGCCCGGCGCCGGGTCGCCGCACCAGCGCACCCGGGGGTCCTGCCCGGGGCCGAGGTCGCGGGGCGGCGTGGCGGGGAAGACCGCCCAGCTCGGGTTGTCGGAGTCGAAGTCGACAAGATCCTCGCGGACCAGCACCTGCCCGGTGATGCCGTCCACGTAGCTGGTGAACGCCGCCGGGTGGTCGGTGTCCGCGCCGATCACGGTCACCTCGTAGGCGGCTCGCGGCCCGTCCAGCGGGGTGGGTACGGCCACCGCCCGGATGGTGTGGTCGGCCACCGCGCCGGCGGCCAGCTTGACGTCGGCGAGCGCGGCGGCGTACGCCTGCTCGGCGGTGCGGGTGGCCGGTGCGGGCGCACTGGTGTCGCGGGCCAGCGAGGAGCTGACCGAGAGCACCGCGCCGTCGGCGACCGCCAGAGTGACCAGGCCGTCCGGCCCGGCCGGCAGGTCGCCGAAGCGCTGCCGCAGGGTGACCACGGCACCGCTGCCGATCGGCCGGACCAGCACCCGTTCCATGGTGGTCACCGCGGCGGCGTCCATTCCGAACAGGTCGCGGTTGCCGGTCAGGTAGGCGCGGGCCGCGGCCTCCGGGTCGGAGGACAGCCCGGTGGCCAGCGGGGTGCGGCCGGGGCCGAGCGCCTGCGGGGTGCCGAGCCGGTTCCACCGGACGTCGGGGTCGGCGGCGCGGGCCAGGCCGCGCTGGCGGGCGTCGGGTGCCGCCGTACCGGTGCGGTTGTCGGCGTCGGCGGGCTCGTGCCCCTCGGCGAACGGTCCGGACCGGCGCTCGGCGGACCCTGCGCTGCCGGTGGGGGCCGCGGTGCTCACGCCGGTCGGGAGCAGCGCGGCGACCGTCGCCGTCGTCGCCAGGACGGCGATGAGCCGGCGTCGACGCCGGCTCATCGGGGGTGACCACTCCGGTTGTGGCACGGGACCTCCTCGTGGGAGCGGGATGGCCGGCGGTCGCCGGCCGACGCTGCGCGGTAACGCATGCGCATCTGTGGATATCAGCCGGTCGTGACGGCGGCAAGGCCTGGAGGGCGCCGACGCGCCAACAGATCGAAATAAGCCCGACGTTGCCCTTCGCCGGCTTCGCCCTCTGGCGGGCCGGTGGCGGTGCCTGGGCATGGTGGCTACCCGAAGGCCCGCGCTGGGAGGGCCGCCGAGGCCCGAGCGGTGCCGTGGACCAAGCGGCCAACGTCCACCGCCGGAGCTGACGACGGGCGTGTTCAGTCGCCCGGCACGCGGCGCGTGTTCAGTCGCCCGGCACGCTGCGCGTGCTCAGTCGCCCGGCGCCCAGTCCGGGTCGCGGCCGAAGGCGGCCAGCAGATGGTCCTGCTCGTCGGCGTCGTCGGCCACCCGTACCCCGGTCTGGACCAGGTTGTTGCGCCGGTAGTCGTCGATCTGGCCGGCGAACCATTGGGTGGCCGCGTGCACCACGTCCGGGTCGAGCCGCGGCTGCACCCCAATCGCCACCGCCACGTCCCAGCCGTGCACGAGGTGCTCCGCGAGGAGCTGCTGGAGGTACTCCGCCGCCGGGGTGTCGCCACCGGAGAGGTGCACGGTGCCGTCGATCGAGCCCGGATGGGTGGCGGCGATCTCGGCCTGCGCGGCCGCCTCCCGCGCCGCCGCGATCGGGTCGGCGCCGAGCAGGTCGCCCTCGAGCCGGTCGCCGACTTCGTCGATGGTCCGGCCGGCGAGCAGCGGGACGCTCCACCGGTCCTCACTCACCACGTGGTTGACCACCGCGCGTACGTCCCAGTCCGGGCAGGGCGTCGGGTCGGACCACTGGCCGGGCTCGACCTGGTCCACCCGGTCGATGAACTCGGCCAGGCTCCGGCGGTACGCCTCCAGCAGATCCATGCTGCCGATTGTTCCGGTCGGCGGGGCGGGCCGAGCCGTTTTGCCCGGCCTGGTGTGGGGGATCGGTGACTGGCCGCCCGGCTCAGTCCAGGTCGGTCGGGTCCAGGCCGAGCTCCCGGGCGGTGACCAGCCGGACCCACTCGCCGAACTGCCGGCGAGAGATCACCCGGTCGTGCACGGCGAGTTGTACGGCAAGGCCGTCCATCACCGCGCTGATGCGCCAGGCGGCCCCGTCCGGGTCGGCGCACTGGAAGGTGCCGTCGGCCACCCCGGCGGAGATCACCGCGGCCAGGTCCTGTCGCCAGCGCAGATCGAGCCGGCGGGAGACCTTTTCCAACTCCGGTGTACGCAGCGACTCGGACCAGCCGTCGATCCACATTGACCAGGAGGTTGCCCGCCCGGCCGGGGTGTAGAGCTTGAGGATCCGGCGGAGCTTGGTCAGTGGTGGGGCCGAGGAGCGGGTCACCGCGTCCAGCCGGGCCAGATCCTGCTCGACCGCGTACGCGAAAGCCTGCGCGAGTAGCCGGTCCTTGGTGGCAAAGTGGTAGAAAACCAACGCCTGACTCACGCCGGCGGCCTGCGCCACGTCCGCCGTCCGGGTGTTGGCCAGCCCGCGCTCCACGATCACGTCACAGGCGGTGCGCAGCAGGGCATCCAGGCGGATCTCGGCCGCACGTCTCGTCACGACCGTTACCGTAGCCCATCCGACTGAACACGAACAGTTACCACTACCGTCCGATTCGCGACGCGACAGTCGGAAGCCGGACACTTCCTCGGGGTGCCGTGGATCGTTGTCCTGGGAGCGTTCGTCGAGGTCCGCTACCACTGGCCGGAGCACGGAGAGGTCTGCCGGCCGGCGTCCGGCGCGGGGGTGGCGATCATGATCCGGCGATGCCGGAGTGTGACGGTCGGCGGCGGGTCGGAGCACCAGACCAGCCCCCTAGGAAGCCCGCTGGCGGTGACCCCGATCCTGCCCGTTCCTGGGCGGGACGCGCCGAGGCGACCCCGAGTTGGCAGTCGCTCACCGGCTCGGCTAAAGTTCTCATCCGTCACCCGGGAACGTCCGGGGGCGTGCGGACGTAGCGCAGCTGGTAGCGCATCACCTTGCCAAGGTGAGGGTCGCGGGTTCGAATCCCGTCGTCCGCTCGGAGCTGCCGCCATGTATGACGGGGGCAACCTCGGTGGGGTGGCCGAGAGGCGAGGCAACGGCCTGCAAAGCCGTGTACGCGGGTTCAAATCCCGTCCCCACCTCGGCAACAAGCACGGGCGATTGGCGCAGTGGGAGCGCGCTTCCTTGACACGGAAGAGGTCACTGGTTCAAACCCAGTATCGCCCACCAGTTGGATGAGCAGGTCGACGGCTCGTTACCGGATCTCCGGTGACGAGCCGTTTCGCTTGTGTCCACCGGGCGCGGCTCTGTCCCCGGGGCGCGGCCTCAGGTCACGCTCAGCCGGTAACCGATCCCGCGTACGGTGTGCACGCTCAGGGTGTCATCGGCCGCGCGCAGTTTGCGGCGTAACCGCTTCACGGCCGAGTGCAGGATCGACGTGTCGCCGAGGTACGCACAGCCCCAGACCGACTCGAAGAGCCTCTCGTACGTCCAGACTCCGACCGGTGCGGTGGCGAGCTGGGTGAGCAGGTGGCGTTCGAGGCGGGTCAGGGCCAGCGGCTGTCCGCGCCAGGTCACCAGGTGGTCGAGCGGATCGATGTCGAGGTCGCGGAGGCTGATCCGACCGGCGACGGGGGTGACGGCTGATGCGGTGGCGGCGGGCGGAGCGGCGACCGGGGTGGTCGCGGGGCCGAGGAGCGGGGCTGGTGCGCCGATCATGGGCGGGCCGATCATCGCCTGCAGCTCTGCTAGGTCGGTGCAGATCACCAGAGTGCCGAGCCCGTCCAGCCGCCGGACCATTCGTTCACGCACCGACACGTCAGCGCTAACGCAGAACACGAGGGACACGTCTTCGACCACTCCTCTCCTTCACCAGGCGCCACGTGAAAGACAACGCTGTCTGACCCCCATAGTCAATGGTTTGGTCAGGCCGGGATCGCCTCGCGGACCGGTTCAAAAGGTCACGTGAGGGCGGCCGTTTCGGCACCTGTGACCGGCGGTACTTTGTCGATCGTTCTTACCGCCGGGGTCGTGGCCAGCCGAGACTTGCCGGGTGAGCGAACACCACACCCGAGCTGAACTGTTCCAGTACCTCCACCTCCCCGGGTCGCCGTTGGTCCTGGTCAACGCCTGGGATGCCGCGAGCGCCCGCATCGTGGCGGCCGCCGGCGCCCGCGCGGTGGCCACCACCAGCGCCGGCGTCGCCTGGAGCCTGGGTGCACCCGACGGCGACGTCCTCGGCCGCGACGCGGCCGTCGACCTGGTCGGCCGGGTTACCGCCTCGGTGTCGCTGCCGGTCACCGCGGACATCGAGTCCGGGTACGGTGCGACACCGGCGGAGGTCGGCATGACCACCCGCGCGGTGCTCGATGCCGGTGCCGTCGGCGTGAACATCGAGGACGCCCGACGTGCGGCCGGCGCACCGTTGCGCGACGTGGCCGACCAGTGCGCCCGGATCCGCGCGGTGCGGGGCGCGGCCGACGCGGCAGGGCTGCCGCTCTACGTCAACGCCCGGATCGACACGTTCCTCAGCGGCGCCGAGGACGTCGACGAGACCGTCGCCCGGGCCGCCGCCTATCTCGCAGCCGGCGCGGACGGCATCTTCGTGCCCGGTGTGGTCGACCCGGTGGCGATCCGCGCGCTGGTGCAGGCGGTGCCGGCGCCGCTGAACGTGCTCGCCGGGCCGGGTGCGCCTTCGGTGGGGGAGTTGGCCCGGCTGGGGGTGGCCCGGGTGAGCCTCGGCTCGTCGGTCGCGGAGGCCGCGTACGCGGTTGCCCGCCGCGCGGCGGTCGAGGCGCTCGGTGCGGGCACGTACGGCGCACTGGCGAACGCCCTCGACTACGGCACGCTCAACGCGCTGATGCGGTGAGCGGTGCGGGCTGCGCCGCGCTCGGAGCCTCCTGCGGTGTGCACGGGTGCGACGGGCCGGCCACCTTCATCGAGGTGGCCGGCCCGAGATCGGTTGATCCGCTGGCGATGGACGGGGGTCGTGTCACAGCGGCGGGGCGATGTCCCGCCGCTCCTCGACCTGCCGGTATTCCACCGGCTGCTCGGTGGTGGTGACCACCTGGCGGCGGCGACCCCAGATCAGCGTGGTCATGATCAGGCCGAGCACGCCGGCCCCCATCAAAATCCAGCCGACCACGTCGAGGTTGATGCCGCCGACGCTCGCGTCGAGCGCGAAGGTGAGGATCGCGCCGAGCGCGATCAGGAAGATGCTGGTGCCGATACCCACGACAGCCTCCTTAAGGGGGATGGGGGTGCGCTGTCGAGGTTCTTCATTACCCCACTGTCGACCAGCGCAATCGCCACCGCCCTCAGGGCGCCGCGCCAAGCGATCTTGGCATCGGGTAGAGTTCACCTGTCGCCGACGCTTGTCGGGGACGTGCGGACGTAGCGCAGCTGGTAGCGCATCACCTTGCCAAGGTGAGGGTCGCGGGTTCGAATCCCGTCGTCCGCTCGCGATCTGCCCTGAGGGCCTGGCTTCCGGGTCGGGCGGTCACCACGGGCGATTGGCGCAGTGGGAGCGCGCTTCCCTGACACGGAAGAGGTCACTGGTTCAAACCCAGTATCGCCCACCAGAAAAGACGGCTCGTTACCGGAGACCCGGTGACGGGCCGTTCCCGTGCACAATCCGGTGGCGGTCCTCGTCGGCCGTTGCGAGACTCTGACCTGTGCGAGAGCCGGACCGCTTCCGAACCGCCGTGCACGCGTGGGCGGCCGGCGGCGCGGACGCCGCGGCAGCCGCCACAGTGGCCCGTGAACTGGCCGGCGGCCTGCGCGTGGTCGTGCTCGTCGAGGGGTTCAGCGACCAGTGCGCGGTGGAGACGCTGGCCGAGCGGCGTGACCTCGACCTGGCCGGCGAGGGCGTGTGCGTCGTCCCGATCGGTGGCGCGATGGGTGTCGCTCGCTACCTGCGGCTCTTCGGGGCGCACGGGCTGGCGCTGACCGTACGAGGGCTCTGCGACGAGGCCGAGGAGGGCTTCTTCCGGCGCGGGTTGGAGCAGGCCGGCTTCGGCACCGACCTGACCCGCTCGACGATGCGGGCGCTCGGCTTCCACGTGTGCGTGACCGACCTGGAGGACGAGTTGATCCGTGCGCTGGGCAGCTCCGGCGTCGAGCGGGTCATCGCCGCCGAGCGGGATCTGGCCAGGTTCCGGATCTTCCAGAACCAGCCGGCGCAGCGCGGGCGGCCGATCGAGCGGCAACTACGCCGCTTCATGGGCACGATGAGCGGCCGGAAGGCCCGCTACGCCCGAGCGCTCGTGCGCGCCCTCGACCCGAGCGGCATCCCACAGCCGTTGGATCGGTTGCTCACCTGACGGTTCTGCCACGGGCAGATCCGCTACCGGTGAACAGGGGTGCCGTCTGCTGTCCCGTGCCGGCAGGGTGGAGCGCATGAGACTGCTGGTGCTGGGCGGGACGGGTTTCGTGGGTGGGGCGACGGTCACCGAGGCGGTCCGCCGTGGCTGGTCGGTGACGGTGTTCAACCGGGGGATGCACGGCACCGTCCCGCCTGGCGTTCAGCGGTTGCGCGGTGACCGGACGGCGCCGGACGGCCTGGCGGCGCTGGCCGGCGGCGATTGGGACCTGGTGGTCGACACCTGGGACGGTGCGCCCCGGGGGGTACGGGACGCGGCTCGCGCGCTGGTGGGTGCGGTCCCGCACTACGCCTACATCTCCAGCGGCTCGGTCTACGCCCTGCCGGTGCCGCCGCAGGTCGGCGAAGATGCGCCCACTGTGGACACGGCTGCCGCCGATGCCACCGGGGGAGACTACGCGGAGTGCAAGGCGGGCGGGGAACTGGCCGCGACGGAGGTCTTCGGCGAGCGGGCGCTGCTGGTGCGCGCCGGGCTGATCCTCGGGCCGGGGGAGGACATCGGCCGGCTGCCCTGGTGGTTGCAGCGGGTGGCCCGGGGCGGTGACGTGCTCGCGCCCGGCCCGGCGGATCTGCCCGTGCAGTACATCGACGTGCGCGACCTGGCCGCATGGACGTTGGACCGCGCCGCCGAGGGGGTCGGTGGGGCGTTCAACGTGATCAGCCAACCGGGGCACACCACGATGGGTGAGCTGCTCGACGCGGTCGTAGCGGTGACCGGCTCCGCCGCCCGGTTGCGCTGGACCGATCCGGCGCCGATCCTGGCCGCGGGCGTGGTCCCGTGGAACGACCTGCCCATCTGGGTTCCGGAGGGTCACGAGTTCCGGTGGATGCAGGAGCGCGGGGTGCAGAAGGCGTACGCGGCGGGGCTGACCTGCCGCCCGGTGGCCGACACCGCCGCCGACACCTGGCGCTGGCTGCGCGCGGTGGGGTCGGTGCCGCCGCGCGCCGGTCGGCCGGCCCGGGAGCCGGTGGGGCTGGACGCCGCCCGGGAGGCGGAGCTGCTCATGGCCTGAACGGGGCGTTCGCCGTCGACGGGGTGCGGCTGATGTGTGCCGGCTCAGCTCTGCACGACCGGCAGGTCCACCACCTCGTCCACGCCCCGCCGGGGGGTCGGCCGGCCCGGCTGGCCGTACCCGATCCGTAGCACCATCTGCGGCGTGCCGAGCCGCCCCAGCGACAGCCGCAGCTGCTCCCGTGCGGTGGGCACCTCGATCGGCTGGGACAGCATCGACACGCTGAGCCCGGCATCGGTGGCGGTGAGCAGCAGCCGCTGCAGGGCCTGGCCGGCGATCACCTGGTCCACGGCGGTGTTGCCCACCGAGCCGAGCACCCCCACCAGGGGCTCCGGCTCGAAGTCCCGCCCCGGGGCCCGGTCACGCCCACCGAAGGCACGCGTCGGCAGCGTGTCCTGCGGCTCACCCTGCGGGCCGCCGGCCGAGGCGGGTACGCCGTCCGGCGCGGGTTCCCGGCGCAGCCACCGCTCGCGCTCCGCCCGGTACGCGGGGTCCCGCTCCAGCACCCGGTGCGCGCTGCGGGCGATCTCGCCGAACGCGGAGACCGCGCTCACCCCGATCAGCAGCTCCAACCAGCACTGCTCGGCACGGGCCGCCTCGCCGAGCCGCCACCGGGCGTCGGCCGGCACCGGGTCGGGCCAGAACGGCATCCGGTTGCTGAACCGGCGGGGGATGGCCGCGTACAGGCCCTGCTCGGCGGGGGAGGGCCGGCGCGGGATGTCCGGCACCAGCCGGGCCAGCAGGTCCGGCTCGGCCGGGTCGGGCCGGAGCCGCACCCGGGCCGGGACGCCGGCCACGGCCAGGGCCATCCGCAGGTTGAACAGCGCCGCGCCGCAGGCGATCCGGACACCCCAGCCGCTCGGGTCGGTCGCCGGCAGCCGGCGGGTCGGGTCGGCCAGCACCTCGATGCCGCCGTCGCGCAGCCGCAGCCGCCACGGCTGGGTGTTGTGCAACGACGGTGCCCGGACCGCGTCCACGGCGGCGGCCCGCAGGTGGTCCGCGGTGTAGCCGACGATGTCCATGGCGGTGCTCCCTTCGCGGTGGGCCGGCGGCGGGGAACGCCGCGACCGCTGGCCACCCCTACGCTCCGCCCGGCGGGTGGGTGACCAGCAGGGCCGTACGTCCCGATTCGTCGGGCCCGACCGCCCCCGCAGGCCCGAGCGCCACCGCCCCGGACCTCGGTCCGGCCTGGTCGGGACCTTCGGCCCGTGCACTTGACGCACGATGCGGGTAGAAACGAGGGATGATCCGCGTGTTCCTCCTCGATGACCATGAAGTCGTCCGCCGTGGCCTGGCCGACCTGCTGCAGAGCAGCGGCGACATCGAGGTGGTCGGCGAGTCCGGCTCCGCGCAGGAGGCGGCCCGGCGTATCCCGGCGTTGCGGCCCGACGTGGCGATCCTCGACGCACGGCTGCCCGACGGAAACGGCATCGACGTGTGCCGCGACGTCCGCGCCGTCGACTCGTCCATCAAGGGCCTGATCCTCACCTCGTACGAGGACGACGAGGCGCTGTTCGCGGCGATCATGGCGGGTGCCGCCGGATACGTGCTCAAGCAGATCCGGGGCACCGACCTGGTCGACGCGGTGCGCCGGGTGGCGGCCGGTCAGTCGCTGCTCGACCCGGCGATCACCACCCGGGTGCTGGAGCGCATCCGCAACGGCGTCGAGCAGCCGCGCGAGCTGAAGTCGCTCACCGAGCAGGAGCGGCGAATCCTGGAGTACGTGGCGGAGGGGCTGACCAACCGGGAGATCGCCGGGCGGATGTTCCTGGCGGAGAAGACGGTGAAGAACTACGTCTCCAGCGTGCTGGCCAAGCTGGGCCTGGAGCGCCGCACCCAGGCCGCCGTCCTGGCCACCCGCCTGCTCGGCAAGACCCCCTGACCCGACCCTCGCGGGTCAGTCGCGCAGCGGCACGGACCAGCTCACCTCGGTGCCGTGCGGCTCGACCGGGCGGACCGTGAAGGTGCCGGCGTGACGTTCGGCGCGTTCGCGCAGGTTGACCAGCCCGCCCCGGGCGGCGGCCGGGTCGCAGCCCACCCCGTCGTCGGTGACGGTGACGGTGACGTGGCCGCCGTCGACGCGTACGGCCACGGTGACCTGGTCGGCCCGCGCGTGGCGGACCGCGTTGGACAGCGCTTCGCGCAGCACGGCGGTCAGGTCCGGGCGGACCGCGTCCGGGACCGCGCTGTCCACCGGCCCGGTCAGCTCCAGGCGGGGCTTGTGGCCCAGCGACTCGGCGGCCACCTCGATCGCCTCACGGATCTCGGTACGCAGCGCCGCGGTCATGGGTGTACGCAGCTCGAAGATGGTCCGGCGGATGTCCCGGATGGTGGCGTCCAGGTCGTCGACGGCCGCGTTGATCCGCTTGGCCACCTCCGGGCGGGCCATCATCGGTGCGGCGCTCTGTAGTTGCAGGCCGGTGGCGAAGAGCCGCTGGATCACCACGTCGTGCAGGTCGCGGGCGATCCGTTCGCGGTCCTCCAGGACCACCAGCAGCTCCCGCTCCTCCTGGCCACGGGCACGCTCCATGGCCAGCGCCGCCTGCCCGGCGAAGCTGCCCAGCAGGGCCACGTCCTCCTCGCTGGCACCACCGCCGCGCTCCGGCCGGTGCGCCACGACCAGCACGCCGTGCAGGGTCTCGGCGGTGGTCAGTGGTGAGATCACCGCCGGCCCGGTGTCCAGCACCGCCGGCCACGGTGCGGCGTGCGCGAGATTGTCCACCTGGTCGTGCTGGCCCTTGACGACCGCCGCGCCGAAGCTGGTGTCGGCGAACGGCAGGACCGCGCCGACCAGCCCTCGGGCCTGCTCGTCGGCGCCGTCGACCACCTCCACGGTGAACTGCGCGCTGTCGGTGTCGTAGAGCAGCACCAGCGCCAGCTCCGCCTCGGCGACCTCCCGGGCGCGACGGGCGACCAACGCCAACGCGTCGGTACGGCGTACCTCCCCGAGCAGCACCGTGGTGATCTCGGCGGTGGCGGCCAGCCAGCGTTCCCGCCGGTGCGCCAGGGCGTACAGGCGGGCGTTCTCGATGGCCACGCCGGCGGCGGCGGCGAGCGCGACGACGATCTCCTCGTCGTCCTCGGTGAACTGCGCGCCGCCCTGCTTCTCCGCCAGGTAGAGGTTGCCGAACACCTGGTCGCGGATGCGTACCGGCACCCCCAGGAAGCTGTGCATCGGCGGGTGGTTGGCCGGGAAGCCGAACGAGCGCGGATGCTGGGTGATGTCCGGCATCCGCAGCGGCCGGGGGTCGTCGATGAGCAGACCGAGCACGCCCCGCCCGTGTGGCAGGTCGCCGATCTGCTCGTGCTGCTCGGGGGTGATGCCGTACACGATGAAGTCGTGCAGCAGGCGGTCCGGACCGATCACGCCCAGGGCGCCGTACCGGGCGCCGACCAGCTCGCAGGCCGCCTCCACGATGCGTTGCAGGGTGGTGCGCAGATCCAGGTCGGTGCCGATGCTGACCACCGCGTCGAGCAGGGCGCGCAGCCGCTCCCGGCTGGTGACCACCTCGCCGACCCGGACCAGCATCTCCTGCAGCAGCTCGTCGAGGCGCACACGTGACAGCGGGCTCAGCCCGAGCGACGGGGTCGCTGGCGGTTCCTGACGGGGTTGCGGCACGCTGCTGGTCACCGGGCGATGGTAGCTCCGGTTTCCCTCGGGGTCAGACTCGTCAGCCCTGCTCGGCGCGGACCGCGGAGGTGTCGACCACCTGCGCGGTGGCCAGCCGCGGCGTGTGCGGCGGACCCGCGTGCGCCGGGTCCGCGATGCCCAACCGCAGCACGATGTACGGGAAGCCGATCCCGGAGAGGAGCTGACGCAGGGTCTGCCGGGTGCCGGGCACCTCCACCACCGCGCTGAGCGGCACCACCGACACGCCGAGCCGAGTGGCGGTCAGCCAGCCGGCGGAGAGCGCCTCGCCAGCGCGCAGCCAGCTGTCCGGTTCGTCCTCGTCGCCGTGCAGCATCGCGTACATCGCCATGCGGTCGTGGCCGGGACCGACCGGCAGGCTGCCGGGGCGGCCGAAGTCGCGACCCGGCACGGTGGTCTGCGGAGGCTGCTCGGGCAGCACCTCCGGCGGCAGGCCGGTGCCGTCGCCGGCACGGCTGGTCCAGTACGCCAGCTCGGCGCGCAGCTCCGGATCCTCGGCCTCGACCGTGTCGGCGTGCCCAGCGGTGGCGGCCAGCTCCAACATCTGGTCGTGGTCGAGGATCTGCAGCCGGCTGCCCTCGGCGGTGACCGCCTGGGTGATCTCCTTGATCGCGGTGGACGGCACCGGCTCGTCTCTGACCGGCCGCCGGTCGGTGTGTCGGATCTGCATGCACTGCACCATGCGCATGGCGTCCGGGTCGGCCGCGGTCCGGCTCAGGTCGGTCAGTCGGGCCAGCAGCTCGCTGTCGCCCGGGTCGGGCAGCCGCTCCACCACGGCCCGCCACCCCTCGGCCGCCAGCGCCAACCGGGCGTGGTGC
Organism: Micromonospora sp. NPDC005413; assembly: GCF_040606435.1. NCBI lineage: Bacteria > Bacillati > Actinomycetota > Actinomycetes > Micromonosporales > Micromonosporaceae > Micromonospora > Micromonospora sp. NPDC005413. Next base: position 36,459 of record NZ_JBEXEV010000005.1, read on the forward strand.
AGGGCGGTGCCACAGCTGATCGCGAGCAGTCGGCCCTCCGGGTCGGTGGCGGCGAGCTGCCGGTCGGCGACCGAGCGCAGCTCAAGCGCGTCGGGCAGCACCCGCCAACGCCACGGCTGGGTGTTGTGCACCGAGGGGGCGTGGCCGGCGGTGGCGGCGGCCTCCGCCAGCGCGGTGATCAGCTGGCTCTCCTGACTCATGGTCACGACCTTTCCATCTCTGCTCATCGTGCCTCACCGCTGGGTGCCTGCGTGGCTCGCCGCTCCATCCTGTGGCATGCGGCGGCGTCCCGCACGGGCCGCAGGTCCCGACCCCGCCGGGTCGTCACGCCACCGCCCCGACCCGCCCCGCCCGACCCGACCCGGGTCCGTCCGCCCGCCACCGGCCCGCCTTCCGATCGCCCACCCCGCGGTCCGCCGCAACTGGTCGCCGCCGGACCGGCGAAAAGCCCCGTGTCCGGCCGGTGGCGGTCCTCAGCTGCGACGATGCGCAGGTGAGGGCGGAGCCGACCGAGTGTGTGCCGGAACAGCCGGCCCGACGCCGCATCCGCCGCTGGTGGGCGTGGACGCCGCTGGTCGGGCTCACCGCCGCGGTGCTGGCGGGTGCCGTGCTGCAGATCGCTGGGCGGGCCGACGCGGCCGACCTGGTCTGGGCGACCGTCACGGTGGTCGCGCTGTTGCCCGCCGTCTGGTCGATGCTGCGGGCGCTGTGGCACCGGCACTTCGGCGTGGACGTGATCGCCGTGCTGGCCCTGGCCGGTGCGCTCGGGGTCGGGGAGTACCTGGCCGGGGCGGTGATCGCGGTGATGGTGGCGACCGGACGATCGTTGGAGGCGTACGCGCAGCAGCGGGCCACCCGCGACCTACGGGCCCTGCTGGAGCGCGCTCCGCGTACCGCGCGACGGCGCGGGCCGGGCGGCGCGATCGAGGTGGTGCCGCTGGACCAGGTGGCGGCGGCGGACCGGTTGCTGGTCGGCCCGGGGGACGTGGTGCCGGTCGACGGGACCATCGACGAGGCAGCCACCCTGGACGAGTCGGTGGTGACCGGGGAGTCGCGGCTGGTCCAGCGAACGGTTGGTGAGGCAGTGGCCAGTGGTGTCGTCAACGCCGGTGCGGGGTTCGGCATGCGGGCGACGAAGAACGCGGCGCAGAGCACCTACGCCGGAATCGTGCGGCTGGCCGAGGAGGCGACCGCCCACAAGGCCCCGATGGTCCGGCTGGCGGACCGGTACGCCGCCGCGTTCGTGCCGTTCACGCTCATCGTGGCCGGCCTGGCCTGGCTGCTCTCCGGCGATGTGGTCCGGGCGGTGTCGGTGCTGGTGGTAGCCACCCCCTGCCCGCTGCTGTTGGCCACCCCGATCGCGATCGTGTCCGGGCTGTCCCGGGTGGCCCGGCGCGGGGTGCTGGTCCGCGACGGTGGTGCGCTGGAGCTGCTCGGGCGGGCTCGTACCCTGCTGGTGGACAAGACCGGAACCCTGACGGCCGGGCGTCCGCGCGCCGCCGAGACGGTGGTCGCCCCGGGCGGCGACCGGGACGAGGTGCTGCGGCTGGCCGCCTCGGTCGAGCAACTCTCCCCGCACGTGCTGGCCACCGCGCTGGTCCGGCAGGCCCGCGAGCGAGGGCTGGCGCTGACCGAGCCGACCGGGGTGACCGAGGAGCCGGGCCGGGGGGTGAGCGGCCGGGTCGACGGGCGACTCATCCGGGTCGGCCAGTTCACCGGTGAGCTGCCCGACTGGGCGGATCGCGCGCGCGCCCGCACCGAGCTGGCCGGCTGGTCCACGGTGTGGGTCAGCGACGACGACGGCCCGCTCGGCGCGATCCTGCTGGAGGACCCGGTACGCCCCGACGCCCGCCGGACCGTCCGCCGGCTGCGCGCGGCGGGGCTGCGGCGCATCGTGATGGTCACCGGTGACCGACCGGCCACCGCCGCCCAGGTCGCCGAGGCGGTCGGTGTGGACGACGTGCTCGCCCGCTGCACGCCGCAGGAGAAGGTGAACCGCGTTCGGGCGGAAGCCGACCGGGCGGTCACCGTGATGGTCGGCGACGGGGTGAACGACGCGCCGGCACTGGCTCAGGCACACGTGGGCGTGGCGATGGGCGCGACCGGCGCGAGCGCCTCGGCGGACGTGGCCGACGCGGTGCTCACCGTGGACCGGCTGGACCGGCTCGCCGACGCGGTGGAGATCGCCCGGTACTCCCGGCGCATCGCCGTACAGAGCGCCACCGTCGGGATGGGTCTGGCGGTGCTGGCGATGTTCGCGGCGGCGGCCGGCCGGCTGCCCCCGGTCGCTGGCGCGTTCCTGCAGGAGGGCATCGACGTGGTGGTCATCCTCAACGCGTTGCGGGCCCTCGGTGGCGGGTTGCGCCGACGTGACGTCCCACCGCGCACCCGGGAGCTGCTCGCGCGTTTCGCCGGGGAGCACCAGGCGGTACGCGATGTGCTGGCCGGGCTGCGCGACACCGCCGACCTGGTCGCCACCGACCCTGGCTCGCCGAGGTGCCTGCCAGCGGTGCGGGAGACGCACCGCCGGCTGGCCGACCAGGTGTTGCCGCACGAGGCCACCGAGGAACGGCAGCTCTATCCGGCGCTGGCCGACCCGCTGGGCAGCGGATCGGCCACCGCGACGATGAGTCGGGCACACGTGGAGATCCGCCGTCAGGTCGACCTGCTCGGGGCCCAGCTCGCCCAGACCACCAACGGCCGGCTGCGTCCGGACCAGGTGCCCGACTTGCTGGCCACCCTCTACGGGTTGGACGCCGTGCTCCGTCTGCACCTGGCACAGGAAGAGGAGGAGTTCTTCTCGCTCGACCCGTCCGACCCGGAGCCCGAGCCCCGCTGATCCCGGGCCCGGGATCAGCGTTCCCGGACCACCGCGACCGGGCAGTTGGCGTGTTGGATCAGCTGCTGGCTGACCGAGCCGAGCAGCATTCCCGCCAGCCCGCCCCGGCCTCGGCTGCCGACCACCACCAGCCGCGCGTCGCGGCTGGCCTCGATCAGCATCGCCGCCGGGCTGCCCGGGACCAGGTCCACGCTGATGCTCAGGTCGGCGAACGTCCGCCGCCACGGCTCCAGCGCCTCCTCCACCGCGGCCCGCTCGTCGGGCACCCCGGCCGCCCCGCCGGGGCCCGGTGTCCAGGCGTGCAGCACGCGCAGCGGCACCTGCCGCTGCGCCGCCCGTTCGGCCGCGAAGCCGAGCGCCACCAGCGACTGCTCCGAGCCGTCCACGCCGACCGCCACCGGGCCTGGCGACGCGTCGGTAAGAGCGCTGCCGGGCCCGTCCCGGACCACCACGACCGGGCAGTGTGCGTGCGCGGCGACCGATACCGCCGTCGATCCGACCAGCAGACCACCGAACCCGCCGTGGCCTCGGCTGCCGAGCACCAGCAGCCCGGCCTCGGCGGAGCGTTCCTGCAGCACCAGAGCCGGCGGCCCGTCGTACACCTCGCCGGTGATCGTGAGCCCGGGGTGCGCGGCGTCGGCGTCCGCCGCAGCCTTGCGCACCAGGTCCTCGACCTGCCGGCGGGCGGTGTCGTCCGGCCAGATCCCCGGCGCCACCCCCGGGCCGACCCAGCCGGCCACGGTCAACCATTCGAAGACGTACGCCAGCCGCACCGGTTGGCCGCTGTGCCGAGCCTCCTCCAGCGCCCAGTTCAGGGCTACGGAGGAGTCGGTGGAGCCGTCGTAGCCAACCAGGATCTCAGCGTCACGCACGTCGTCCTCCTCAGGGGTTGGTCGGGTCGGTTTCGCGGACCCAGCGCCACTCGGCGACCTGGGGGTCGTCCTCGCCGTACTGGCGGGTGTAGTCGCGCGCCGACTGGCGGGCGTCGATCATCTGCTGGCGCAGGTGCGCCGTGCGCGCGCCCAGGCCGGGCACCCGGTCGATGACGTCGATGACCAGGTGGAAGCGGTCCAGGTCGTTGAGCATCACCATGTCGAACGGGGTCGTGGTGGTGCCCTCCTCCTTGTAGCCGCGCACGTGCAGGTTGTCGTGGTTGGTGCGGCGGTAGGTGAGTCGGTGGAGCAGCCACGGGTAGCCGTGGTACGCGAAGATGATCGGCCGATCCTTGGTGAAGATGGTGTCGAACTCGCTGTCGGTCAGGCCGTGCGGGTGCTCGGTGTCCGGCTGGAGTCGCATCAGGTCGACCACGTTGACCAGTCGTACCTTCAGCTCGGGGAGGTGCTGGCGCAGCAGCTCGGCGGCGGCCAGCGTCTCCAGGGTGGGCACGTCGCCGCAGCAGGCGAGCACCACGTCCGGCTCGCTGCCGCCGTCGTTGCTGGCCCAATCCCAGATTCCCAGGCCACGCCGGGTGTGCTGGATCGCCTCGGCCATCGTCAGCCAGTTCGGCGCCGGCTGCTTACCGGCCACCACCACGTTGATGTAGTGCCGGCTGCGCAGGCAGTGGTCCATCGTGGCGAGCAGAGTGTTGGCGTCCGGTGGCAGGTAGACCCGCACCACCTCGGCCTTCTTGTTGACCACGTGGTCGATGAAGCCCGGGTCCTGGTGGGAGAAGCCGTTGTGGTCCTGACGCCAGACGTGGCTGGACAGCAGGTAGTTCAGCGAGGCGATCGGTTGCCGCCAGGGAATGGCCCGGGTCACCTTCAGCCACTTGGCGTGCTGGTTGAGCATCGAGTCGACGATGTGAATGAACGCCTCGTAGCTGGTGAACACGCCGTGTCGGCCGGTCAGGAGATAGCCCTCCAGCCAGCCCTGGCACAGGTGCTCGGAGAGCACCTCCATGACCCTGCCGTCGGGGGAGAGGTGGTCGTCACCGGGCACGGTGGCGGCCACCCACGCCCGGTCGGTCACCTCGAACGCGGCGCCCAGCCGGTTGGAGGCGACCTCGTCCGGGCCGAAGAGTCGGAACGTCTGCGGGTTGGCGGCGATGACGTCGCGGATCCACGGGCCGAGCGTCCCGGTCGCGCTGGCCATCGTCTTGCCCGGTTCGGGGACGTCCACGCCGTATTCGCGGAAGTCGGGCAGGCTCAGGTCGCGCAGCACCAGGCCACCGTTGGTGACCGGGTTGGCGCTCATCCGCCGGTCGCCGCGCGGCGGCAGCGCCCGCAGCTCCTCCACCGGCGCGCCGGTGGCGTCGAACAGCTCCTCCGGCCGGTAGCTGCGCAGCCAGTGCTCCAGCTCGGCCAGGTGAGCCGCGTTGTCGCGTACCCCCGACAGCGGCACCTGGTGGGCACGGTACGTGCCCTCCACCTGTGTGCCGTCGACCTCGCGGGGGCCGGTCCAGCCCTTCGGCGTACGCAGAATGATCATCGGCCAGCGGGGACGTTCGACGACGCCCCCGGAGCGGGCCCGCCGCTGGATCTCGGCGATCTCGTCCAGAGCGCGGTCCAGTGTCGCCGCGAGGATGCGGTGCACCTGGGCGGGGTCGTCGCCGGCCACCACGTACGGCTGGTAGCCCGATCCGCGCATGAGATCGAGCAGGTCGGCCTCGGGGATCCGGGACAGTACGGTCGGGTTGGCGATCTTGTAACCGTTGAGGTGCAGGATGGGCAGCACCGCACCGTCGCGCGCCGGGTTGAGGAACACGTCGGAGAGCCAGCTGCCGGCCAGCGGCCCGGTCTCCGCCTCGCCGTCGCCGACCACGCAGGCCACCACCAGGTCCGGGTGGTCGAACGCGGCGCCGTAGGCGTGGCTCAACGCGTACCCCAGCTCGCCGCCCTCGTGGATCGAGCCTGGCACGTCCGCCGCGACGTGGCTGGGGATGCCGCCCGGGAAGGAGAACTGGCGGAAGAGCTTGGACATCCCCGCCTCGTCGCGCGCGACGTCGTGGTAACGCTCCGACCAGGTGCCCTCCAGCCAGGTGTTGGCCACGATGGCCGGGCCGCCGTGCCCGGGGCCGGTCACCAGCATGGCGTTGACGTCGCGCGCGACGATCACCCGGTTGAGGTGGGCGTAGATCAGGTTGAGCCCGGGGCTGGTGCCCCAGTGCCCGAGCAGTCGAGGCTTGATGTCATCGCGGGTCAGCGGCTCCCGCAGCAGCGGGTTGCCCAGCAGGTAGATCTGCCCGACGGTGAGGTAGTTCGCGGCGCGCCAGTAGGCATCCAGCCGGCGCAGCTCGTCGTCGGTGAGGGCGCGGTGCACGTCGAGAGCGGTGTCCATCATGCTGCCTCTCGCGGGTAGGGGGCCGTCCGGCGTCCAGCTTCGCCGCTGCGGACGCCCCGGGTCAGGGCCGTTGGTCCCGCACCGGGCGGGCGTCGGGCCCGGTCAGCGGCACCTCGGCCAGGCCGCGGACGACGATCACCGGGGCCGGGGAGTGGTAGAGCAGGGACTGGGCGACCGCTCCCAGCATGGCCCGGGCGGGTTCGTCGCCGCGGGCGGCGACGAGCGCCACCTGTGCGGTGCGGGACGTGTCGATCAGCACCTGGCTGGGGTCGCCATGCACGACGCGGCATTCGGTAGGCACCGCGCCGTGGCTGACGGTGTGCCGGGCCAGCGCCTCGCTGAGCTGCTCGGCGACCGCGTCGGTGTCCTCGTCGTACTCCACCACCCGCAGCGCCACAAGTCGGGCGCCCCGGTGGGCCGCGCACGTCACGGCCCACTGCAGAGCGAGGTGTGCGCTGGGTGAGCCGTCCACCCCGACCAGCACCGGGCCCTGCGGCGGCGGCTCGCGGCGGACCACCAACAGCGGGCAGCCGGCCCGTGCGGCCAACTGCACGGCAGGCGTTTCGGCCGGGACGCACTGGCCGCTGCCCGCCATTCCGCTGTCGCCGACGGCCAGCAGGAAGGCCGCCTCCGACCGGCGGATGAGCGTGGGCAGCATGGCGCTCTCGACGATCTCGGCCTGCACGGTCAGCCCTGGCTCGGTCTGGTGGGCGAGTTGCGCGGCCCGCGTGATCAGCTCTTCGGCCTGGTCGCGGGGCACGGCGACGGTGTCCGCGGCGAAGGCCGCGTGCCAGTCGAAGGTGTGCAGCAGGTGCAGTGGCCGGCCCTGCCCGGCGGCCTCCTGCGCGGCCTGTTCGACGACCGGGAGGTCGTGATCCGACCCGAGGCCAACCAGCACCGCTGCGTCGGCGGGTGCGGCCATCCGCTATCACCTCCCGGGCGTCGCGCCCGGCGCGGCCAAGCTGTCCCTGACCGAGGGTAGTCGGATAGGCGCGGCGGCGGGCCGGATCGGTGTGGGTTCCCAGCGAAGGTGCCACCTTCGCGGCCACTCAGTCGAGACAGAACTCGTTGCCCTCGATGTCCTGCATCACGAGGCACGACTCGTTGTCGTCATCGGCAGGCAGTAGTCGCACGCGTGCCGCGCCGAGCGCGACCAGTCGTGCGCATTCGGCCTCAAGCACGGCCAGGCGCTCGCCGCCCACGAGCCCGGTGCCGACCCGCACGTCGAGATGCAGCCGATTCTTGACGACCTTGCCTTCGGGAACGCGCTGGAAGAACAGCCGCGGGCCCACACCCGAGGGATCAATGCAGGCGAACGCCGCACCCTGATGCGCGGGCGGCAGCGAGCGATCGAAATCGTCCCAGGTGGCAAACCCCTCCGGTGGCGGCGGCACGACGTAGCCCAGCACCTCACACCAGAAACGAGCGAGGCGCTCAGGTTCTGCGCAGTCGAAGGTGACCTGGATCTGCTTGACCGATGCCATTTGTCCACTATAGAGGCGTCTCTCGTCGTCGACGGGCCCGTCGACGGCCGGGGGTCGGGCTGTCACCGTTCGCGGGCTCGTCAACTGGGGTTGACACGAGTGGCGGTGTCAACGTATGTTGACGGCATGAGTCAGGCGACAGAACTCGCGGCGGCAGCCGGCAGCACCGACCCCCGGGTCGGGCTGCGCGCCGTCCGCGCGCTGCGCCGGCTGCTCGAGCGGCTTGAGGTGGTCCAGGTGGACAACGCCCGTCGACAGGGCTGGTCCTGGCAGGAGATCGCCGACGCGCTCGAGGTCAGCCGGCAGGCGGTGCACAAGAAGCACGCCGGGCGACCGGCGGTCAACTCATCCTGGGAGGCGTGATGTTCGAACGGTTCACCGACCGGGCGCGCGACGTCGTGCGACGTGCGCTGGAGGAGGCGCGGGCCGAAGGTCAGCGGCCAGTCGGCACGGAGCACCTGCTACTCGCGCTGCTCGCCGACGACGCCGGACTGGCCAGACAGGTGCTCACCGACGCCGGGGTGCGCGCCGACGACCTCCGCGAGCGCGTCCGACGGCACACCGCCAGCGGCGGTGCCGGCCTCGGCGACGCCGACGCTGCGGCCCTGCGGGAGATCGGCATCGACCTGGCCGCGATCGTGGCCCGCATCGAGCAGTCCTTCGGCCCGGACGCGCTGCGCGAGGCCGTGCCGGCACCGCGCCGCCGCTGGGGGCGCAAGCGGTACCTCGGCGGCCCGTTCTCGCCCCGCTCCAAGAAGGCGCTGGAGCTGTCGCTGCGGGAGGCGCTGCGCCTGCGCCACCGCCACATCGGCACCGAGCACATCCTGCTCGGGGTGCTCCGGGAGGGGCACGGGCTGGGCGCGCTGGTGCTCACCGAATCCGGGGTCGACCTCGACGATCTACGCCGACGGGTGGAGCTCGCGCTCCGGGCGGCGGCGTGACGGGCGCTGTCGTGTTGAAACCTGTCTGTGGCACTTCCGACGTCGGCCGCCCGCCGGGTCGCTGAAGCCGTCCGGGTGCTGCACACTGGCGCCGTGGATGCTGGACACGACAGGCGGCCCTCGGGCGGCGACGGCGGGCTGCGCTCCGCGGTGGTGGTCAACCCGGTCAAGGTCGACGATCTCGACGAACTGCGCCGCACCGTCGAGGATGCCCTGAGCGCCGCCGGCTGGCCCGCGCCGCAGTGGTACGAGACGACCGCTGACGACCCGGGCCGCGGTCAGACCGAGCAGGCCGTCAAGGCCGGCGTCGACCTGGTCTTCGCCTGCGGCGGCGACGGCACCGTGATGTCCTGCGTCAGCGCACTGGTCGGCACCGACGTGGCCCTCGCTGTGCTGCCGCAGGGCACCGGCAACCTGCTCGCCGCCAACCTGGGGCTCTCCACCGACCTGGCCGCCGGGCTGGAGGTCGCCATCGAGCGCGGCCGACGGCTGCTCGACGTCGGCGCCGTCGAGGACCAGTACTTCACCGTGATGGCGGGCATGGGCTTCGACGCCCAGATGCTGGCTGCCACCTCCGAGACCACCAAGGCCCGCATCGGCTGGCCGGCGTACGTGGTGGGCGCCGCCCGCCACCTACGGGACCGGCCGATGCGGGTGCAGATCCGCATCGACGACCGCCCGCCGGTGCGCCGCCGGGCCCGCTCGGTGCTGATCGCCAACGTCGGCCGGCTCCAGGGCGGGGTACGCCTGCTCACCGAGGCCGAGCCGGACGACGGCTGGCTCGACGTCGCCGTGCTCACTCCGCGCAACCTGCGGCACTGGCTCGCGCTCGGCTGGGCGGTCATCCGCCGCAGCGGCAAGGTGCCGCAGATGGAGGTGTTCCGGGGCCGGCGCGTGGTGGTCACCAGTAACCGGGACCAGCCTCGGGAGCTGGACGGCGACCTCATCTCCCCCGGCCGGCAGCTGCTGGCGGAGGTCCGGCCCCAGGCGCTCTGGCTCTGCGTCCCACAGCCCGAGGACGCCCCCGACCTTGCCGTCGATGCGCAACGCGCCGGGGAGCGGGGCGAGCAGCTGATCGAGGAAGCGCGCCGTGAGTAGCACCCGGATCGTGCCGGAGACCCGGCTGATGGCCGACGCGGAGCTGTCCGCCGACGACGCCTGGCGCACCCTGCGCCGCCAGGGCGGCTGGCACCTGCTGCGGGACGCCTTCATCCGCTTTCGCTACGGCGACGGTTTCAGCCACTCCCGGGCCTTCGCGCTGCAACTCTGCCTCGCCGTGGTGCCGTTCATGATCGCCCTCACCGGCCTGATCAGTGAGCTGGGCGTCGAAGAGGGCGGCCGCGTGGTCGCCGACACCGTCCTCGCGCTCACCCCCGGCCAGAGCGAGCAGATGGTCGCCGAGCTGCTCGGCGAGGGCGAACGTGTCGAGGACGCCGGAGAGCTGGCGCTCACCCTCGGTCTGCTCACCGGGCTGATCGCACTGACCACCACGATGGCCCAGATCGAACGGGGCGCCAACCGCATCTACGGCGTGGAGCGGGACCGCCCGGCGCTGTCGAAGTACCTCCGTGCCGCCGTGCTGGCCGTCACCGCTGGCCTGCCCGCGTTGGCCGGCTTCCTGATCCTGGTCGCCGGCGGGGCGGTGGGCGACTCGGTGCGGGAGCACTACGAGTGGGGTGCCCTCGCCAACGGCGTCTGGAACGTGGTCCGCTTCCCCCTGAGCCTCGGGCTGACCGTGCTCGCCGTGGCGGTGCTGTTCCGGCGCGCGCCGCGCCGCAAGCAGCCCGGCCTCTCCTGGCTGTTCTTCGGCGCCGGCATCGCCACGGCGCTGTGGTGGCTGGCCAGCCTGCTGCTCGCCGCGTACGTGCGGTTCAGCGACGATTTCGGGCAGACCTACGGCGCGTTGACCGGGATGATGGCGCTGCTGCTCTGGGCCAACCTCACCGGCATGGCGCTCTTCGGCGGGCTGGCCTTCGCCGCCCAGCTGGAGGCGTTGCGCATCGGCGTGCAGGAGCCCGCCCAACCGGACCTGTGGGAGCCCGAGGCCGACCGCGCCGAGCTCCTGGACACCGGGGACATGACGGCGCTCTAGCGGCACCTTGGTGTACGCGCCGCGCAGATCGGGTAAAGCGCAGCGCCAGGCAGACAAGGGAGGTGCGGGGTGACCGCGGTCAAAGAGGTGGCGCGGCGTCCGATCGGTCATTTCACCGAGCGGAGCATCGCTGGTCTGGTCGCCGTCACCGGCGCCGGGGTGGCGTTCGGGCTGCTGCTGTTGCTCGTCCGGGTGCGGTGGAGCCCGTTGCAGGACGCCGACCACGCGGTCGCCGAGTGGTTCAACGGGCTCATCGCCCCGCACCACGCACTCGTCACCGTCCTGGAGGCGGTGACCGACCTGGGCGGCCGGCCGATCCTCATCTGGTTGGTCACCATCGCCGTGGTCGGGTTGCTGATCCGGCGCCAGCCACGACTCGCCGTCTACCTGATCATCACCGGGGTCGGTGGCCTGATCCTCGACCCGTCACTGAAGGCGCTGGTCGGCCGGCTCCGCCCGGTCGTGGATGTGCCGATCGCCAGCGCCCCCGGCAACAGCTTCCCGAGTGGGCACGCGCTGGGCTCGTTCGTCGCGTACGGGGCCCTGCTGCTGGTGTTCCTGCCGGCGATGGCCCCCCGCTGGCGCAAGCCTGCGATCGTCGGTGTCGGCGTGCTGGTGGCGCTGATCGGCCTGACCCGGATCGCGCTGGGCGTGCACTTCATCTCGGACGTGCTGGCCGGCTGGCTGCTCGGCGCCGCGTGGCTGGGCGTCACCGCGTACGCCTTCCGGTTGTGGCGGCGTGAGCGAGGGCGCCCGGTGGCGCCGCTGACCGAGGGCCTGGAGCCGGAGGCGGGGCACGACATCGCCCCCGCCCCGGCCGAGGAGCACGTGCTGGCCCATCCCCGCTCGGCGGTGGCCGAGCTGCTGGTCGGCTGGGTGCTCGTGTTCGGAGCGCTGTACGCCTTCGGCACGTACGTCAGCTACCACGCCAAGGGCACCATCTTCGACACCCTCGACACCGAGGTGCCGCGCTGGTTCGCCGAGCGGCACACCGAGGTGCTGACCGACGTGAGCTGGTGGTGGAGCAAGTTCGGTGACACCCACGCGATCCTGCTGATCTCGCTGGTGTTCTGCCCACTGGTGCTGGCGGTGTGGCGGCGCTGGCGTCCGGTGCTGTTCGTGGCGCTGGCGATGGTGGGTGAGCTGACCCTCTTCCTCGCCTCGGCCCGCGCGATCGACCGGCCGCGCCCGGCCGTGGAGAACCTGGACGGGCAGATGCCCACCTCGTCGTTCCCGTCGGGGCACATCGCGGCCACGATCTGCATCTGGCTGGCGATCGCCGTCATCGTGCTGCCGCGTACCGATCGGTGGTGGCGTTGGATCTTCGTGGCGTTGGCCGTGATCATGCCGGTCGGGGTGGCCACCTCCCGGATGTACCGGGGGATGCACCACCCGACCGACTTCATGGGCGCGATCCTGCTCTCCGCGCTCTGGATCGGGCTGCTCTACCTCGTCATCCGCCCGAACGCCGACCTGAAGGAAGGCAACCAGCCGGCCATCGAGTCCGAGGATGTGGACACCCTCGACGACGAGCTGGCGCGGGCCGGCCGAGCCGACTGAGCACCACCGTGCTGCGAGTGATGACCTGGAACATCCGCACCGGCGGTCGGGATCGCGGCGGCCCGGACCGGCTGGATCAGGTGGTTCAGGTCGTCAACGAGCAGGCACCGGACGTGCTGGCCCTCCAGGAGCTGCGCGGCTTCGACCGCGGCGGGCTCATGGCTGAGGTGGCGGGCCGGGTGGGGATGACACCCCACCTGGCCCGGTCCTGCTTCGGGCAGCCCGTGGCGGTGCTGGTCCGGCCGCCGTTGCAGGTCATCGACGCGGGGACGCTGCGCCGGCCGTTCCATCACGCTGCGGCCCGCGTCGTGGTGGCCACCTCCGCCGGCCCGCTCACCGTGCTCGGCACCCACCTCTATCCGTACTCCGGGGGACGACGGCGGATGGAGGCCGACTGGCTGGTCGCCGCGATGCGACGCTCCGAGGGGCCGCTGACGTTGATCACCGGTGACCTCAACTCGCTCGACCCGACCGTCGATCACACCGCCCGCCTCGCCGGCATTCCCACCCTCTACCGGCGGCGGCACCTGCGCCGGACCGGTGGCGAGGTGGACACCCGCGCGATCGCCCGGCTGCTCGCCGCCGGCCTGGTCGACCTCTGGCCGTCGTTCGCCGCCGGAGCACCGGAGGCCGACGGCCTCACCGTCCCGACCCGGTTCGGCGGGGCCGAGTTCGCCGGGATGCGACTGGACTACCTGCTCGGCACCCGCGCGTTGGCTGAGCGGGTCCGCGACTGCCAGGTGATCCGTGGCGGAGCGGCGGACACGGCCTCCGACCACTATCCGCTCCTCGCCACGGTCGACCTTTGATGAGCGGAAGGGCCCCTTCCTGACGGTGCGACCGGCAACCCGGGACATGGCGCGACCCGATTACCGTGCCCACCGTGACCGAACGCCCCACCGTCCGCTCGCCGTTGCTTGGGCCCCGGAGCGGTCAGCCGGCCGCGCCAGCGGTGGCGCGGCCGACCCTCGACCCGCCAACCCCGCACACGGCCGAGCCGGCCGCCGTCGCGTTCCCGCTCGTCGCGGCCGTCGCGCGTGGTGTGGCGCTCGTCGTGGTGCTGCCGGTACGTCTGCTCTGGGAGCTGATCGCGGCTACCGGTCGGCTGCTGCACCGGCACCTGCTCGCTCCGGCTGGCCGGTTCCTGCGCCACTGGCTGCTGTCCCCGTTGGCCTGGGCCCTGCACCGGCTGGTCTGGCTCCCGCTGGTCTGGTGCGCCCGCAATCTGCTGTGGCTTCCGTTGACGTGGGCGTCCCGCACCCTCCTCTGGCTCCCGCTGGTCTGGCTGGCGCGTGGCCTCGCGTGGGTGGCCCGCACCCTGATCTGGCGTCCGCTGGTGTGGCTGGCGTACGCCGCCACCCGGGCCGCCCGCACGGTGGTCTGGTCCCCGCTGGTCTGGCTTGGTGCCGCGCTGGTCGCGTTGGGGTCGGCGGTTGGGCGGTCGGCCCGGCGGCTGCTCTGGGGGCCACTGGTCTGGTTGGCCCGCAGGGCGCTGCGTCCGCCGCTCGTCGGTCTGTGCCGCGTGCTGGTCTGGCTCGCCGAACACCTGGTCCTGCGGCCGCTGCGGTGGCTGGGCGCGGCGGTCACGCCCGCCGGTCGGCTGGTGTGGCGTGGCCTGGGCGTGCTCGCTGGGGTGCTGCGCACAGCGCTCATCGGGCTGTTCCGGGGGATCTGGTGGGTCATCGTGGGGTGCGGCCGGCTGGTCGTCGCCGCGGTGGTCGGTGCGTGGTGGACGGCCGGCTGGGTGCTGCGGCTGCTCCATCGACTGTTGCTGCGCCCGCTCGGGCGAGGGTTGCGCTGGTTGTGGCGGCACACCGTGCGCCCCCTGGTGCGGGGTGTCCGCTGGGTCTGGGCGGTGACGGTCGTGCCGGTGGCGCACGGCCTCCGGGCGGCCTGGCGGGCCATCGTCGCGCCGGCGGCCCGCTGGACCCGCCGTTCGGTGCTCGACCCGGCCCGGCTGGCATCCCGGGAGGTGCTCAGCGCCCTGGGCCTGCGCCGCTGACCAGCCCGCGCCGCCGGGTCGGACGAATCAGTGCACCAGGTTGAGCAGGACGGTGAGCACCACCGAGGCGAGGATCGAGAAGAGGATCATCAGGAGGCAGCCGAGGCCACCGCCGAGAGGACGGATCTCCGTGTTGCCGAAGCGCATGAGTTCACCTGTCCGTGAGTGCGGGATCGGGGGCGAGGATGTGGCGGATCGCGGTCGCGACCGCCGTCGGGGCGGTCGTGACCACGTTGTGCGCGGCGGCGGGGACCACCACCAGGCTGGCGTCCGGCACCAGCCGGGTTGCCTGGTCCCGCCATCGTGGCGGTGCGACCGGGTCGCGATCGCCGGCCAGGACGAGGGTGGGCGCGGTGATGCGCACGAGGTCCGCCTCGACCGCGTTGCGCACTGAGTGCGACGGCGTCGCGAAGACCCGCCAGGGCCGGGCGTTCCACACGTCCCGGGCCAGGATCGGTGACTGCAACGGCGCCTCGCGCAGGGTGTCCACGAGCCACCGGCCGAACTGTGTACGGCGGGACCGGCCCGCCGGGTCGCTGGTCAATCCGGCCAGCACCAACGCGCGTACCGCGCCCGGGTGGGTCGCGGCGACCGAGGCGGCCACCTCCGCGCCGAACGAGTGCCCCAGCAGGCAGACCGGCGGCAGTCGGTACGCGGCCAGCCAGGCGGCGAGGTGGTCGGTATGCCGGCGCACGTCGTACGCGCTCCGGGGGCGTTCGGTCAGCCCGAAGCCGGGCAGGTCCGGCACGTACACCGGGTGGGTGGTGGCGAGCGCGACGGCCAGCGGGGTGAGGTAACGGTGCGAGACCGCCAGGCCGTGCACCAGCACCACGGGCGGCGCACCGGTCCCCGGGTCCGCACTGCGCCGGGTGTGGGTGCGCCGTCCGTCGACGAGCCGCCACTCGCTGGTCAGTCCGGCGGACGGCCTGGGCGCGGCCATGGCGAGCCGCAGTTCCGCCAGACTGAACCGCCCGGACGGGCTGAGTCTCACAGCTCGCGCAACCGGGGCAGCAGCTGCTCCTGCGCCCAGTCCAGGAACATCGGCTGGGTCTCGCCGCCGACCTGGACGATCGCCACGTGGGTGAAACCGGCGTCGACGAACTTGCGGAACGCCTCGACGTGCGCGTCCACGTCCGGGCCGCAGGAGATGCCCTCGGCGACGTCCTCCTCCCGGACGAACTGGGTGGCGGCGGCGAAGGACTCCGGGCCGGGCAGGTCGGCGTTGACCTTCCAGCCCATTCCGAACCAGCGGAACTGGTCGTGCACGATCTTGCGGCATTCCGCCTCGTCGGGGCCGTAGCAGATGGCCACCTGGCCGTAGCGGGGCTGGCCGGCACCACCGGCGTCGTCGTACATCTCGATGAGGCGCCGGTCGGGTTCGGTGGAGATGATGCCGTTGCCATATTCGGCGGCCAGCGTCGCGGACTGTCGACCGGACGCGGCGACGGCCATCGGCACCGGCTGTTCCGGGCGGTCCCAGATGTAGGCGTCGGGCACGTCGAAGTGGTTGCCGGAGAAGGTGAGCGTCTCCCCGTTGAGCAGCGGGCGGATGATCTGCAGCGCCTCCTCGAACATCTCGTGCCGTTGCTGTACGTGCGGCCAGCCACCGACCACGTGCTCGTTCAGGTTCTCGCCGGCACCCAGACCGAGGGTGAACCGGCCGTCCGATAGTGCGCCGATCGTGCTGGCCTTCTGCGCGACCACGGCCGGGTGGTAGCGGCGGATCGGGCAGGTCACGAAGGACATCAGCTGCGCGCGGGAGGTGGCGTGGGCGACCGCGCCGAGCACCGACCAGGCGTACGGGGAGTGGCCTTGGGAGTCCAACCAGGGGTAGTAGTGATCGGACATCACCAGCTGGTCGAAACCGGCCGCCTCGGCCCGTATCGCATGGTCGACCAGGTGCTTGGGACCGGCCTGCTCGCTCATCAGGGTGTAGCCGACGCTGACCATCCTGGTATCCCCTTCCACCGACGGATCGTTCCCGGGATACCCAGGTCGGCAGCGGTCAACCCTCCCGTCCGGTTCTGCCCCGGCAGTGCTTGACGGATGGCGGCGACCTGCCTACGGTCCCTCTTAACCGGTTAAGAGCCGGAGGTGGCGCACATCCTGTGGTGGGGATGATCGCCCCGTGACGGCCCGCGCCTGCGTGGGCCGTCACGGCTGTCTGCAGCTCGGGCCCGGTCACTGAACCGGTTGCGCCGACCAATCCATCGTCCTACGCTGATGCGTGCGCGCCGTGAGTCGGGCGGCGGCTGCCGGGCTGCAGCCGCCTTCCCCTGTCACATCCCACCCCTGTCGGGCACCGGGGGTCCTCCCTGAGGAAGGCCATGAAGACTCGACTCTCCGCCGCAGGCGCGGCCCTGCTCGCGTTGCTCGTCGCCGTGCTGGCGTTCGGCCAGCCGGCGCATGCCGCAGCTGGTTTTTCCGTCGCGGGCGGCAAGCTGTACGACGCCAACGGCACCGAATTCATCATGCGCGGTGTCAACCACGCGCACACCTGGTACCCGCAGCAGACCAGCTCGTTCGCCAACGTCAAGGCGCTGGGCGCGAACACCGTGCGGGTGGTGCTCTCCAGCGGCGACCGGTGGACCCGCAACACCAACGCCGACGTCGCGAACGTCATCTCGCTGTGCAAGGCCAACCGGCTGATCTGCGTGCTCGAGGTGCACGACACCACCGGGTACGGCGAGCAGAGCGGGGCAATCACCCTCGCCCGGGCCGTCGACTACTGGCTCAGCCTCGCCGACGTCCTCGCCGGCCAGGAAAGATACGTCATCGTCAACATCGGCAACGAGCCGTACGGCAACCAGAACTACGCCTCCTGGGCCACCGACAACGCCAACGCGATCAAGCGGCTGCGCACCGGCGGCCTGACCCACACCATCATGGTGGACGCGCCGAACTGGGGGCAGGACTGGTCGTTCACCATGCGCGACAACGCCGCGTCCGTCTTCGCCGCCGACCCGGCACGCAACACCGTCTTCTCGATCCACATGTACGGGGTGTTCGACACCGCCGCGGAGATCACCGACTACCTGGGTCGCTTCCGCACCGCAGGGCTGCCCATCGTGGTCGGTGAGTTCGGCTTCAACCACTCCGACGGCGACCCGGACGAGGACACCATCCTCGCGTACAGCCAGGCCAATGGGATCGGCTGGCTGGGCTGGTCGTGGAGCGGCAACGGCGGTGGGGTGGAGTATCTGGACCTGGCAACCGCCTTCAACCCGGCCAGCCTGACCACCTGGGGTCAGCGGCTCTTCAACGGCGCCAACGGCATCCGGCAGACCGCCCGGCAGGCCAGCGTCTTCGACAGCATCCCCCCGCCGACCACGCCTCCGCCCACGACGCCCCCACCGACCACGCCTCCACCGACCACGCCCCCGCCGACCACGCCTCCGCCTGCCGGTGGCTGCACGGCGACGTACACGGTGACCAACCAGTGGCAGGGCGGCTTCCAGGGTGAGGTGCGGGTGACCGCCGGCTCCAGCGCGATCACGGGCTGGACCACCCGGTGGACGTTCGCCAACGGCCAGAGTGTCACCCAGTCCTGGAACACGACGCTGACCAGCAGCGGAGCTGCGGTGACCGCCCGCAACGTGGACTACAACGGCCGGCTGGCGGCCGGTGCCAGCACCAGCTTCGGCTTCATCGGCGGCTGGACCGGCAGCAACGCCACGCCGGCGGTGAGCTGCACCGCGAACTGACCGACGGGCAGGTGGCCGGGCCCCGCGACGGGCCCGGCCACCGTGACCCCTGTCAGTGCTCCCCGGCCAGGTTCACGACGACCACCCCGGCGATGATCAACGCGATCCCGGCGACCTTGGCCAGCCCGACCGGCTCGTCCAGGAACACGGCCCCGATCGCCACGATGGTCGCGGTGCCCAGACCCGACCAGAGGGCGTACGCGACGCCCACCGGGATCTCCTTGACCGCCTGGGCCAACAGGATGAACGCCAGCAGGTAACCGCCGATGCAACCCAGCGTCGGCCAGAGGCGACTGAACCCGGCGGTGCTCTTGAGCAGGCTGGTCGCCAGCACCTCGGCGAGGATGGCGATCCCCAGCAGCACGTACGCCATGCGGCCCTCAGTCCTGAATGTTCGGCGGGAAACTCGTCGCCGGTCAGGCTAACGCCGCCGCCGCCGTCCGGCTCCGATCCTCGTCGATCTAGGGCGTATCACTGCTAGTGGATCTCGAATCGCGACGATATGCCCTAGATCAACGGGTGGGGCCGCGTCGTTCGGTGCTTGTTCTCCGGCCCCTTTGGAGCTGATGTCACACACGATTCAGATCAGCCCGCGAGCCCAGCCCGCGAGCCCGCGAGCCCGTCGCCCGCTCGGCCGGCCCGCTTGCCCGTCCCGCCTTTGCCGCGGTCTCCAGGCATGCGTCGGTGAATCGTTTACGACATCAGCTCCAAAGGCGGTCCGGGTACCTCCTCCGGCCTTGAGGCCTGGCTGCCCACCCAACCGGCCGACCGGGTCCACACCCGGCGCGAGGTGACCTCGCGTCCGGCTCAGCTCAACCAGGCGCCGGGTGCCGCCGTGGCGGTCGGTCTGGATCCGGCGCCGGCTGGTGCGGAGGCGGTAGCGGGCGGTGCGGCGTTGGCGGTGGGCGGTGCGGCGTTGGCGGCGGGCGGTGCGGCGTTGGCGGTGGCTGGTCCGGGGTCGCGGAGGGCGATCAGTTGGCGGCGGGCGGTTCCGGTTCGGCGGCTAGTCGGGCTGCCCGCATGGTGAGGTAGCGCTGCTCGGGAAGGCTGCTCGTCCGCGCGGCGGCTGCCCGGTAGTCGGCGATCGCCCGGGCCCGGTCACCGGCCATCTCGTGCAGGTGCGCGCGGGCGGCGGGCAGCCGGTGGTGCCCCGCCAATCGGGGGTCGTCGGCCAGCGCGTCGAGGGCGGCGAGGCCGGCCGCCGGCCCGTACACCATGGCGGTCGCCACAGCTCGGTTGAGCGCCACCACGGGGCTGCCGGCGAGCCGTTCCAGCACCTCGTAGAGCGCCAGGATCTGCGGCCAGTCGGTCTCGCCGGTGCTCGGCGCCTCGTCGTGGAGCGCGGCGATGGCGGCCTGCACCTGGTACGGGCCGATCGGTCCACGCGGCAGTGCACGGGTGACCAGTGCGACGCCCTCGGCGATCGCCGCCGCGTCCCAGCGACTGCGGTCCTGATCGGCGAGTGAGATCAGCTCGCCAGAGGGCCCGGTGCGTGCCGGGCCGCGCGCCTCGGTGAGCAGCATCAACGCCAGCAGACCGGCTGATTCGCTGTCGTCGGGCAGCAGTGTGTGCAGCGCGCGGGTCAGCCGGATCGCCTCCGCCGCGAGGTCGATCCGGCGCAGGTCCGGGCCGGTGGTGCTGGTGTGCCCCTCGGTGAAGACCAGGTAGAGCACCTGCCGGACGGCCGTCAACCGGTCAGTCCGCTCCGCCGGCTCGGGCATCCGGAACGGCAGCCCGGATGCGCGGATGCGTTGCTTGGCCCGGCTGATCCGCTGGGCCATGGTCGCCTCGGGCACCAGGAACGCGCGGGCGATCTCGCCGGTACTCAGCCCGCCGACCGCGCGCAGGGTCAGCGCCACGGCCGACGCCGGGGCGAGCGCCGGGTGGCAGCAGAGCATCAGCAGGACCAGGGTGTCGTCCCGCTCGGCGGTCAACTCCTCGTCCGCAGCCGGTGCGTACGCCCGGTCGTCGGGATCCTGGCGGGCGACCAGGTCCTCCCGGCGGCGCCGGGCCTGCTCACCACGGACCAGCTCGATCATGCGCCGGTAACCGACCTGGATCAGCCAGCCGCGTGGGTTTGTCGGCTGCCCTTCGGCTGGCCACTGGGTGGCGGCGGCCAGCAGCGCCTCCTGCACGGCGTCCTCGGCGGTGGCGAAATCACCGAAACGGCGGGCGAGCACGCCGAGGACCTGCGGCGCCAGCTCGCGCAGCAGGTCCTCGATGCGGGGATTAGTGGTCAGCCCTCACAGCTCCTCAGGTGGGGCGGACATCACCGGGTGCACCTCGATCGGCATGTTCAGTGGCCGGTCGCCGGGGCCGGGTGCGGTGGAGATGTACGCGGCCAGCTCCACCGCCCGCTGCGGGCTGTCGCAGTCGACGATCCAGAAGCCGGCGAGGAACTCCTTCGTCTCGGCGAACGGCCCCTCGGTGACCACTGGCGTCCCGCCCTCACCGGCACGGACGATCCGGGCCTGCTGTGGGCCGCCAAGGCCCTGCCCGTCGACCCACTCCCCGGAGGCGGTCAGCTTGTTGTTGACCTCGCCCATGAACGCGATGTGCGCCCGGACCTCGTCCGGAGTCCAGGTGTCAATGCCCGGGAAGTCTGTCCCGGCGGCGCTGAACTGCATCAGCAGCATGTACTTCATGGTTCGCTCCTCACGCCTGCGCACCCTCGTCGGTGCTCTCACCCTGAGGTAGAAGCAGGCGCCACCCTTCTCGACACCCCCGCAGAAGATTCCCCGGAATCTTTTCAGTCGACGGCGTCGACCTCCAGCACCAGGCTCTGCTCCGGGTGCAACGCGGGCAGCTGCACACCCACCCGGGCCAGCGCCGCCCCGCTGAGGGTGACACCGTGCGCCAGCCAGGCGGGCGCGGACCGGTCGATGGTGGCCGGGGCGGGTACGCCCGACACCGGCCGTACCCGGTAACGCCGGCGCAGGTCCAGGCCGGGCAGTCGTACCGCGCCCGGGGTCTGCGTCACCGAGGTGGCCAGCCGCGCCACCGCGTACACCGCTCGGTTGTGGTCATGGGCGACCACGCCGTGCGCCCAGACGGCCGGGTCCGGGTGGTCGACCCGGACCACCCGGCCGGCGTGCAGCAGCGGACGGAGCCGCTTGTGCAGCGCCACCCAGGCGGCCAGCTCGGTCTGCTCCGCGGTGCTGATCGACGCGATGTCCCACTCGATGCCGTGGTGGCCAAAAAGCGCGGTGGCCGCCCGGAAGCCCAGGTCGTGTACGCGGTTGGTGGTGTGCGAGCGTTCCGGGCCGATGTGCGTGCCGACCAGCTCCGGTGGCAGCAGCAACCCGGTCCAGCGCTGGATGCTGAGCCGTTCCAGGGCGTCGTTGCAGTCGCTGGCCCAGACCCGGTCGGTGCGGGCCAGGATGGCCAGATCCACCCGGGCGCCGCCGGACGCGCAACTTTCGATCTCCACGCCGGGGTGCCAGCGGCGCAGCTCGTCGAGGAGCCGGTAGACCGCCAGGGTCTGCCCGTGCACCCCGGGCCGGCCGTGATGCCCGGCCTCGGTGAGGTCCCGGTTCTGGTCCCACTTGAGGTACCTGATGCCGGGATGGTCGGTGAGCAGCGCGTCGAGGCGTTCCAGTAGATACTCGTACGCCTCCGGGCGGCCCAGGTCGAGCACCTGCTGGTTGCGCCAGGCCGGTGGCAGTCGTCCCGGTACGGCCAGCAGCCAGTCGGGGTGCGCGCGGAACAGATCGGAGTCGGGGTTGACCATCTCCGGCTCGACCCAGAGGCCGAACTCCAGGCCCCGGCCGGTCACGTGGTCGATGAGCGGTTGCAGGCCGTCCGGCCAGACGCTCTCGTCGACGTACCAGTCGCCGAGACCGGCGGTGTCGTCGCGCCGGCCCCGGAACCAACCGTCGTCGAGCACGAACCGCTCCACGCCGATCTGCGCGGCCCGGTCGGCGAGCGCCCGCAGGCGGTCCAGGTCGTGGTCGAAGTAGACCGCCTCCCAGACGTTGAGGGTCACCGGGCGGGGCGAGCGCGGGTGCCCGGGCCGGGCCCGTAGATGGGTGTGCAACACGTCGCTGAGCCCGTCGAGACCGGCGTCGGACCAGACCGCGTAGAGCAGGGGAGTGTCGTACGACTCGCCGTGCCCGAGCCGGATCTCGCCGGGGGCCAGCAGCTCGCCGCCGCCGAGGGTCGACTCGCCGGTGGGTCGACGCTCGGCGAAGGTGACGTGGTCGCCGCTCCACGCGGTGTGCACCGCCCAGACCTCGCCGTGGCCGAAGCCGAAGCCGGCGGTGCCCGCCACAAGCAGCAGGGTGGCGTCGTGCCCGGTGCGCCCGTGCCGGCCCTCGCGGACCCAGCTTCCCTGCTGCCACGGGTGCCGCTGCGGGAACCGTTCCCGGCACCACCGGCCGGTCAGGTCGAGCAACTCGGTGGCGACCGCCGGCACCGGCAGCACGGGGGTCAGCTCCCGCAGCTCGTACGCGCTGTCGCCGTCGTTGCGCAGCCGGTGGCGGATGGTCAGCAGGCCGTGCGGGTCCAGCACGATCTCGATGGTCAGGGCCAGACCGGCGGCGGGGTCCGACGCCCGCACGGTCAGCCGCGCCGCGTCGGAGCCGCCGTCGTCCACGTCCAGTCCGTCGAGGCGGAAGGAGGTGGACCAGTCCCGTCCGTCGCGGTGCCCGGCCAGCCCCGGCCTACCGCTCCAGCCAGCGCTCGGCTCCGGCAGCAGCGACAGCACGGTCGGCTCGTCGAAGCTGCTCGGCACCACCGGCGGTACGGTCGCGTCGACGAGCTGGCGCAGGCCGTCGTCGTCGAGGTCGCCGACGTCGCCGCCCCAGTGCGCGACCCGGGGCAGCCGTGGGCCGCGCGCGTCGAGCACCAGGCTGGTCCGCGCGCGGCGCAGGTGCAGGATCGTCATCCCTTTGAGGCTCCCAAGGTCAGGCCCCGGACGAAGTGCCGCTGGAGCATAAAGAAGATCACCAGGGTGGGGATCGCGACGAGCACACTGCCCGCCGAGACCAGGTTGTTGTCGGTGAAGAACTCGCCGCGCAGGTTGTTGAGCGAGCTGGTGACCGGGAACTTGTCGCCGGTCCGCATCAGGACGGTGGCCCAGAAGAACTCGTTGTAGATCCAGGTCACCTCCAGAGTCGCCAGCGCGGCCAGGGCCGGCCGGCACAGCGGCATGGTGACCTGCCAGTACTGCCGCCAGATGCTCGCCCCGTCGACCATCGCCGCCTCGTACAGGTCGCGGGGCAGCGCCTTCATGTAGTTGCTGAGCACGAAGACACAGAATCCACACTGGAAGGCGACGTTGATCAGGATCAGCCCCCAGTAGCTGTCGTAGAGCAGCTCCGAGTCGCTCATGAACTCCGGCAGCGGCACCTCGGTGAACAGCCGGAACAGCGGGATGAGCAGCGCCTGCTGGGGCAGCAGGTTGGCCGCCGTGAACACCCCGAGCAGCACGAGGTTGAGCTTCCAGCTGAACCGCGCGATGACGAACGCCACGCAGGAGGCGAGGAAGAGGGTCAGCAGCACCGCCGGCACGGTGATGTACACCGAGTTGAGGAAGTGTTGGCCGAACTCCGCCGTCCGCCAGGCGGTGACGTAGTTGTCGAAGGTCCAGCCGCCGAACGAGACGTAGCCGTTGGCGGCGGTGTAGTCGTACGAGCGCAGCGAGGTCAGGACCGCCCAGGCGATCGGGAAGAGCCAGATCAGCGAGACGACGATCAGGAAGCCGTGCAGCAGCATCCGCAGCGGGGTCATCTTGCGTCGGCGCGTCGGCGCGTCGGGTCCGCCCTCGGTACGCCGGGTGCTGGTCGCGGTGCTCATTCCCGGTTCTCCCTCATCACGGTCGCCAGGTAGATGGTGATGAAGACCAGCGAGACGATCAGCATGATCGTCGCCAGTGCCGAGCCGAACCCGATCCGGCTCGCCTCACCCACCACGTTCTGGGTGACCAGCGCGGAGATCAGCTCCAACCCGTTGCGGCCCTTGTTGACCACCCAGACCAGGTCGAACGCGCGCAGCGACTCGATCACCGTCACCACGAGCACGATGATGTTGATCGGCCGCAGCACCGGGAAAACGACCCGGAAGAAGGTTCGGCTCTCCGAGGCGCCGTCGACCGCCGCGGCCTCCCGCAGCGACGGGTCGACGCCCTTCAGCCCGGCCAGGTAGAGCAGCATGATGTAGCCGACGTGCCGCCATCCGGAAGCGACCATGACCGCCCAGATGTTGACGCTCGAGTCTCCGTACCAGTCGATGTTGCTGCCGAACACCGCGTTGATCAGACCCTGGTCGCGGGAGTAGAGCAGCTGCCAGACGAAGCCGATCAGGGCCAGCGAGAGCACCACCGGCAGGTAGAGGGCGGTCTGGTAGAAGCGGCTGCCGCGCAGCTCCTTGTCGAGCAGGACTGCCAGGAACATGCCGAACGGGGTGGCGATCACGAACAGTGCCGCCAGCCAGAGCAGGTTGTGCTGGACCGCCGGCACGAACGGCGGGTAGATGTTCACCACGTCGCTGTAGTTGCGCGCGCCGACGAACTCGATCTCGTTGAGTGGGCCGATGCCGTCCCAGTTGGTGCCGGAGAGCAGCACGGTGGCCGCCGCCGGCAGCCAGACGAACCCGGTGACGAGCAGCAGCGGGACGAGCACCATCAGCGTGATGACCACGCGGTCGGTGCGGGACAGGAGCCGTAGCCGCCGGCGACGACCACCCGTGGAGGTGGTCGTGGCCGGCGGCGGCACGGCGCGATCCGCTTGGATCAGGGGCAGGTCGGACACGATGTCCTTCCCCTTCCGCCGTCAGTCAGTGAAGATCGACTTCTTCTGGTTCTCGATGGACGAGGTGAGCCCGCCGATGTCCTTGGGGTCCTTGATGAACTGCTGGAGCGCCGGGATGATCACCGTGGAGGCGAAGTCCGGCCGGGTGTCCCGGTCGAGGAACTGGGCGATCTCGGTGGCCGACCCGACCAGTTCGGCCGCCTTCTTCTGCAGCGCGGTGTAGCCGCTGACGTCCGCGCCGGTGTTGGCGACGAGGGTGGCCGGGTCGTTCTTGACCGTGATGTTCGCGGCGTCCTTGCTGCCGAGGTATTCCAGCAGCTTCCGGGCGTTGTCCTCGTTCTTGGGCTTGCGGGCCATCATGTAGCCGTCGATCGGGGCGTCCAGGGCCTTGGCGCCGATGGCCGGGTCGATCTCCGGGAAGGTGAAGAAGTCGAGGTCGTTCTGCTCCTCGTTGCTGAACTGCTGGCCGACGAAGAGACCGAGCAGGTACATGCCGCTCTTCTTCTGCTGCAACGACTGTGCGGCCTCCTGCCAGGTGCGGCCGAGGCTGTCCGGCTGGTGCAGGGGGAGCAGGCCGGCCCAGGTGTCGAAGACCTTCTTGACCTTGTCGGAGGTCCAGGCCTCTTTGCCGGCCATCAGGTCGATGTGGAACTGGTATCCGTTGATCCGCAGGTTGAGGATGTCGAAGGTGCCCATCGCCGGCCAGCCGTCCTTGTCGGCGAACGCGATCGGGGTCAGGCCGTCCCTCTTCATCTGCGCGCCGAGGTTGGTGAACTCGGTGATGGTCTTCGGCGTCTGGTAGCCGTACTGCTGCCAGACCGACTTGCGGTAGAAGACCGCCCACGGGTAGTACGTCGCCGGGACGAAGTACTGCTTGCCGTCGTCGCCGGTGGACGCCTTCTTGAAGGCATCGGAGTAGCCGGAGAGCTTGCCCCACACGTCGCTGATGTCGCTGGCCAGGCCCTTCTGGGCGAAGAAGCGCATCCGGTAGCCGGCGAACCAGGTGAACACGTCGTCGGGCTTGCCCTGCAGGTAGTTGTTGATGTTCTCCTGGAACGTGTTGTGGTCGACCGTGTTCACCGCGACCTGGACGCCGGACGAGGTCTTGAACCCGTCCGCGACCTTGGCGATGACGTCCTTCGGCTTCGGGTCGGACTGGTTCGAGCCGAGCGAGACGTCCTTCGTGGACCCGCCGGAGCCGGAGTCGTCGCCGCAACCGGCGAGCAGTCCGGTACCGAGCAGCGCGCCCGTGCCGGCGGCGCCGGCGAGCAGCGAGCGTCGGTTGATGCCGGCAACGGATGACGGTACGAGCCGAGCCAGGTACTCGGCTTGGGATTGGGGACGGGACATCTGTGCCTCCTGCGGATGAAGAGGTGCTACGCCCAGGGTCGTCAGGGGGTGGTGAAGGCAGGCCCGGCGCCGTGATCACACATTGGGATCCACCGAGAATCCACATTGACGAACACGAACGGCCATTGGGGCCTCAAGCTACCCGTCCGGGGAGCGCTGTCAAGAGGGCAGTTCGCCTCCGGTAACCCAGTCGTGATATGGCCGTTACGAGGTAAACGTTGGAAAGAAATCGATGTTGGAACCTGTTGACTTTCGTGTCCTGCCAGGAGCACCCTCAGCTCTCATGCGGCGATGGCACGGTGACGGCATCTATTTCGGCGGCGACTACAACCCCGAACAGTGGCCCGAGCACACCTGGTCCGAGGACGTCGAGCTGATGCGCCGGGCCGGGGTCAACCTCGTCTCCGTCGGCATCTTCTCGTGGGCCCTGCTGGAGCCCACTCCCGGCCGGTTCGAGTTCGGCTGGCTGGACCGGGTGCTGGATCTGCTGCACGACGGCGGCATCCAGGTCGACCTGGCCACCGCCACCGCCAGCCCGCCGCCCTGGCTGGCTCGGGCACACCCGGAGACGTTGCCCCGTCGGGCCGATGGCGCGATCCTCTGGCCGGGCGGCCGACAGGCGTACTGCCCCAGCTCCCCGGTGTTCCGCGAGCGGTCGTTGGAGCTGGTGCGGACGATTGCCGGCCGGTACGCGGAGCACCCCGCCGTGGTGATGTGGCACGTCTCCAACGAGCTGGGCTGCCACAACGTGCACTGCTACTGCGACGTCAGCGCGCAGGCGTTCCGACACTGGCTGCGCGAGCGCTACGGCGACCTGGATGGGCTCAACGACGCCTGGGGCACCGCGTTCTGGAGCCAGCGCTACGGCGACTGGGCCGAGATCAACCCGCCGCGCACCGCGCCGACCTTCGCCAACCCCACACAGCAGCTCGACTTCCTGCGCTTCTCCTCAGACGAGCAGCGCGCCCAGTTGCGTGCCGAACGGGCCGTGCTCGCCCAGTTGGTCCGCCAGCCGGTGACCACCAACTTCATGATCGGCATGGGCGTGAAGCACATGGACTACCACTCCTGGGCCGACGACGTGGACCTCGTGTCCAACGACCACTACCTGACCGCCGCCGACCCGCAGTCGCATCTCGGGCTGGCGCTCGCCGCCGACCACACCCGGGGCGTCGCCGGTGGCGATCCGTGGCTGCTCATGGAGCACTCCACCAGCGCGGTGAACTGGCAGCCGCGCAACGTGGCCAAGCTGCCCGGCCAGCTGCGCCGCAACAGCCTGGCGCACGTGGCCCGCGGCGCCGACGGGGTGCTGTTCTTCCAGTGGCGCGCGTCCCGGGCCGGCGCCGAGAAGTTCCACTCCGCCCTGGTGCCGCACGCCGGACCGGACACCAAGGTGTTCCGCGAGGTCTGCCAGCTCGGCGCGGACCTCAAGGCGTTGGCCGAGGTACGCGGCAGTCGGGTGGACGCCGAGGTGGCGATCCTGTTCGACTGGGAAGCCTGGTGGGGCGTCGAGTTGGATTCGCACCCCAGCGTCGACGTCACCTACGCCGACCGGCTGAACGCCCTGTACGGCTCGCTCTGGCGGGCCGGCGTGACCGCCGACATCGTCCACCCGTCGGCCGACCTCAGCGGCTACCGGCTGGTCCTGGCGCCGACCCTCTACCTGGTCCGGGACGCCGACGTCGACGCGCTGCGCCGGTACGTCGAGGCCGGTGGCACCGCTGCGGTCACCTACTTCAGCGGCATCGTGGACGCCAATGACCACATCCGGCTGGGCGGCTACCCGGGCGCGTTCCGGGAGCTGCTCGGCGTACGGACCGAGGAGTTCTTCCCGCTGCGTGAGGGCGAGCAGGTGCGGCTGGACGACGGCAGCACCGCCGACGTGTGGACCGAGTGGCTGCACCCCGCCGGCGCCGAGGTGCTGGCGTCGTACACCGATGGGCCCTTGCCGGGTGTGCCGGCGCTGACCCGGCACCGGGTCGGAGACGGTGCCGCCTGGTACGTCGGCACCCGACTGGACGAGCCGGCCACCGATCGGCTGGTCGCTCGGCTCGTCGCCGAGGCCGGCGTCCGCCCGGCGGCGCCGACGCTGTCCGGAGTGGAGGTGGTACGACGACGCGACGGCGAACGGACCTGGCTGTTCGCGATCAACCACACCGAGGCCGAGGTGCGGCTCCCGGCACACGGCGTCGAGCTGTTGACCGGGGCGCGATGCGTCGGTGAGCTGATGCTGCCGGCCGGTGAGGTGGCGGTCGTCCGTGAGGATCGGACCTGATTCTGACGACAGTCGCGGTGCGAAGGAGGTTCCCCAGATGCTCGCCCAGCAGCGGCAGACCGCCATCCTCGATCTGATCCGCCAACGCGGCGGCGTACGGGTGAGTCAACTCGTCAGCCGATTCGGCGTGTCCGACATGACGATCCGGCGTGACCTGGAGGTGCTGGCCGAGCGTGGCCTGGTCGACAAGGTGCACGGCGGAGCGACGCTCGCCGGGCCGGGTTCCGCCGAGGAACCCGGCTTCGCCGCGAAGTCGATCCGCCAGCAGGCGGAGAAGCGGGCCATCGCCGAGCGGGCGGCGAGGATGGTGGAGCCGGGGATGGCCATCGCGCTCTCCGCCGGCACCACCACCGCCGCGCTGGCCACGCTGCTCTCCGACGTACGCGGTCTGACCGTGGTGACCAACTCGATCCCGGTGGCCGACGCGCTCTACCAGAACCCGCGCGCCGACCAGACGGTCGTGTTGACCGGTGGCATCCGCACCCCGTCGGACGCGTTGACCGGGCCGGTGGCCGAGGCGGCGATCAGTGCCCTCAACGTCGACCTGCTCTTCCTCGGGGTGCACGGCCTCAGCCCACGGACTGGGTTCACCACACCGAACCTGCTGGAGGCCGGGGTCAACCGGTGCCTCATCGGCGCGGCCCGTCGGCTCGTGGTGCTCGCCGACCACACCAAGTGGGAGACCACCGGCATCGCCACCATCGCCCCGCTGGAGGCGGCCGACATGCTGATCACCGACGTCGGGCTGCCGACCGAGGCGCGTACCACGATCGGCGAACAGGTAGGCGAGTTGGTCGTCGTCGAGCCCGTCTGACCCACCCCGCCCGGTGTAAGCCCTGGTCCGCGGTGATCGACTCCGTATCGGCTACATCGCCGTATCCCGCCACGAGGACACCGCCGCATCGGCGAAACGGAGTCGATCAGGCGCAGCGACCGTGCGTGCCTCACAGCCACCTCACAGGGGTGCTGGATAGGGTCCCGTCGAGTCAACGTCCGACTCCAACCTGGAGCGGTCGGCGTCGCACAGGAGTTCCGATGGTCTTCAAGAAGATGTTGAGCGCGTTCGGTGTGGGCGGTCCCAGCGTGGACACCGTGCTGACCAACCCCAACACCCGGCCCGGCCTGACCCTCGACGGGCAGGTCAACCTTATCGGTGGCGACGCTGAGGCAGCCATCGAGCAGGTGGTGATCGGCCTGGTCACCCGGGTGGAAATCGAAGGACACGACACCGAGTACGCGGGCACGATGGAGTTCCACCGCATGGTGGTCAGCGGCCCGCTCCAGCTCGCCCCGAAGCAGCAGCTGTCGATCCCGTTCCAGCTGCCGGTGCCGTGGGAAACCCCGATCACCGATGTGTACGGCCAGCGCCTGCGCGGCATGACGATGGGCCTGCGCACCGAACTGGCGATCGCCCGCGCGGTCGACAAGAGCGACCTGGACCAGGTGGCGGTTCACCCGCTGCCGGTGCACGAGCGGATCCTTGAGGCGTTCCAGCAGCTCGGTTTCCAGTTCAAGCACGCGGACCTGGAGCGCGGTCACATCCGGGGGGTCCAGCAGACGCTGCCGTTCTATCAGGAGATCGAGTTCTTCGCCTCGCCGCGATACTCAAGCACGATCAGTGAGGTCGAGCTGACCTTCGTGACCAGCCAGCGCGGCGTCGAGGTCATCCTGGAGTGCGACAAGCGCGGTGGGTTCCTCAGCTCCGGGCACGACACGTTTGGGCGCTACCAGGTGGCGCACACCGACGCGGACCGGGTGGACTGGGCGCAGGTCGTCGACGGTTGGCTGCGCGAGACCACGTCCCGCTACGGCAGCCTGCGCTCGCAGTACGGCCCCAGCCACGGGCATGGTCAACGCCGTGGGCCCGGAATGGGCGGCATGGTGGCCGGTGCCGCGCTCGGCGTCGCTGGCGGCATGATCGCCGGCGAGATGCTCGAAGACGCCTTCGAGGGCGACGCCGGTGAGGACTTCGGCGGTTTCGAAGAGTAGTCGTCCATACGCGACGGTGGCCTCCGGGAGATTCTCCCGGAGGCCACCGTCTCGCTCATAGGGCGTCAGCGCCCCCGCGAGCTCCGCTCCCTGCCGGACCGGCGTGCGGAGCCGGCCTTCGACAGACCACGGCTGACCAGGTAACCGCCCGTCAGGATGGTCAGGAACCACCACGCCTGGTTCGGGTTGTTGATGTTCAACCCGTTGGCGGTGGTGCCCTTCCAGAACGCGGAGATCACGACGAGCGCGACCGCGGCGGCGTAGACCCAGAATTCCGTCGTCAGGAACGCCTGCTTGGTCTCCGTACCTGGCGACGGCATCTGTTCCCGGTGGCCGTCGTGCATGGTCGGCATCTGCTGCGTGTCGCGCATCGCGGCGGGGTTCTGCGGGTCGTTCATAGGCCGGTTCATCGGCCGGGTGGAAGCAGCCTGCGTGCTCATCTGGTCCTCCTCAGGATGCGATGAGGCGTACCTGCATTCCCTCGCCCCGCTACCGCGTTTCGGCCACGGCAGGGTTCGCTTGCACGGCGGGGACACCCCCCGACTACCCGAGGCCCGGCAGCAGGTAACACCGATCGCCGGCCGGAAAATCCGGCCGGCGATCGGGTGGTCAGCGTGTGTCAGCGCAGGCCGTTGCGGATCGCGACGCTCACCAGGAGGTCGGGGTCGTCGGTGATGATGCCGTCGACGCCGAGGTCGATGACCCGCTGCATCACCGTCGCGTCATCGACGGTGTACGGGATCACCTTCAGGTCGTAGCGCGTCTGCAGGGTCCGGACGTCCGGTCCGTGGAAGTACGCCGGGTTCTCCCGCAGGTACCAGTCGGCCGATGCGACGGTGCCCTGCTTCGGGTCGTGCACCTGCCAGTTGGCGGACACCGTGCCGGCACCCGCGGCCCGGGTCAGCTTGCCCAGGTCCTGGTACTTCCACCAGTCCAGTCCACCGGTCCACGGGCTCTTCACCGACGGGTTCCCGTACGCGGCCTGGAGCGAGCACTCGTCGGCGAGGGTCGCGCACTCGGCCGGGCCGTACTGCCAGACCAGGCCGACCGTGCCGATCCGCCGGTCGAGCTGCCGGGCGTACGTGATGGTGCGCCAGTCGAACGACTGGATGGTGGCCCGGTTGGTGAAGCCGGCACGCTGGATCGCGTCGACCAGCTTGCGGGTGAAGCTGCGGTACGGCTCGGTGTCGTTCACCACCGGGCTGATCTTCGTTTCGATGTTCATCCCGATGTCGCCGCGGCCACTTGCCTTCACCAAGGCGAAGACCTCGTCGAGGGTCGGGATCCGGGCACCCGGCGCGGGCACCTGTGCGGGCATCTCGGGCAGCGTCTTCGTGCCGCAGTCCACGGTCTTGAGCTGCGCCAGGGTCAGCTCGTGCACCGGCTTGCCCACGTACGGGAATTTACGGTCACCGGGGCGCGCCGGGGCGGTGTCCACGCAGTGCGACCCGTTGACGGTGCGATCGTGCAGCACCACGAGCTTGCCGTCGGCGGTCACGCCGGTGTCCAGTTCCAGCGTGGAGATGGCCCGGTTGGCCAACGCGTTCGCGAACGCCGGCAGGGTGTTCTCCGGCCGGGTGGCGCGACCGCCGCGGTGCGCCTGGATGTCGAACGGCGCCGCGTACGCCTTCGGCAGCCGGTAGCCACGCTGCGCCAGCAGACCCCGTAGCCGGTCCGGGTAGTCGGTGATGATGCCGTCCACGCCGTCGTCGATCAGCTTGGCCATGGTCGGCACGTCGTCGACCGTCCACGGGATCACCTTGATGCCGTAGCGGTGCGCCTCGGCGACCATTGCCCTGGTGACGTACGGCTTGTAGCCGGGGTCGGTGACCGTGCCGTTCTGCGGGAAGCCGTGCACCGGTGAGAAGGCGCTGGCGCCGAAGCTGCGGATGGCCCGGATCGGGTCGCCGCCGAAGTCGTCGATGTCCAGTCCGCCGAGCCACGGCGAGGCGCCCGGCTGACCGGTCTGCAGGAAGTCGTAGTTGGTCAGGGCCACCAGCGGCAGCTTCGGCTCGACCTGGCGCATGCGCATCAGCGCGCCCCAGTCGAAGCTCTGGATGGTGACCTGCTTGAGCAGCCCGGCCGCACGGACCTCGGCCGCGGTGACGCGGACGAACTGCTCCCGAGGCGCGGTCTCGGTCGGCGCACCGGCCTCCACCTTGGTCTCGACGTTGAGTTTCACGTCCTTCGCCCGGTAGCGGTCGACCAGGGCGAAAACCTCACGCAGCAACGGCATCCGGGCATCCGGGACGGCGAGCTGGCCCGGCTTGTCCGACAGCGTCTTCGAGCCACAGTCGAGTGAACGCACCTGGGCCAGGGTGAGCGTGTTGACGTACTTCCCGACGTACGGGAACTCCGGGTCGCCGGGCGTCACCGGAGTGGTGTCGACGCATTTGGCGCCACTGATCTTCCGGTCGTGGGTGACGACGCCCTGACCGTCCTCGGTGATCTGCACGTCCAGTTCGAGGGTGCTCACCCCGAGCTGGAGGGCGTTGCCGAAGGAGGCGAGGGTGTTCTCCACCCGCAGCCCGAGGCCGCCCCGGTGGGCCTGCACGTCGAATGTCCGGTCCGGTCGCGGCTTCGCCTGGGCGGGCACCGCGAGCCCGGTCGTCACCGTCGCGGCCACCAGGGCCGCGACTGCGGTACGGCGTACTGTGCGCACGCTGTCATTCCCTCCTGTCGGCGGGCATCTCCCACCGGTCGCTGGACAGCATGGACATCTCCGGCGGCGGGCAGGCGGCCTGCGGGCGGCGCGACGGTGAACCGCCGTGGACCACCCTCCCGGTCCCGCCGGGTTTGGCCGGCCGGTGGCCGGGCACGCAGTCGGTTCCACAGCTTCTGCGAGGTGATGGACGTGCGTGAGGACGACATGCGGCAGGACGCCGCCCGCGAGGCCGAGGACCGGATCGCCGGGGGCGTGTACGGCAAGGGCGCCGTCGAAGAGGTGACGCTGCCCCGCACGGACGTGGAACGGATCATCCAGGAGGAGGACCCGTACGATCCGGCGCACCAGCCGGTCGACCCGACCGTGCTGCGCGACGGCGGCCCCGTCGGAGGGCAGGGCGCGGTGACCACCACCGGTGGCACCGCAGGCCCGGCGAGCGTGCGCCGGGTGGCCCGGCAGCCGGAACGGCACCGGGGCAAGGTCGCCCCGACGACGACCGGCGACGCGACGACCGGTGGCCTGAGCACCCCGATGGGTGGGAGCACCAGCGACCAGTCCACGTCCGCTACCGGTCCGGGTAAGTCCATCCGGGACAGGTCCGTCGGCGACTGATCCACCGAGCGAGATCGCACCGCCGCCCCCGCCGAGCGACCACTCGGCGGGGGCGGCGCAATGTCCAGGGGTGCCCGGTCAGCTGCTGGGCCGTAGGATGCCGAGCCGTTGCGTGGCGCGGGTGAGCGCGACGTAAAGGTCGCTGCGCCCGCGCGGTGACTCGGCCACCATCCGATCCGGGTCGACGACCAGCACCGAGTCGAACTCCAGCCCCTTGGCCTGCGCGACGGTCAGCACCACCACCCGGCTCTCCAGCTCCGGATGCTCGCCCACGGCGGCCTCCGGCAACGCGGCGGTCACCGCCGAGCCCAGCTCGTCCACCCGGCCGGCCGGCACGAGCACACCGAGCCGGCCATCGGTCAGCCCGGCCGCCTCCCGGGTGGTCTCAGCGACCAGTTCCGCCGCCAACTGCTCGTCGGGCACCGCCCGGTCCCACGGGGGTACGCCGCTCTCCCGCACCGAGCGCGGCGGCCGCAGCGCCGGGTCGATCTCGGCCAGCACGTCGGCCGCGACCGCCATGATCTCCGCAGGGGTGCGGTAGCTGACCGTCAGCTCGGTCAGGCGCCACCGCTGTGCCACGTACGGGGCGAGGGCGTCCGCCCAGGAGGGCGTGCCGCTGAGCGCGCCGGTCTGTGCCACATCTCCGACGATGGTCATCGACCGGCTCGGGCAGCGTCGCATCAGCAGCCGCCAGGCCATCGGTGACAGCTCCTGCGCCTCGTCCACGATGACGTGGCCGAACGCCCACGTCCGGTCGGCGGCGGCGCGCTGCGCGGTGGTGAGGCGGTCGGTCTCCTCCTGCCGTTCCAGCAGCCGGTCCGCGTCGATCAGGTCGGTCACGCCGAGGATCTCACCACCCTCGGCCTCATCCTCGACGTCGATCGAGCGGGAACCCCGGGCGATCTCAAGGACGCCCTCCGCGTACTCGCGTTCCATTCTGCGGACGCGGTCCCGGCGGGCGGCGGCGGCCCGCTCGTCCTCGCCGAGCAGCTCGGCGGCCTCGTCCAGCAGCGGTACGTCGGCCGCTGTCCAGCCACCCGGTTCCCGGTGCAGCAGTGCCCGCTCGCCGTCGGTGAGCATCGGCGCGGCGGTGGCGATCCGGTCCGGGTCGGCGTACAGGTCGGCCAGCAGGAGCTGCGGGGTCAGCACCGGCCACAGCCGGTCGAGGGTGGCCCGGATCTCCGGTTCGTCGCGCAGCTCCCGGCGGATCTCGGCTCGGTCTGCCTCGTCGAGCAGGTTGTCCCCGCCCAGCGGGTCGGCGCCGATCCGCTCGGCGATCTGGTCGGCGAGCGCGTGCACGATCTCCACGTCGAACAGCGCCCGGGACAGGTTGTGCGGCCGGGCGACGCGGCGGACCCGGTCCCGGGCGACGCGCACGGTCTCCGGGTCGAGGATCAACGCCTCCCGCTCGACCTCGATCTCCAGTGGCTCGTCGGGCACCCACTGCCGGTCCCGTACGGCCAGCGCCAGCACCTCGGTCAACACCGCCCGGCCCTTGAGCGCGGCGGTTTCGGCGGATTCGGCGCGTTCGGCGCTCACCCCCGGGAAGAGGTCGCCCGGGGTACGCAGCAGCACGCCGGTCTCGGCCAGCGTCGGCAGCACCTGGGAGATGTAGCGCAGGAAGGTCGCGTTCGGGCCGACTAGCAGCACGCCCCGGCTGGAGAGTTCGCGGCGGTGCGTGTAGAGCAGGTACGCGGCCCGGTGCAGCGCGACCGCGGTCTTACCGGTGCCAGGGCCGCCCTGGACCACCATGACGCCCGGCAGTTCGGCACGAATGATCGCGTCCTGTTCGGCCTGGATGGTCTCGACGATGTCGCGCATCCGGCCGGTGCGGCCCGCGTTGAGCGCGGCGAGCAACGACGCCTCACCGGTCAGCTCCTCGTGGGCGCCCGGGGAGGCGGTGTCGATGTCGAGCACCTCGTCGTTGAGCCCGGTCACCTTGCGCTGGCGGGTGCGCAGGTGCCGTCTGCGGCGTATGCCCTGCGGGTTGGCGGCGGTGGCGAGGTAGAACGGGCGGGCGGCGGGGGCCCGCCAGTCCATCAGCAGCGGGTCGTAGTCACCAGTGGTGTCGAAGATGCCGATCCTGCCGATGTAGTGGCGGGAGTCGTCATCGCCGTCGAGGCGGCCAAAGCAGAGCCCGTTCTCCACGGCGGAGAACTGCTCGACCTGATCGGCGTACATGGCCACCGAGCTGTCGCGCTGGGAGCGGTCCTGGAGGGTGCCGCCGGTGTTGCGCAGCTCGGCGGTGAGCCGGTGGGCGGCCTGCTCACGCAGCCCATCGAGCCGGTTGTAGAGCATCGAGACGTACTCCTGCTCGCGACCGATCTCGTCGTCGAGCGGCAATTCGCCGGAACCGCCGGAGTGCCTTGACAAGCCGTCTCCCTAAAGATTAGAATCCTTTGCAGGAACGGCTATTAGCCGTTCTTTTTTGTGCCCTCGAACTGTTGAAGATAGCGCGTTCCGCCGGTTCTCACCAAGCCGGGCGGGCCGGCGCGCCGGTGATCGCGAGGTGGCGGCAAATGATCCTGCGGACCGGGCAACGGGTGGTCTTCATCGGGGACAGCATCACCGATTGTGGTCGACGCGACGACGCCGCGCCCTACGGCAGCGGGTACGTCAGCCTGGTGCGCGCCCTGGTCGACGCGCGGCACCCCGAGTTGGAGCTGGTGTGGGTCAACCGGGGTGTGGGCGGCAACACCGTCCGGGACCTCGCCGCCCGCTGGGATGACGACGCCATCGCCGAGCGCCCCGACTGGCTCTCGGTGCTGATCGGTATCAACGACATCTGGCGGCGCTACGGCGACCGGCCGGACGAGGCCGTCGGAATCGACGAGTACGAGCGCACCCTGCGCGACCTGCTCCGTCGGGCGGTTGCCGCCACCGGCTGCCGGCTGATCCTCGGTGACCCGTTCCTCATCGAGACCGACCGCAGCGAGCCGCAACGCGCCGACACCGACCGGTACGCGGCGGTGGTGGCAGGGCTGGCCGCCGAGTTCGACGCGGTGCACGTGCCCAACCAGGCGGCGTTCGACCGGGTGCTGACGGTCAGCCCGGCGAAGCGCTGGGCCGACGACCGCGTCCATCCCCACCTGCCCGGCCACGCGGTGCTCGCCGACGCCTACCTCACCGCTCTCGGCGCCTGACACGACGACGCGCCGGGCCGACCGGTGGGTCGACCCGGCGCGTTCGCCGGTGGATCAGCCGCGGGCGGCCTGGTAGAGCCGCTCCGGGGTGACGGCGCCGGCGAGCACCCGGCCGTCGTCGGTGAGCAGCACACTGAACAGCTTGCTGGTGAGCAGTCGACCGCTGCCCCAGTCGCCGCTGACCGCCTGCAGCCCCCCGAGCAGCTTGGACATGTCCACTGCGGGTGCGTCGGCCGATGGCACGGGCGGCTCCGCGTCGGTCGGCTTGCCCCCGAGGGCCCCGTCGAGGCGGGCGGCCAGCACGGTGGTCCAGCCGGTGCCCACCGCGCGTACCTGCGGATCACCCGACGGCGCGACGTGGCCGGGCTTACCCGCGGCCGGCCGCTCGGCCTTCTCCTCGGTGACGGTCACGCCGGGCGGCGGGTTGAAGGCGAACTGGTCGGCGTCGGGGCGGCGGTAGTCGACCTGGGTGAAGGCCACCTCGAACGCTGGCTGGTCGCTGCCCTTCGCGAGCACCTCGAAACGCAGCGGCACGTGCTGCTTGGCGTCGATGGCGATCCGCAGCTGGTGCACCAGTGAGTCACGGTCGCGCGGCTGGAGCACCAGCTCGTACGCGTCCTGGCCGGCGACGGTGGCCGACCGACCGACGCTGACCTCGGTGCTCGGGTCGATCGCGCCCAACGCCAGGTCGGCCGCCTGCTGCGGGGTGGCCGGCATGCTCGGCGTCGCCTCGGGAGCCGGCTTCTCGAACGCGGCGTCGCCCAGCGTGCGGTGGCTGGCCGTGTTGGTGCGGCTCTGCCAGGTCCACAGGTCCCGCCCGTTGCGGATCACGTCCTGCTCGCCGAGGGTGTCGAGCAGCGCGACCCGTTGCTGATCGGGGCCGGAATACCAGACCCGCAGGGTGTGCGTGCCTGTCAGCAGGGTGGTCAGGTCGTTGCCGGGGATCAGCCCGACGAGCGGCGGCAGGCCGAGGTCGGCGCGCTGCACGACGGTCCCGGACAACCCCTCCAGCCGGGAGGTCTGCAGATCGACCAGGAGCTGGGCGGCGGTACGTGGCGGCAGGCTCGGCTCAGCCTCGGCGGCGAACGTGCCGACCGCGGCGCCACCGCCGATGACGGCGACGGCGGCGGTCGCCGGAACCAGCCAGCGCAGGACGGGACGACTTCTCAGAACGGACATGTGGGCACCTCCTGCGACCATCCTGCCCGGTCGCCGCTGTGAATGGGCTGAGGACGCCGATCCGCCTCGATTGACCCAGGTGGCACCCTTGGGTGGTGCGCTTGCTGGTGGTGGAGGACGAGGCCCGGTTGGCGGCTGCCCTACAACGCGGCCTGCAGGCGGAGGGGTTCGCGGTGGATGTGGCGGGGACCGGCCCGGCCGGCCTGGACGCGGCCCGGCACGGCGGGTACGACGCGATGATCCTCGACGTGATGCTGCCCGGCCTCTCCGGCTATGAGCTGGTCCGGCGGTTGCGAGCGGAGCAGCACTGGTTGCCGGTGCTGATGCTCTCCGCGAAGGACGGCGAGTACGACCAGGCCGACGGCCTCGACTGCGGCGCCGACGACTACCTGACCAAACCCTTCTCGTATGTGGTGTTGCTGGCCCGGCTACGGGCGCTGCTGCGTCGGGGCGTGCCGGAACGCCCGACGGTGCTGGCGGTCGGTGACCTGCGACTGGACCCGGCCCGCCGACGGGTCACCCGGGCGGACGCCGAGGTGGCGCTGACCGCGCGGGAGTTCGCGCTGCTGGACTACCTGATGCGTAGGCCCGGCCAGGTGGTCTCCAAGATCGAGTTGCTGGACCACGTCTGGGACGCGAGCCTGGAGACCGCGCCGAACGCCGTCGAGGTGTACGTCGGCTACCTGCGCCGCAAGCTCGGCCGGGATCGGCTGGAGACGGTCCGGGGCGCTGGCTACCGGCTGGCGACGTGACCACTGACGGCTCGGCGCGCGCCCGCCGGGCGTGGCACGGCTGGATGCCGGTGCTCGGGCTGCGGGGGCGGCTCATGGCTCTCGGAGTGTTCGGCCTCACCGTCGGGCTGGCCCTGGGTGGGGTGGTGCTGCTCGGCGCGCTCGGCTTCGTGCTCCAGCGAACGGTCGACACCGAGGCGTTCCGAACCGCCGACGCGGTAGCCCTGCTCGCCGCCGAGGACGCGTTGCCCGATCCGCTGCCCGTGGCCGGCGGGCAGGTCCGCGTCCAGGTCGTCGATGCGCAGGGGCGGATCAGGGCCGCCTCGATCGACGCCGACCGGCTGGTGCCGATGGTCCGCCCCGAGCGGCTGAACCGCGACCGTCGGCAGCGGCTGGAGGTGCCGGCGGAGCGGGTCGGGCTCGCGGGCCCGGTCCGGGTGGTCGCCGTACCCGCCGGCACCGCGGCCGACCCGCTCACCGTGCTGGTCGCCCGCTCGATGGCCGACGTGCGGCACAGCACCCATGTGGTCCGGGTCATCCTGCTGGTGGCGTTTCCACTGCTGGTGGCCGTGCTGGCCGGGGTGGCGTGGCGGGTGGTGGGCGCGACTCTGCGGCCGGTCGAGGCGCTACGTCGGGGCGCCGAGGAGATCACCGGGCGGGCCGGCGCCGGCCGGCTACCGGTGCCCGCGTCGGCCGACGAGATCCACCGGCTGGCGGTCACCCTCAACGGCATGCTGGACCGGCTGGAATCCGCCCGGGTCCGGCAGCGGGCGTTCGTGTCCGACGCCGCCCACGAGCTGCGCAGCCCGTTGACCAACATCCGGACCGAGCTGGAGGTGGCCCAGCGCCTCGCCGACCGGACGGACTGGACGGCGGTGACCGCCAACCTGCTCACCGACACCGAGCGGCTCAGCCGGCTGGTCGACGATCTGCTGCTGCTGGCCCGCCTGGACGAGGCGCCACCAGCCCGGGGGACCGGCCCGGTGGAGCTGGGCGCGCTGCTGACCGAGGTCGCCGCCCGCTACCCGTCGCCGCCGCCGGTGCGGGTGGTTGTGCCGTCGGGCCCGCTCTGGACGACCGGCAACGTCGACGAGCTGCGTCGCGTGCTGGCCAACCTGGTCGACAACGCGGTCCGGCACGCGTACGGCAGTGTCGTGCTCGCCGCCGAGGCGGTGCCGGCAGCGGCGTGGCGGACGGTCGGGCCTGGCCTCGGGTCGAGGGCCGGCGCGTACCACCTGGTGACGGTGACCGACGACGGCCCGGGTGTCCCGGCGGCGGACCGGGAGCGGGTCTTCGACCGGTTCACCCGGCTGGATGACGGACGGGCCCGCGACGACGGTGGTGCCGGCCTGGGGCTGGCCATCGTTCGGGAACTGGTCCGACGTGCGGGCGGCAGCATCACCCTGACCGACGCCGAGGATCAGCGAGGGCTACGCGTGTGTCTGCTGCTCCCGGCGGCCGAGCCGGTCCTACCCGCTCGGTGAGGTGTCGGATCAGCGGCGACGGGTGCAGACCTGCTCGGAGCTGGCCACGGTGTCGGTGGACCAGACGACGGCGACGGTGAAGCAGTAGTCGTTGGTGCGGTTGAGCGCGTAGATGACGTAGCTCGTGGTGCCGGCGGGCAGTGTCGCGAAGACGTTGCCGTCCTGGCCGGTGCGCCCGCCGGCGACGACCACCGGGCCCTCGCTGCCGGCCGGGTAGGTCCAGCGCAGCGCGATGCTGTCCCGGGTGTCGCGCAGCGTAACCGCGCCGGGCGGACTGCCGGGCGGTGCGGCGACGGTAGCCGACGTGGGCGCGGAGCTGGCCGGGGCGGGCGCCGTGGTGACGGGCGAGCTGGCAGTGGGGGAGCCGCTGGACGGCGGCGCGGTCGGCTCGTCGTCGCCGTCGACCCGGGCCACCCCGGCGATCACCGCGGCCGCACCGAGCAGCACCACGACCACGCCGGCCACGAGTACCGGCACCAGCCGGTTGCGCTGCGCCGGAGGCGCCCGATGCACGGGCACCGGCAGCAACCGGGACGGCGTGTACGGCTCAAGCTGCGCGTACGGGTCAGGCGGCGTGTACGGCTGAAGTGGCGTGTACGGGTCGTACGACTCGGGCGGCGCGGCGGGTCGGTGTAGCCGGTACACCCCGGACTGCTCCTCGGTGCCGCCGGCCAGCCCGACCACCGACGGGGGCACCGGGGTGTCGGTGGAGTGGGGCGCGGGCTCGTGCGCCGGCGCGGGTGGCCATCGGGTGTCTGTCGACCCGACTGGCTCGTCGGCTGGCGCTCGGGGATTCGGAACCGCCCCGCCGGCCGCCGCCGGTCCGGCGTGGTGTGGCGGAGGCGTCGGCGGGTGGTAGTCGGACTCGGCCGGCCCGGGTGGGATGCGGGCCGCCGGCACCACTGGGGTGTCGCGGGCCGTGGGCGGGTTGTCGGCGCAGGCGTGGTCGGGATTGGCCGCCGCCCGGGCCAGCGCCGCCACCTGCGCGGCCAGCGGGTCGTCGGCGGGCAGGTGCTGCCGGCACAGCTCGCGGGCCAGCGCCAGGTTGTCGTGTGCCTCGGCGAACTGCCCG
The DNA here is from genome assembly GCF_040606435.1 of Micromonospora sp. NPDC005413. Taxonomy (NCBI): domain Bacteria; kingdom Bacillati; phylum Actinomycetota; class Actinomycetes; order Micromonosporales; family Micromonosporaceae; genus Micromonospora; species Micromonospora sp. NPDC005413. The sequence continues at coordinate 77,609 of NZ_JBEXEV010000005.1, forward strand.
CAGTCGCGCTGCATGGCCCCGAGCCGGGCCAGCATCTTGATGCCGCTGGGGTGCCCGTCGCCGTACACCTCGTGGTGCAGCTCCCAGGCGTCCTGGAGTCGGTCGCGGGCCACCGTGCACTGGCCGCGGGCGTATTCGACGGTGGCCAGATCGGCGTGCGCGGCGAGCACCCGCAGCGACTCCGGGCCGTCCTGCGCGGTCAGCTCGATGATGACTTCCTGGTAGAGCCGGGCGGCCCGGGAGTGGCTGCCGACCCGGTGCAGCACCGCGGCCAGGGTCGCCGCGGCGGCCACCGTGCGCGGGTCGGCGCGGCCGTGCAGGCGGGTGGTGGCCGCGTACGCGAAGGCAGCCCATCCCCGGGCCGAGTGCGGCTCACCGAGGGCGACCAGCACCCGCGCCTGGAGGCTGGCCGCCTCGGCCAGCTCGGGGGTGGCGTTGGTCGGGCGAGGGTCGGCGTCGGTGAGCGCGTCGGAGAGCAGCTGCTGCGCGCCGGCCAGATCGCCCGCTGACACGAGGTGGTGCGCCTGGTCAGTCAGTTCACCGAAGCCGGAAGACACGCCCCATCGTGCTCATCTGACGACGGTAAGTACAAGACCCGCGCCGGTGTCGATTGGTCAGGATCTCCTCAGGTGCTCGGCCAATGTCTCGCTGATTCGGCGCAGTTGGTCGACCTGGGCCGGGCTCAACGCGTCGAACAGGTGCTGGCGTACACCGTCGACGTGGCCGGGTGCGGCGGCCGCGAGGGTGGCGAAACCCTCGTCGGTGAGCAGCGCGACCTGCCCACGTCGGTCGGTGGGACATTCCTCGCGGCGCACCCATCCGGCCGCCTCCAGCCGGGCGACCGCGTGGGAGAGCCGGCTGCGGGACGACCCGGTGGCCTCGGCCAGGTCGCTCATCCGCAGGCGGCGGCCGGGGGACTCGGAGAGCCGGACCAGGATCTCGTAGTACGCGTGCGGCATGCCCGCGTCGCGTTGCAGCTCGCGGTCGAGCGTGTCCATCAGCGCGCGGGAGGCGGTAAGGAACGCGCGCCAGGTGCGCTGCTCGTCGGAGTCGAGCCAGCGGGTCATGACCGTCATCATACTCGCAATAGTTGAACGCTCAACTAAAACGCGCTAGTCTCGGGTCATGGGTATCCACCGGCTCAACCACGCGGTCCTCTACGTCAGTGATCTCGCCCGCAGCGTCGCCTTCTACCGCGACGTGCTGGGCTTCCGCCCGGTGGCGATGACCCCGGACGGCTTTCGGGGTGCCACCTTCCTCCAGGCACCCGACTCCACCAACGACCACGACCTCGGCCTGTTCGAGATCGGCGCCGGCGCCGGGCGGTCGACCGCAGGCCGGGCCACCGTCGGCCTCTACCACCTCGCCTGGGAGGTGGACACCCTCGACGAGCTGGCCGCCACCGCCGAGCGGCTCGCCGGCGCCGGCGCGCTGGTCGGCACCTCCGACCACGGCACGACCAAGAGCCTCTACGGGCAGGATCCGGACGGTCTGGAGTTCGAGGTGGTCTGGCTGATCCCCGCCGACCTGCTCGACGACGCCGCGCTGGCCGCCCGCAAGCAGATCGGTCGGCTCGACCTCGACGCCGAGCGGCAGCGCTACGGCGGGCAGACCCGGGGCGGGGTGGGGATCTCCGTCCCGGCCTGATCGGTCGTACGGTAGAACGGACCGATGCCGACTGACCGGACCACCGATTTCCTCCGCGAGCTGCTGGTCCGCCAGTTGACGACCTGGCTGCCCGCGGCCCTGCACCGCTCTCGGCGGGCCGCCGTGGCGCTGGCCGGCGCCGACGCAGCCGCCGCCGAGGCCGCGCTGCGGGTTGTCGCCGGCCACGCCGACCAGGTGCGCGGCCGGCAGGTGACGGTGCTGGTGCTGGCCGACGGCGCCGCCGACCTGCCGGCCCGACTCGGCCCGATCGAGGCGGAGCTGCCCTCCGAGGTCACCGTGCACCTGCTGCCCGGTGACCCTTACCGGCTTCCGGTCGCGGTGAAGGCCGCCGGGGCCGCTGGCGCCCCACTGTTCTCCTTCGTGGATCTGCCCGGCGCGGTGACGCCGAAACTGCTCACCGCCGCGACCAACGGCCGCACCGGAGAGTTGCTGCTGCACACCGGCGACAGCGCTCGCGACGCGCTCATTTCCGCCGGCTTCCCCCTGGTCGCCGAGGTCGCGCCGGTGCTGCCGGACGGCGAGGCTGCCGGTGTGATCGCGTTCGGCAGCCGTTCCGACCGGAGCCTGGAGGCCGTCCGCGACGCGCTCTGGGCGATCGGCGCGGATTTCGACGTGCGCTACCGCGACCCGGCCGACCCGATGGGCGCAACTGTCAACGTGGCCGGCGATCCCGACCTCGAACCACTGATCCGCGAGCTGCTGGCCGAGCTGCGGGAGGGCGGGTCGCGGCCGGTCACCGAGCTGCGCCGGCACACTCTCACCGCGACCGTCTACCGTGCCGCCGACGCCAACCAGGCGCTCGCCGACCTGCTCGACGCCGGTGACGTGCGGCGTGACCGCGAGTCCGGCAGGCTGGCCGGCGACGAGATCATCACAGTGGCGCGCTGAGGGCCCCACCCCACAGACGCCGAGCGGGGTGCCGGTGAATCACCGGCACCCCGCTCGGCTCCCGGGATACTACGACCGGGACTTGTCCTGCTTCCAGGACAGCGGACCCGGCAGGTCGACCCGGTGCGCCTTGGCCTTGGAGTTCCAGGACCAGCGCCCGATCTTGATGCTCCACGAGGAGAACCCGTTCTCCGTGAAGTTCAGGATGATCGGACCGTACTTCTTGCGCTTGCGAAACATGAGGCCCATCGGAGGACTCCCCTCGTCACCGTTTCCTGCCGTGTCGAGATCGAACATTCCCGAACCGACAACTTCTGAAACCCTCTCGGTGTCCGTCCTGGACAGTGGTTGTCGCGCACCGGAATCTCTATCCAACAGATAGGTGTTGCGCCACGGTAAACGCTGCTAGAGGCACTTCGTAACATAGGCAGCGATACAAGTCTCACCTTCTGGAAGACCGTTGACCGGTCGATCCCGTCCCCGGCAGCATGAGGTCATGTCGCAGCGGGATGAGCTTTTCCTCACCGCTCGTGTGCACGTCGACCTGGTCCGGCACGCGAGCGCGCTCTGTTGAGCTGACCGGTCCATCCGGCTCGGCTCCAGCGCCGCACTCCCACCGCCCGCCCGCTCAACGCGGAGCAGCGTGCCATCGCGCCCTCACCCGGGCGTCCTTGCTCCCATCGTGGACAGATCAGGAGACTCCTCATGTCCCCACCCCGTCGTGCCGTCCTGCGTACCCTCGCCACCGTTGCCGCGCTGGCTCTGCTCGCCGCCACCGCCGGCTGCGGCGGCGGCGACGCCGCAGCCGGCGGCGGCCGGTCCACCGAGCTGCGCTACCAGGGCTCGGTCGGTCAGGTCACGCTCCCCGAACTCGCCGCCGACCTCGGCTACCTCGGCGAGGTCCGGCTCAACTGGATCGGCAACGTCACCGGCGGCCCGCAGGACATCCAGGCCACCGCCACCGGGCAGAGCGACTTCGGCGGCGCGTTCAACGGCGCCATCGTCAAGCTCACCGCCGCCAACGCCCCGATCACCGCCGTGGTCAGCTACTACGGCTCCGACGCCCAGACCTTCCAGGGCTACTACGTGCTCGACGACAGCCCGATCCGCGGCCCCCGTGACCTGATCGGCAAGAAGGTCGGCATGAACACCCTCGGCGCGCACGCCGAGGCCGTGCTCAAGACCTGGCTCGCTCGCGGCGGCCTCACCCCGGCCGAGATCAAGCAGGTCGAGCTGGTCGCCCTGCCGCCGGTCAACACCGAGCAGTCACTGCGGCAGAAACAGATCGACGTCGCGGTGCTCGGCGGGGTGATCCGGGACAAGGCGATCGCCGGCGGCGGCATCCGCACCATCTTCACCGACTACGAGCTGCTCGGCGCGTTCAGCGCCGGCACCTACGTCTTCCGCGACGACTTCATCAAACGCAACCCGGAGACCGTCAAGGCGTTCGTCACCGGGGTCGGCAAGGCCATCGAGTGGGCCCGCACCCAGCCCCGGGAGACGGTGGTCGCCCGGATGCGGGACATCATCACCAAGCGGGGCCGCAACGAGGACCCGTCGCTTGTCGCGTACTGGAAGAGCAGCGGCGTCGCCGGCCGGGGCGGCGTGATCGACGAGCAGGAGTTCGGCACCTGGATCGACTGGCTCGCCGCCGAGGGCGAGCTCAAGGGCCACCGGCCGAAGCCCGCCGACATCTACACCAACCGGTTCAACCCCTTCGTGGACGGCGGCGGCGCGTGAGCACCGACAAGATCCTCTTCGATCGGGTGAGCAAGACCTTCCCGGTCCGCGCCACCCGGCGCGGCGGCGCCGGCGCGGTCATCGCGCTGGACCGGGTGACCCTCGGGGTACGCCCCGGCGAGTTCCTGGTCGTCGTCGGTCCCAGCGGCTGCGGCAAATCCACTCTGCTCGACCTGCTCGGCGGGCTCACCCAGCCGACCGCGGGGCAGGTGCTCGTCGACGGTCGGCCCGTCACCGGACCCGGCCTGGACCGGGGCATCGTCTTCCAGCAGTACGCGCTGCTGCCCTGGCGCACCGCCGCCGGCAACGTCGCGTTCGGGTTGGAGGCCAAGGGGGTGCCCCGGGCCGAGCGTGCCGCCCTGATCGCGCACCACCTGGATCTGGTGGGCCTGCGCGGTTTCGCCGACCGTTACCCGCACGAGCTGTCCGGCGGAATGAAACAGCGGGTGGCCATCGCCCGGAGCCTCGCGTATGACCCGGACGTGCTGCTCATGGACGAACCGTTCGCCGCGCTGGACGCGCAGACCCGCGACTCATTGCAGGACGAGCTGGTGCGGATCTGGGCCCGCACCGGCAAGACCATCGTGTTCATCACGCACGGCATCGACGAGGCCGTGTACCTCGGTCAGCGGGTGGCGGTGCTGACCTCCCGGCCCGGCCGACTCAAACAGGTCATCGACATCGACCTCGGCGACCGGGACGCGGTCGAGGACGTCCGCTCCACCGACGCGTTCCGCCATCACCGGCACCAGATCTGGACCCTGCTGCGCGACGAGGTGCGGGCCGCCCAGGCGGCCGAGGGCACCAGCGTCAGCCACACCGAGGAGGCCCGCGTTGGTTGACATCGCCGAACGTCCCACCCGACTCGCAGGCCCACCAACCGTGCCCGGAGCGACGGCCGACCACGCTGCCTCCGGCCTCGCCGCTCGGCTGCTCGGCATCGGCGGGAAGGTGCTGCACCGCACCGTCGCGATCGCCGCGCTGGCCGCGATCTGGGAGGGAGCCCCCCGGCTCGGGCTGGTGGACCGGGTCTTCCTCCCCCCGCTGTCCGAGGTGCTGGTCGCCTGGTGGGAGCTGCTGCGCAGCGGGCAGCTCGCCGAGCACGTCGGTGCGAGCCTCACCCGGTCACTGGCCGGGCTCGGCCTGGCGGTGCTCACCGCCATCCCGCTCGGACTGCTGATCGGTTGGTACCGGCCGCTCGCCGAGCTGCTCAGCCCCCTGCTGGAGGTCTTCCGCAACACCGCCGCGTTGGCCCTGCTGCCGGTGTTCGTGCTCATCCTCGGCCTGGGGGAGACCTCCAAGATCGCCCTGGTGCTGTACGCGTGCTCCTGGCCGATCCTGCTGAACACCATCGCCGGGGTGAAGGGCGTCGACCCGCTGCTGATCCGCTCGGCCCGCTCGATGGGGCTCAACCACCTGCGGCTGTTCCAGAAGGTGATCCTGCCGGCGGCGGTGCCGACCATCTTCACCGGCGTTCGGCTGGCCGGGGCGTACTCGATCCTGGTGCTGGTCGCGGCCGAGATGGTCGGCGCGAAGGCCGGCCTCGGCTACCTCATCAACTACGCGCAGTACAACTTCGCGATCCCCGACATGTACTCCGGGATCATCACGATCTCCGCCATCGGCCTGGTCGTCAACCAACTCCTCGTCGCCCTCGAACGTCGCTTCTCCACCTGGCGCGTCGACGTCTCCGCCGGATAGGACACTCTCATGCCTCGCACCCTGCACCTCAACGCGTTCCTGATGGGCGTCGGCCACCACGAGGCCGCCTGGCGGCACCCCCGCACCGACCCGCGTCGGGTCACCGACGTGCGGCACTTCCAGGAGCTGGCCCGGATCGCCGAGCGCGGCACCCTCGACTCGCTGTTCCTCGCCGACGGCCTCTCGGTCGGGCCGAACCCCCGGCACAACATCCAGGCCGTCTTCGAACCGCTGACCCTGCTCGCGTCGCTCGCCGCGGTGACCGAGCACATCGGTCTCATCGCGACGGTCTCCACCACCTACAACGAGCCGTTCCACACCGCCCGCAAATTCGCCTCGCTGGACCATCTCAGCGGCGGTCGGGCCGGCTGGAACATCGTCACCTCCGCACAGGTTCGGGAGGCGGCCAACTTCAACCGGGACAGCCACCCCGCGCACGCGGACCGGTACCGGCGGGCCGCCGAGTTCGTCGACGTCGCGATCAAGCTCTGGGACAGCTGGGAGGACGACGCGCTGGTCTTCGACACCGCCGCCGGGGTGTTCGCCGACACCGACCGGGTGCACGACGTGGCGCACCGCGGGCCGGAGTTCCAGGTCCGTGGCCCGCTGAACATCCCCCGTGGGCCGCAGGGCCGACCGCTGCTGGTGCAGGCCGGGTCGTCGCCGGACGGGATCGCCTTCGCCGCCCGCTACGCCGAGGCGGTCTTCACCGCCCAGCAGACCCTCGCCGACGGCCAGGGTTTCTACGCCGAACTGCGCCGGCAGGTCACCGCCGCCGGCCGGAACCCCGACCTGGTGAAGATCCTGCCCGGCATCGCGCCGGTGATCGGCGGCACCGAGGCCGAGGCGCAGGCGCTCGCCGCCGAGCTGGAGGAGCTGATCGTCCCCGACTACGCCCTCGCCCAGCTCTCCGGGATGCTCGGCATCGACCTGACCGGCCTGCCGCTGGACGGGCCGCTGCCGGAGCTGCCGGACGCCGGCACCGTGCAGGCCCACCAGAGCCGCTACCAGCTCGTCACCGAACTGGCCCGCCGGGAACGGCTCACCATCCGGCAGCTCATTGGCCGACTCGGCGGGGGCCGGGGGCACCGGGTGGTCGCCGGCACGCCCGAGCAGATCGCCGACCAGATCGAGCTGTGGTTCACCCAGGGCGCCGCCGACGGCTTCAACATCATGCCGCCGCACCTGCCCGGCGGGCTCGCCGACTTCGTCGACCACGTGGTGCCGGTGCTGCGCGCCCGCGGGCTGTTCCGCACCGAGTACACCGGCCGGACCCTGCGCGAGCACTACGGCCTGCCCCGACCGGCCAGCGCGTACGCCGCGTCGGGTCTGGTGTCGGCGTGACCACCGTGGAGCGTCCGGCGGTGGACGCGGCCGAGCTGCGACCGGTGAGCCCGGACCTGTTCCGCGCTCTGCTGCGGCGGCAGGCCACCAGCGTCACCGTGGTCACCGCGGTCGCCCGTGCCACCGACCCCGCCTGCCTGGGTGGGATCGGCGCGCCGATCCGGGCGGGGTTCACCGCCACCTCGTTCACGTCGGTGTCGCTGGACCCGCCGCTCGTCTCGTTCTGCCTCGGGACGGCGTCGTCGAGCTGGCCGGTGCTGGCCCGCGCCGAGCACGTCGCGGTGCACCTGCTGGCCGCCGAGCAGCGGGAGGCCGCGAGCGTCTTCGCCACCAGTGGCATCGACCGGTTCGCCGCGTACCCGGACTGGGCACCCGGACCGTTCGGGGTGCCGTTGCTGACCGGAGTGCTGGCCCGGCTGCTCTGCCGGGTGGTCCACCGGGTGCCGGCCGGCGACCACACGCTGGTGATCGCCGAGCCGATGGCGCTCGGTGACGGCGGCGACGGCGCGCCTCTGGTGCACCACCGGGGCGGATACACCACCGCGGTCCCGCCGGTGCCGGCGTGAGCGCACCGACCACACCGGACCTGCTCGCGCTGGACCGGGCCGCCCAGGACCTGCTGTTCCGGGCGGCCCGCACGGCCAACACGTTCACCGACGAGCCGGTCACCGACGCCCAGGTCGCGGCGATCCACGACCTGATCCGGTACGGGCCGACCGCGCTCAACGGCCAGCCGCTGCGGGTGCTGCTGCTCCGTTCGCCGGAGTCCCGAGCGCGACTGCTGCCGTACGTCTCCAGCGGCAACCGGGCCAAGACGGCCAGCGCTCCGCTGACCGTGGTCCTCGCCGCTGACGTGGACTTCCACGAGCGGCTGCCCGAGCTGTACCCGCACCGCCCGCAGGCCCGGGACTGGCTCGCCGACCCCACGGCGCGAGCTGAGCACGCCCGGTTCAACGCGACCCTGCAGATCGGCTACCTGATCGTCGGTGTCCGCGCGGCGGGGCTCGCCGCCGGCCCGATGGCGGGCTTCAACGCCGGGGGCGTCCAGCGGGAGTTCTTCCCCGACGGTCGCCACGAGGTGCTGCTCCTGCTCAACGTCGGGCGTGCCGGTCCGGACGCGGGGCCCGGACGCCTGCCCCGGCTGGACACCGGGGAGGTGATCCGCACCCACGACGCGGGATGAACCTGACGGTGTGTCCGGCCTGGCTGTCGTGTCGCTGAGAGGGTGCGTCGCGGTACCGCCCCCGGTACCGCCCCCGGTACCGCCCCCGGTGCCGGCACAGGGCCGGCACCGGGGGCGGGAGGTTCCGGGTCAGGCCCCCTTGACCCAGTCGAGGGTGAAGCGGGCGAAGAAGATGCCTCCGGTGCCGCCCACCTCGTACAGGTTGCCGATCGTCCCGTCGTTCAGCACGGCCATCGTGGAGTAGCCCGCGGCGCCCGGCTTGACCAGCGCCCGAGCCGGCCAGCTGGCGCCGTCATCGGTGGAGAGCCGGACGGTGAGGTCGTTGCGCGCGGTCGGGGCCGCGTTGTTGCTGAACAGCGCCGTACGGGTGCGCACCGGCGCGCCGTTCGCGCCCACCTCCGACGGACGCAGGTAGGACACCTCGTCGGCGTTGCAGAGCGGATCGGTCAGCAGGGCGCTGGCCGTGGCCGCGCCGAACGTGGCGCCGCCGTCAATGGACGTCGAGTAGAACCGGCTGCGGGTGCTGTTGTGCCGCATGTTCTGCACGATCGCTCCGGTGCCGCGCTCGATCGCCTTGCTCTCGTTGATGTTGCCGCCAGCGGGTCCGCCACGTCGCCACGTCGTGCCGTGGTCGTCGCTGTAGATGTTGCCGGTCTGGGTGAGGCCCGCCGCGTCGCGGTAGACGAACGGCTGGATCAGGCGTCCGGTGCTGCTCTGGATGCCGTGCCCGGAGGAGAAGAACGCCTGCTGCCAGGTCGGCAGCTTGATCGTCGGGTTCAGCTCCACCGGGGCGCTCCAGGTGGCGCCGTTGTCCCGGCTGGTGATGTATTGCAGGTGCATGCTGTTCGGGTCGTTGGCGGTGTTGAGACCAGAGGAGCCCGACCAGAAGCTGATGCCCGGCCTGGGGGAGTAGGTGTAGAAGCAGTAGACGACGCCGGTGTTGCGGTCCACCAGCAGGCTGGGGTCGCCCGCTCCCTCCCTGATGGTGGCGGGGGCGTGGATGACGCGCGGCTGCTCGAAGGTGCGACCACCGTCGGTGCTGCGGGTCATGGCGATCTGGATGTTGTTGGTGCCGCCACCCAGGTCGTACTGGCCGTTGACCCGGGCGTCGGCGACGGCGATGACGGTGCCGTTGTTGGTGACGGCCATACCCGGGATACGAACCGAGGCGGCAGTGCCGTCGTAGCGGCCGTTGGCGCCGTTGAGGTTGCGGATGACGGTCTGCGTGGTCAGCACCGTCGTGGCGTTCATCTGCGGAGTGCCGGCGGTCAGGCCGCACCCGGCGGTGCCTCGCAGGGTGGTGTCGAAACCGGGGGCGGTGACCCGCAGGGTGTACGCGGTGCCGGCGCCGACCGTCCAGTAGTGCAGAAAGTTGCCGCCGGCGGCGATGCTGCGGGTCCACGGGGATCCGGTGCGCCCGGACCACGTGACGGTGAAGTCCCGAGCGGTCGTGGTGCGGTTCTCCAGCGCGAGCTGAAGCCGGCCGGCCGTGCAGTCGTAGCTGGTGACCGCGGACATGCCGGTGCCGCACTGGAAGATGCCGGCGGTGGCGTCGTCCAACCCGGTCGGGGTGGTGGTTCGCAGGGTGTACGCGGTGCCGGCCGGGAGGGTCCAGTACAGCTCGCTGCTGCTGCTGCCAGCGGCGACCGTCCGGGTCCAGGGGGAGTTGGTGCGCCCCGGCCAGGTGACGGTGAAGGTCTGCGCGGTGGTGCTGCCGTTGGTGAGCAGCAGGTTGAGCCGGCCGGTCGTGCAGTCGGCGCTGGCGGTCGCGCTCACTCCGGCGGGGGCGGCGTGGGCTGGCGTGGCGGGCAGGATCGCGGCCACGCCGAGGACGGCGGCGACGACCGCAATCACTCGGCGCGGCAGTGCTCGGACAGGAGACACAGGATTCCTTCCGGGGACGGGGGTGGGGGGAACGGAGGAAATCGGCCATCAGACGTCGGATATCTGACGTCATGACGCTAAGGGGCGTCGCGCGGGTCGTCAATAGATCGACGAACGGTCGCCCCGTGGTTAGGCGGGTCCGAAGTGGACCGCCCGCGCCGCGCCCGCCCCCAGCGCGTCGATCTAGGGCATATCACTGTTCTGGGAGATCAACTCACGCTGATATGCCCTAGATCAGCGCGGCTGGGCGGGTGCGGCGGGCGCGCGGGCGGGCCACGCGGGGCGCGCGGGGCGCGCGGGGCGCGGGGCGCGGGAGGCAGGGCGCGGGGCGTGCGGGGGCGGGGCGGGCGAGCGGGGCGGGGCGGGCGCGGCGGGTTGCCGGGGGCGCTGATTGAAGATGCAAAGTTGGCGCGGATGTTTACATCATGTTGCGCCGTCTGGCAGGCTCTGATTACATCGACCATCGTCAGCATGTTGGCGCTCCGGCCCGTCCCGGCCGTGACCGCCGCTGGCGATGCCTGTCCGAAGGAGAGACCATGGATCGGCGCCAACTCCTTACCCTCGGCGTGCTCAGTCCTTTTGCGGCGATGCTGGCATCGGGCGGCCCGGCCAGTGCCGCCGCCGCGGCGCAGGCCTTCGGGTTCTCTGCCGATGGCAGCAACTTCCTGCTCGACGGCCAGCCGTTCCAGATCCGGAGCGGTGAGATGCATCCGGCCCGCATCCCGGTGCAGTACTGGCGCCACCGGATTCAGATGGCCAAGGCGATGGGCATGAACACGATCGCCATCTACGTGATGTGGAACCACGTCGAGGAACGCCCCGGAGTCTTCGACTTCACCACCGACCGGCGCGACATCGCCGGCTTCATCCGCCTGTGCCAGGCCGAGGGCATGTACGTGCTGCTGCGCCCCGGCCCCTACGTCTGCGGCGAATGGGACCTCGGTGGTCTGCCGCCGTACCTGCTGCGCAACCCGGGCATCAGGTTGCGGGTCCGCACCGCCGCCGACCCGAACTACATGGCGGCCGTCACGCGCTACGTCAACGCGCTCGCCGCGCTGGTCAAGCCGCTCATGGTGGCCAACGGAGGACCGATCCTGATGGTCCAGATCGAGAACGAGTACGGCTCGTACGGCAGCGACGTCGTCTACCTCGAGGAACTGCGGCAACTGTGGCTGCGGGCCGGGATCACCGGACCGTTCTACACCGAGGACGGCCTCGGTCAGGTGCAGGGCAATCGTACGGTGGTCACCGGCGGGGCGATCGCGCTCAGCGGTGGTGATGCGTCGGCCATCGCCGCGGCCCGCCAGTCCTTCCCGACCGTTCCGGCCATGTCCGGCGAGCTCTACCCGGGCTGGTTGACCCACTGGGGCGACGGCGGCTTCGCCGGATCGAACACCGACATCTCCACGCAGTTGCGGGGCCTGATGGCGGGCAGGCTGTCTTTCAACCTCTACATGATTCACGGCGGCACGAACTTCGGATACTCCGCAGGCGCGAACGCCGCCGACAACGGGTCCGGCTACCAGGCGGACATCACCACCTACGACTACGGCGCGCCGATCAACGAACAGGGCGGCCCGGCCCGCCTGTACCCCGCGTACCGCGAGATCATCGGGACGGCCCTCGGGGTGACGCTGCCGGCCGTGCCGGCGCCGATCCCCACCATCGTGCGTACCGGCAGTCAGGCTGTGGTGCCCGCGCCGTACGCCTCGCTGTGGGACAACCTGCCGGCCGCGCTGCCGGCGGCGCAGACGGTCACTCCACAACCGATGGAGATGTACGGCCAGAACTCCGGCTTCATGCTCTACCGCCGCGTCCTGCCCGGCTACACCCGGGGCACGCTGGACATCAGGTCGGTGCGCGACTACGCGACGGTGTTCCTCGACGGCGTCTACCAGGGCGGCCTGTCCCGGAGCAACCTCGCGGCGGCCTACACGACTCCGCTCGGGGTGACCGTGCAGGACGCGCCGCTGCCGTTGAAGACCTCGGCGAGTGGCAGCCCCACACTCGACATCCTGGTGGAGGGCATGGGCCGGACGAACTACGGCCAGGCCCTGGTCGACCGCAAGGGCATCCTGGAACGGGTGTCGCTGGTCGACGCGGGCGCACTGACCGGCACGTTGACCGGATGGCAGACCCATCTGCTGCCCATCGACGAGGCGTTCGTGGCCGGGCTCCGGCCGGTGATCGGCAACAGTTCGCGGCCCGGCATCTTCTTCAAGGCCACCGTGAATCTCACCCAGACCGGCGACACGTACCTCGACATGTCGCGGTGGACCAAGGGCGTGGTCTGGGTCAATGGGCGCAACCTCGGCCGCTACTGGAAGGTGGGGCCACAGCAACGGCTCTACTGCCCGGCGCCGTGGCTGCGGGTCGGCGCCAACGAGATCGTCGTCTTCGACCTGCACCAGGTGCAGGCGCAGCCGATCACCTTCGAGGCCACCCTGAGCGGGCAGTCGGGCGCCACCGGCTACAGCGTGGTCAACCGGGCCAGCGGCAAGGCCCTCGACGTGCCGGGCTGGTCCCGGATCACCGGCGTGCAACTGGTCCAGTGGAGCCCCAACGGCGGAGCCAACCAGAGGTGGCTGATGGCCGGCGCGGTGGGTGGCGTCACCACGATGACCAACGTCAACTCGGGCCTGCTCGCGGACGTCGAGGGCGGCTCCACGGCGGAGGGGGCGCGGGTCATCCAGTGGTCCGCGACCGGCGGTGGCAACCAGCAGTGGCGGGTCGTCACCGTGTCCGGCGACTTCGTGAAACTCGTCAACGTGCAGACGGGCAAGGTCCTCGCTGTGGCCGGCGGGGCCACCACCGACGGGGCCGCCATCGTGCAGCAGAGCGACACCGGCGGCTTCGCCCAGCACTGGCGGCTCACTCCCGCCTGACGCCTGCGGGCGACCCGGCGAGGGAGCGGCCCCTGTCGGCGCCCGGTGCCGCCCCGCGAGTCACGTCGCAGGGCGGCACGGCGGCCCGGCTGGGGCATGAGTGCGGTACGGACGTTGCATCCGGGATGCAAGGATGACCGCATGGGCAGGCCGAGCGACCGGAGTGAGACGTGAACCAGCGCGAGCGGTGGCACCGGCTCCTGGAGATGGTCGCGGTCGAGGGTCAGCTCGACATCGAGTCCACCGCTCGCGAGCTGGGCGTGAGCACGGCGACCATCCGACGGGACTTCGACGAGCTCGCCACCCAGCAGTTGGTGACGCGTACCCGGGGCGGCGTGGTCGTCACCAACGTGTCCTACGACCTGCCGTTGCGCTACAAGGCGGTGCGGCAGGCATCGGAGAAGCAGCGGATCGCGGCTGGCGCCGTCGCGCTGATCCCACCGGGGAGCACGGTGGGGCTCAACGGGGGCACCACGACGACCGAGGTGGCCCGGGCCCTCGCGCTGCGCACCGACTCGAACGGGCAGCTGTCGGCGGTCACCGTGGTGACCAACGCGCTGAACATCGCCCACGAACTCATCGTGCGGCCGCACATCCGGGTGGTGCTCACCGGCGGGACCGCCCGACCGCAGTCGTACGAGCTGATCGGCCGTATCGCGGAGACGATGCTCGCGTCCGTGGCGCTGGACGTCGTCGTGCTCGGGGTGGACGCGATCGACCACCAGCACGGCGCCAGCGCGCACAACGACGGCGAGGCGGCGATCAATCACGTCATGGTGACCAGCGCGGCGCGGACGATCGTGGTCGCGGACGCCTCGAAGCTGGGCCGCCGGAGCTTCAACCGGATCTGCCCGCTGGGCAACATCGACACCCTGATCACCGACAAGGCGGCGGACCCGGAACAGGTGAGCCTCGTCGAGCAGGCCGGGGTCAAGGTGGTGCAGGTCTGACCCTCTTGCCGGGGGATCCCGCCGACGCCGTGACCCGACAAAGATGGAACTCAATGCGAAATCGCGGCCAAATTCTTGCATCTTGAGTCAAGCGAGTACAGCATTGAGCGTCCAGCCGCCGTTCGACCCACCGGGCCAGGGCGCGTAGTCCATCGACGGGCAGGTGAACCGCATCGTCGGGTGAGCAGGATGTCGCCGGTCCCCGGCGACGCCGACGAGATGACCGGTACGTCGACACCGCTGATCGCGCCGAGATCGACGCGTAGCGACGTCGCGGCCGACGACAACTGGGCGGCATGGGCGGGGTCAACCATGATCCGGGAACCCGGGGTCAGCGTCCAGGTCCCGGTCCCCCCGGTCCACTCCCGGACGCTCGGCGCGACCTGTGGCACCGGGTTGGCCGCGTGCGCCGCCGACGGAACCTGGAGCCCCACGCCGGCCAGCAGGGAGGCGAGTACGAGAACGAGAAGCCGCTTGCGGGATGAGAACACGGTCGCGTACCTCCGATCGATCAGAGCGGTAGGAGATCCCTGACGTTGCCCTGTAGCAGGGGCACGTTCCCGCTGTTGGCCTGCGTGCCCGCCAGGTGCACCGGAGTGGTGCCGGTGCAACTGACGGTGAGGTTGGACAGGGTGCAACCGGACAGCATCCAGCGGGTGCCCAGCAGGTTCGTGGCGCGGATGTCGCTGTACCAGAGGGTGTTTCCGGTGAAGGTCGGTGGCAGGACGCCGTCGATGACCACGCCGGTGCCGGGGTTGCGACTGGCTCCGCCGATGGGGAAGGACAGCGCGGTGCTCCATCGCACGGGGACACCGCCGTTGGAGTGGTTGATGGTGTTGCCCGTCAGGCTGCCGTGCCCCCAGTTGTCACTGGTGAGAGCCCCGTACGGACTGGTCTGGGCGAACGAGTAGTAGGCGCCGTAACACCCGACGACGACGTTGCCGTTGATCGTCCAGTTCCCGGACGAGTTCCAGATCGCGAGTCGGCACGAGGTGAAGCTGTTCGCGGTCAACTGCGAGTATTCGCTGCGGTCCGCCAACGAGACACCGAAGTAGCAGCGGTGGAAGGCATTGCCGCTCACCTTGAGCCGGTAGCCGAAGTAGTCGTCGGCTGTCGACCCGGTTACCGCCAGGCCCGCGCCGCGCCAGTTCGTGAAGTCGCAGTCCAGGATCCGAACGCCGGTACTGCGGCTGATGCGGATGCCCACGTGCGCGAATTGCGGCGCCGCGTCGACCGGGCTGGCCTGGCGCCCGAGAAAGTGAACACCGCTGATGGTGACGTTGCTGCGCCCCACTATGGACAGAGCGCCGGTCTGGTCGTTGGAGACGGTGACCGTCGCGCCGTTGCCAACGATGAGGCAGCGATCGGGGAGGGCGACGGGAGCCGACAGGGTGTACGTGGCGCCGGGTGCGAGCTGCACCTGAGGTGTGCGGGCGAGGACGGCGTTCCAGTCGTCGGTGACGCCGAGGACCGGAAGGGACGTTGAAGCGATCGCGGCGTCGGCCCGGCCGGGCGGCGCGACGGCGGCGAGGGCACCGGCGGCACCCGCCACAGCGACCGTGCGCCGGGAGATTCGTGTAGTCATGGTTGTCCTTCGGACAGTGGGGGATGTCCTACGTCGGATGTCGGACGAACCTACGAGCCTTATCGACGCTCGTCAAGGGAAGACCGTCCTCACCGCCGATCCCCGCGCGGCAGTTGGGGATCCAGCACTGTCGACGTACCTCTCTGCAACTTCCTGCAATATGGGCCTGGCGCGGGCGCATCGGGCGTCGACTCGCTGGCGGGCTCCGACACCCGGCCATGCCTCGCCGATTCCCATGCCTGCCGTGCTTTCCGGTCGAAACCAGAGCTTCGGGCGGGGTGGATGGACCTTGACGGCAGTGAGGTCAGATCCTAGGGTCTGCAACATCCTGATTGATTAAGGCATTGGGATGTCAAGAAAGATCATGCATGCTCGTGTGGCCGGCATCTTCCGGAAGAGGCGGATATGGAACGACATCTGTCGCCAGAGGTCCGGGCGCGGGGTGACCTGATCATCTCGGTGGCGCTCAATCCGGCCTTGGACATCACCTACGCGGTGCCCGAACTGGTGCCGGACACGTCGCACCGGGTCACGAGCGTGGTCTCCCATGCCGGGGGCAAGGGTCTGAACGTCGCCCGGGTGCTGCGTCAACTGGGTGCCGAGAGCATGGTCCTGGGTCTGCTCGGCGGTGCCGCTGGCGACCACATCGAGGCCGAACTGGCGGCGGCCGGCATGCCGGCGCACTTCACCCGCATCGGCGGCGAGACCCGCCGGACGGTGACCGTCCTCGCGCAGGACACGGCGACGGTCCTCAACGAACCCGGCCCGCACGTCACCGCGGCGCAGTGGACGGCGTTCCGAGACACGTTCGCGGAGCGTGTCCGGGCAGCGCGGGTGGTGGTGCTGTCCGGCAGCCGGCCGCCGGGCGTACCCGAGACCGCGTACGCCGAACTCGTCACCATCGCACGGGCCGGCGGGGCCGAGACCATCGTGGACGCCGAGGGCGCCGCGCTTCGGCACGCGCTGGCCGCGGCGCCGGCGCTGGCGAAACCGAACGCCCACGAGGCGGCGGACCTGCTCGGCCGCCCGGTACGCACCCGCGACGACGCCGTGGCGGTGGCGCACCAACTCGTCCGACTCGGTGCCAGCGCCGGCGTCGTCTCCCGTGGCGCGGACGGGTTCGTGGCGGTTACCGGCGGGGCCGCCTACAGCGCCCGCGCGCCCGAACGGGTGTCCGGCAACCCGACCGGCGCAGGCGACGCCCTCGCGGCCGTGCTCGCGTACGGGCTCGTCACTCGCGCGCCGTGGCGGGACGTCCTCGCCCGGGGTGCCGCCGTCTCGGCTGCCGCAGTCGCCTGCCCGTGGGCGGGCGAGTACGACGACGACGTGGCTTCCCGGCTGCTGGCCGGAACCACTGTGGAAAAACTGGAAGAGCACCGCACCGACAGAGAGCAGGAACCGTGTCGCACGTCGCCTCCGAGATAGCGTCCCAACCCGAGACCTGGCGTCGCGCCGTGGACCTGGTCGCCCAGCCGGGCGTGGCGCGGGCCCTGCCCCAGCCCGGTGAACGGGTCGCCGTCGTCGGCTGCGGCACGTCGTACTTCATGGCGCAGAGTTTCGCGGCGCTGCGGGAGTCGGCGGGTCAGGGGGAGACGGACGCCTTCGCCGCCTCGGAGTTCCCCGCCGGGCGGCGGTACGACCGCGTCATCGCCATCACCCGCTCCGGCACCACCACCGAGGTGATCCGGCTCCTTGAGCAGTTGCCGCCCGGCAGCCGTTCGACCGTGCTCACGACCGACGCCGACCGGCCGGTGACCCAGCTCGTGAGTGACTGCGTCGTCCTTGACTTCGCCGATGAGCAGTCGGTGGTGCAGACGCGCTTCGCCACGACCGCGCTCGCCGTCTGGCGTGCCGGTCTCGGGCAGGACCTGACCGAGGCGATCAGTCAGGCGCGGGCCCAGCTGAGCACGCCACTCGACCCGGCCGTGGTCGGCCGGGACCAGTTCACCTTCCTCGGCACCGGCTGGACCGTGGGACTGGCGCACGAGGCGGCCCTCAAGCTGCGGGAGGCGGCGCAGGTGTGGGCCGAGTCGTACCCGGCGATGGAGTTCCGGCACGGTCCGATCAGCGTGGTGGACCACCGGTCCGTGGTCTGGATCTTCGGGCCGGTGGTGCCCGGCCTCCTCGACGATCTGGCCGCCACCGGCGCGATCGTGGTGCACGAGGACGTTGACGCCATGGCGCACCTCACCACCGCGCAGCGGCTCGCGGTCGAGCTCGCGGTCCGTCGCGGCCTGCATCCGGACCAGCCCCGGCTGCTCACCCGGTCCGTCGTGCTGACCGCGCCGGTCGCCTGATGACCCTCGTCCCCACCGCCGAGCTGGTGGCGGCGGCACGGGCCGCCGGTACCGGCGTGCTGGCGTTCAACGTGATCACGATCGAGTACGCCCAGGCGATCGCCGCCGCGGCGCAGCGTGCCGGCCGGCCCGCGATCCTGCAGATCAGCCAGAACGCGGTGCGCTACCACTCCGGCGTGTCGGCCATCGCCGCGGCGACGGCCGAAATCGCGTGGAAGTCCAGCGCGAACCTGTCGCTGCACCTGGACCACGTCGACGACATCAGCCTGCTGGAGCAGGCCCCCGATGCCGGCTTCAGCTCCGTGATGGTCGACGCGTCCGCGCTGGCGTACGCCGCCAACGTGGCCACCACCCGCAAGGCGACCGACTGGGCGCACGACCACCGGCTCTGGGTGGAGGCGGAACTCGGCTACGTCGGCGGTAAACCGGACGCCCCGGCGAGCGCCCACACCGCCGGTGTCCGCACCGACCCGTCCGAGGCCGCCCGGTACGTCGCCGAGACCGGCGTCGACGCGCTGGCCGTCGCGGTGGGCAGCTCCCACGCGATGGCCGACCGCACCGCCTCGCTGGATCTCGACCTGGTGGCCGCCATCCGTGACGCCGTACCCGTGCCCCTGGTCCTGCATGGTTCCTCCGGGGTGCCGCTGGAGCAGATCCGCGCGGCGGTCGATCGTGGCATGGTGAAGATCAACGTCGGTACGGCCCTCAACGTGGCGTTCACCGACGCGGTCCGTGCCGCCGTGCCGGAATCCCGCGACCCGCGCCGGTATCTCGCAGCGGGACGGGACGCGGTAACGGGGGTCGTCGAGCGGCTGCTCACGCTCCTGCCCGAGGCACCGTAGCCAGCCGCCGCACTGTCCGGCCGGGGCGCTGGCCCTATCCGGCACTGTCCGGCCGAGGTGCTGGCCCTATGCCGTGGGAAGGGCCGGCAGAGGGTCGGACATGTTGAGTCGCAGGGCCGCCGCGACGGCACCCAGGGCGCCGCCCTCGTCGCCGAACTGGGCGGTCACGACGTCCAGGCGACGCGTGTGTCGGGGGATCGCCAGCTGGCCGATCGCCGCCCGGACCGGTTCGAGCACCGCGTCGCCGGCGTGGGCGAGGGTGCCGCCGATGGCCACCTTGCCCGGGTCCAACTGCACCACCATTCCCGACAGCACTCGGCCGAGCAGTGTCGCGGCGTGCCGCACCACGTCCACGACGGTCGGCTCGCCGGCACGCGCCCGCGCGACCAGATCGGCCGGGTCCGCGACGGTCACCCCACGGCGGGCGCACTGCTCGATGAGCGCCGACGGGCGGATCAGCAGCTCCAGGCAGCCGCGGCCACCGCACGGACAGGGGTCGCCATCGGGCTCGACGCTGACGTGGCCGATCTCGCCGGCGGCGCCGTTAGCGCCGCGGGCGAGCCGGCCGTCGACGATGAGACCACCGCCCACGCCGTCACTCCACCGGACGTAGATGGCGTCCCGCACGTCGCGGGTCGCTCCCCAGGTGCCTTCGGCCAGCGCGGCCAGCCGGGAGTTGTTGTCGGTGACGACGGCGACGCCGTACCGGTCCTGGATTCGCGTGCTGACCTGCTTCGCGGCCATCGAAGGGCTGCTGCCGCCGTCCGGACGACCCCGGCCGGCGACCAGGCCGGGCAGGCCGAGGCCGATCGCCTCCAACGCGCGCAGGTCGATGTCGTGCTCCTGCACGAGGTCGTCGATCAGCTTGATTGCCGCGTTGGCGCGCCGGGCCGGCCCCGCCGCCAGCGCGACGGGGCGGCTGCCACGGGCCAGGATGTCGTGGCCCAGGGTGGCGACGATGACGGTGATCGTCGCCCGGCCGAGGTCGATGCCGACGATCCGGCCGGCGGACGGGTTGAGGCTGACGGTCGTGGACGGCCGTCCCCGGCCCCGGTGGCCGGACAGCGCCGGCTCGCGCTCGACGACCACACCGCGGGCGATGAGGTCGCCGATGATGTCGAACAGCGTGGTGCGCGACAGCCCGGTCAGCCGGATGAGATCGGCCCGGCTGAGCGGACCCGCGCTGCGGAGCTGGGCCAGCAGGGCCTCGGTGTGCGCGAGCCGCACGCGTTGCATGGCATCCGGGCGTTCGATCACGGCACCATCATGACCGATACCTGCTTTCGCATGTCGTTGCGGCAGCGTACGGCGCGGTGGCCGCCGCCGTCACCGGGCGAGGTGACGGCGGCGGCGGTCGGTCAGGCGGCCCGGACGGTGACGGTCAGCGCCGCCTGGACGGGGGCCAGTCCGGCCGAGCGCACCGACAGCATCCCGGTGTACGTTCCCGCCGTGCCGAACGTGCGTCGGGACACCACGGTGAACGCGCTGTTGATCTGCATCGCCGGGATGCTCGGCTCGCGCGTGGCGGTCGGCGTCAACGACTCCACCCGTCCGTCGCTCCAGGTGACCGTGGCTGCCAGGTCGGTGGAGCGGAATCCGGGGGCGGTGACCGTCCAGGTCGCGCCAGCCGGTGCGCCGACGGCCACGGCGGCCGATCGGCCGATCGCCTGCTTGCGCCACGCCACGTCGGCCGTCGGGAAGAAGTTGACGCCCTGGACCGTCAACCGGCCTCCGGCGACGGAGAGACGGGTGGTGAAGTCGGCGTAGCTGCGCTGCGCCTGCGGCGTCCAGCCCACCTCTGCGGTGGCGATGAGACGCGGGAAGCTGTAGTACTGCGCCTGGCCGACGCGGCGGATGAACTCACCCCAGAGTGCCGACTCGACCCCGAGCACGCTGGTCTCGGCGATGTTCGGGATGAAGGTGCCCGGGTCCCAGTTGTAGTGCCGGTCCAGCCCACACGGCCCGCCGCAGGCCCAGGTGCCGCCGAGCGGCTGGCGGGAGTCCTGCTTCTGCGGTACGTACGTGTGGGGGGCGGGGGAGAGGACGACCTGGGCGCCGCGACCGGTCACCGCGTTGGCCACCGCCGTGCGGTCGCCGTTCCAGTACTGCACGACGGCCTTGTTCGGCGGCAGCGCCGTGCCGGCGTACTCGTTCCAGCCGACCACCGTCTTGCCGAGCGAGGCGACCGTCGCGCTGAAGGCGTTCACCATCGTGGTGTAGTTGGCATGGCTGGTGACGTGGGCCTCGTCAGCGCCGATGTGCAGGTAGGGCCCCGGGGTCATGGCGGCGATCTGGGTCAGCACCTGGGTGACGAACTCGTACGTCGCTGGGCTGGCGGAGTCGAACGTCGAGTACCCGACGTTGCCGGTGCCGTTGGCCGGGGCGGTCTGCTGCCCGGCGGCCGGCTTGGGCTGGGCGCCGGTCGTGTTCAACTGGGGGATGGCGTGCAGCGCCGCGTTGGTGTGCCCCGGCATGTCGATCTCCGGTACGACGGTCATGCCGTTCAGGCCGGCGTAGCGCACGATCTCGGCGTAGTCGGCCTTGGTGTAGAAGCCGGTGACACCCAACTCGGTGCCCATCAGCTGACCGTTGTCGTTGTAGGTCATGGCGGTACGGCCGCTGACCGCGGTGAGCAGGCCGTAGTCGATGCCCGCCGGGTTGCTCGCCGGGTTGTCGATGGCGATCCGCCAGCCCTGGTCGTCGGTCAGGTGCAGGTGCAGACGATTGATCTTGTATTGGGCCGCGCCGTCGATGTACGCCTTGATCTCGCTCATCGGGTAGAAGCTGCGGGCGACGTCGAGCATCATGCCCCGGTGGGCGAACCGTGGATAGTCGGTGATGGTGACCGTCGGCACGGTCCAGGCGGCGCCGACGACGGTGTCGGACTCCACCCACTGGGGGAGGAGCTGCCGCAGTGTCTGCACACCGTTGAGCGCGCCGTTGGCCGTGTCGGCACTGATCTGGACCTTTGCGGTGGTGACGACGAGCCGGTATCCCTCGGCGGTCTGCCCGACGGGGCCCTTGCCGGGGCCGACCTCGACGACGATGGGCGCGGGTGCGGTGCTCTGGGTGACCACCGGCAGGGCGTATCCGGTGGCGGGGCGTAGCAGGCCGGCGAGGTAGGTCGCGGGCGCGGTCGCCTGCGGCCCGACGGCGACGATGGGCGTGCTCCGGTTCAGGGTGTACGGCGTGCCGCCGTTCTCCGTGATCGACACCGGTTTGGGCAGCAGGCCCAGTGTGGGCGCGGGTGCCGGCGCCGTGTCGTTCCAGATCTCGAACTCGGAGATCGAGTAGCCGTAGCCGGCCCACCGCCGGTGCCCCTGCATCCGCACGTGGGACACCGGCTGCGACGAGTTCACCGCGATGACGTCCGTGCGAGGGCAGGTGTCGCGCTGGACGCGGGTGACGTCGGTCCAGGTGGTGCCGTTGGCCGAGGTCTGCAGGGTGAAGTCACGGGCGCAGGCGTTGGGCCAGCTCAGTACGACGTGGTCGACCGTCGAGGGGGATGCCAGCCGTACCTGCACCCAGTTGTCGTCCTGGTACTGCGACGACCACCGGGTGTTGCGGTCACCGTCGTTGACGTGCGCGGCGACGAAGTCGGCCCGGTCGAGTTCGATGCTCGACGCGGTGGCGGTGCCGGTCCGGGCCAGGTTCACCGGCGCTGCGGCGGCCACGGCCGGCGTGCCGGACGGGACCGTTGCGACGAGCGTCGCGGCCATCACCACGGCGACGTGCGCCGCGATCAGGCGGCGTCTCGGTCGGGTGGTGGGGTGGGAGCGCGGAATCGACATGGGACTCCTTCGTCCGTCGCCCGGATCGCCGGGCGGCTGGGGTGGCTCGGTACGCCGAAGTCTGTCCAAGCTCTTCAATTCAGTCAATGGGTTGCACATTAATCGGCCGCTCGGTGCGCAGGCGTCGGCAAGGGGTGGGCGTTGTCGCCGTCGCGCAGTCGCCCATAGGCTGTCGACGCCAGACATCCGACGTCTTACAAAGCGGAGCGGCGCGCTCAGCTCGGCCATTTTAGTCCGGAGGGTTGACAGGATTCGTCGTGTCGCCAAGGATTCGCTTACCTCGAGCCGCCTGCCGGGAGAGGGGCACCCCCCATGTCCGACCTGGTCTACGGAGGACCACCGTGCCGATAGACGTCCAACCGCCCCGGACACGCGGGCCGGAAACCACCCGCGCGGCGTCGCCGCCACGCCGCGCCGTGCCGCTGCTGGTGTGGAACGTGATCGCCGTCGTGCTCGGCCTCGGCATCTGGACCGTGCTCGCCCGGGTCGGGGTGTCGGGCCTTCCCGGGCCGAAGGCGGTCGCCATCCGCGCCGGTGAACTCGCGATGGACGGCACCCTGCTCGACGACAGCCTCGCCAGCCTGCGCCGGGTGCTCATCGGGTTCGCGCTCGGCAGTGCCCTCGCGGTGCCGGTCGGCTTTCTCATGGGCTGGTACCGGACGGCCCGCGGCCTGATCGAGCCCTACGTGCAGTTCTTCCGCACGATCCCGCCGCTGGCCGTCATCCCCCTGGCCATCCTGCTCATGGGCATCGGGGAGACCCCGAAGATCTTCGTCATCTTCCTCGCCGCGTTCCTGTCCTGCGTCGTGTCGACGTTCCAGGGCGTGGTGAGCGTCGACACCACCATGATCAACGCTGCCCGGGTGCTCGGCGCCAACGACGCCGTGGTGTTCCGCCGGGTCATCGTCCCCGCTTCCACCCCGTTCATCCTGGTCGGCATGCGCGTCGGCCTCGGCGCGGCGTGGGCGACCCTGGTGGCCGCCGAGCTGATCGCCGCGCAGGAAGGTCTCGGCTACCGGATGCAGCAGGCGCAGATCTACTACGACCTGCCGAGCATTTTCGTCGGCCTCATCACCATCGGCGTGCTCGGCCTGATCATGGACCGGCTCCTGCTCACCGTAGGAAAGCGCCTCACCGGATGGCAGGAAGGCCGATGACCGAGAAGATCTCCTTCCGCTCCACCACCCGCACCTTCGAGGTGGGCGGCAAGCCGTTCCACGCGCTGCAGAACGTCGACCTGGACATCGCCGACCGTGAGTTCGTCACCGTCGTCGGCCCGTCCGGCTGCGGCAAGTCGACCCTGATGAACATCGCGGCCGGCCTGATCGAACCCACCGGCGGTGAGGTGCTCGTCGACTCGCGGCCGGTGCGGGGGCCCGGCCCGGAGCGCGGCGTCATCTTTCAGCAGTACGCCCTTTTCCCCTGGCTGACTGTGCGCCAGAACGTCGAGTTCGGTCTGCGGATCGCCAAGGTCGGGCGGGCCGAGCGGCGACGACGGGCGCAGCACTTCATCGACCTCGTGGGCCTCACCGACTTCGCGGACGCGCTGCCCCGCATGCTGTCCGGTGGCATGCGGCAGCGGTGCGCCATCGCCCGCGCGTACGCCGTCGACCCCGGCGTCCTGCTCATGGACGAACCCTTCGGCGCCCTCGACGCCCTCACCCGGGTGCAGATGCAGGATCAACTGCTGGCCACCTGGGGCTCCGAGCGACGGACCGTCCTGTTCATCACCCACGACGTCGACGAGGCCGTCTATCTCGCCAACCGGGTCGTCGTCATGGCGGCCAGGCCAGGCCGGGTGCACGAGGTCATCGACGTGGACCTGCCGTACCCGCGTACCGAAGCCGTCCGTCTCTCGCCGGAGTTCTCCCGGATCCGTAATCGGGTCTGGCGCGCTGTCTACCACCAGACCCCTCAGGAAGGTGCATCGCTATGAGCCCTCTCTCCCGTCGCGCCGTGCTGGCCGGCATCGCCGGCCTCGGCGCCACCGCAGCCCTCGCCGCCTGCGGCGACGACGACCAGTCCGGATCCGGCGGCTCCGGCAGCCAGCCGGTGAAGCTGGGCTACATTGCCGACTTCACCGGCGCGAGCCTCATGGCGATCGCCGACGACAAGAAGCTGTGGGCCCAGCACGGCCTCAAGCCGGACCTGAAGGTCTTCACCAACGGGCCGCTGCAGGTGCAGGCCCTCGGCGCGGGCGACCTCGACTTCGGCTACCTGGGCCCGGGCGCTCTGTGGCTGCCGGCCTCCGGCAAGGCCCGGGTCATCGCCATCAACTCGCTCGGTTTCGCCGACCGGCTCATCGCCCAGCCGGGCATCACCTCCGTCGCCGCGCTCAAGGGCAAGAAGATCGGCGTGCCGGAGGGCACCTCCGGCGACATGATCGTGCGGCTGGCCCTGAAGCGCGCCGGGCTCTCCATCGACGACGTGCAGAAGGTCGCGATGGACCCAAGCACGGTGGTCACCGCGTTCGGGTCGGGTCAGATCGACGCGGCCGGCATCTGGTACCCGCTCATCGGCACCATCCAGAAGCGGGTGCCGAAGCTGGCGGAGCTGGCCAAGAACGACGACTTCTACCCGGAGATCAGCTTCCCGTCCGCCTATGTCGGGCGCAACGACGTGGTGACCGGCAAGCCGGAACTGGTCAAGAAGGTGCTCGCGGTGCTGCGTGCCGCCAACGACGAGCGGGCGGCCGACGTGGACCGGGCGGTCGAGGTCACCGCGAAGTTCCTCAAGTCGGCCCCGGTCGACCAACTGCGCGCCGAGGCCACCAATGCCCGGTTCCTGCCGTCGGCGGAACTCGCCGCCAAGTCGCAGGACGGCACCGTCGCGGGCTGGCTCACCAGCCTCAACGGCCTCTTCAAGGACCTGGGCAAGCTGCCGAACGTGGTCGACCCCAGCACCTACTACGACGCCGCCGCGTACGCGTCCTGAGCCCAGTCGCGTGAGAAAGGATCAACCCGTGCGGCCCAACATCGTCTTCATCATGGCCGACGACCACGCCGCGCACGCGGTGGGCGCCTACGGAAGCAAGATCAACGAGACGCCGCACATCGACCGCATCGCGGCCGGCGGTGCCCTGCTGGAGAACTGCTTCTGCACCAACTCGTTGTGCGCGCCCAGCCGGGCCACCATCCTCACCGGCACCTACAACCACGTCAACGGCGTGCAGACGTTGTCGACCGAGTTCGACAACCGGCAACTCGTCTTCCCGGAGCTGCTGCGTCGCGCCGGCTACCAGACCGCCCTCGTCGGCAAGTGGCACCTCGGGCACGGTCGCGAGCACGACCCCCGTGGTTTCGACTACTGGGAGGTGGTGCCCGGCCAGGGCCGCTACCGCGATCCCGTCTTCATCGGCATGGACGGAAGCGAACAGGTCCGTCCGGGCTACTGCACGAACATCATCACCGACCTGGCCGTCGACTGGCTCGACCAGCGTGACCCGCAGCGGCCCTTCTGCCTGCTGGTCCACCACAAGGCACCGCACCGCAACTGGGAACCCGACGACAAGCACCGCGACATGTACGTCGACGACGTGGCCGTGCCGGGATCGTTCGACGACGACCACTCGGGGCACGCCGCTGCCGCCCGGGCCGCCCGGATGCGGGTGGACCGTGACCTGACCGCCGACGACATCAAGGAGATGCTGCCTCCACACCTCGATCCCGACGAGGCCGCGCTCTGGACCTACCAGCGGTACATCAAGGACTACCTGCGGTGCGTCGCCAGCGTCGACGACAACGTCGGCCGCCTGCTCGACTACCTCGACGAGCATGGCCTGACCGACGACACCATCGTCGTCTACACGTCCGACCAGGGCTTCTTCCTCGGTGACCACGGCTGGTACGACAAACGGTTCATGTACGAGGAATCGCTGCGGATGCCGTTTCTGATCCGCTACCCGTCGGAGATCCCGGCCGGCTCCACCACCGGAGCTCTCGCCATGAACGTCGACTTCGCCCAGACGTTCCTCGATTACGCCGACGTGCCGGCCGACCCCCGTATGCAGGGACGCTCACTGCGACCGCTCCTGCGCGGCGAGGACGTCGTCGACTGGCGGCAGTCGGTGTACTACCGCTACTGGGAGCACGACGACGACGAACACCACGTGTGGGCGCACTACGGCGTACGCACCCACGACCACAAGCTTGTCTACTACTACGCCGACGGGCTCGGCCTGCCCGGCACCTCCGCCACGGCACAGGAGCCGGAGTGGGAGCTGTTCGACCTGCGGGCCGACCCCTGGGAGATGCGCAGCGTCCACGACGACCCGGCGTACGCGCAGATCCGGGCAGCGCTCACCGAGGAACTCGCCCGCGTCCAGCGGGAGTGTGGTGACGCCCCGTGGCAGCCCCCGGCGCCGGTCATCGGGTGACGGACGAGTCGGCCAGCCGAAGCGAGCCGACGGGACCAGCCGACCGCCGCTGGCCGCGCCGCGTCTACGGGGTGGGCACGGAGCCCGACCCGCGATTCACCCTCGCCAACGAACGCACGTTCCTCGCGTGGCTGCGGACCGCGCTGGGTCTCATGGTGGCCGCCGCGGCGGTCAAGGCCTTCGGTACGGACGGCTCGGAGTGGGCGGCGGTCGTCCTGGCGGTGCTCGCCGTCGGGGTGGCCGCCGAGGCGTTCCCCCGGTGGAGCCGCAACGAACGGGCGCTGCGGCTTCAGTTACCGCTGCCGTCCACCCCCGTCGCGGTCGTGTCGGCGGTGGGGGTGGTCGCGGCCGGCGTGATGATCGCCGTCGTGGTGCTCATCTGATGGAGCCCCCGCGGCTCGCCGACCGGGGAGCGCAGGCCGAACGCACTCTGCTCGCGTGGCTTCGTACGACTCTGGCAACGGCCGCAGTGCTGGTTGCCGTCGGCCGGGAGTTGGTGCCCCGTCATCCGTTCGCCGCGGGGCTCGTGCTGGCCTGCGCACCGCTCGTCGTCGCGGTGGCCGCCCTGGCTCGACGCCGGTATCGCACCGTCCGGCTGCCCACCGGGCTCGGGCGCTCCGACGGCGCCGCTCTGCTGGCTGTTGCCGGAACGCTGGTGGCGGTCGGCGGTGTGGCGATTCTTGCCCACGTCCTCGCCCGCTGAGGGCGACAGGTGCTGCCGTCCCGGGGCGACGATAGGGGCGCCCCGGGACGGCGAGGGCGGTCAGGCAGTCGATCCGTACAGGTTGATCTCGGCGGCGGAGGCGTACCCGGCCCCGTTCGCGGCGCGGGTGGTGCGCAGACGTACGTGCCGGGTCGTGGTGGGCGCGAAGACGGCCGACTTCAGGGCACTGCCGGGGCCGAAGGTGCCGGCGGCGATCTGGGTCCAGGTGGTGCCATCGGTGCTGGTCTGGATCTGGTAGTCCGCGATGGTGCCGTTGGTGCCTCCGTCCTGACGGGGAAGGTAGTCGAGTCTGTCGATGCGGAAGCTGCCGTCGAGGTCGATGGTGAGCTGGTGCGGCATGGGGGCGACACCGCCGACGTAACGGGTGTGCCAGATGGTGGCGGGATTGCCGTCGATGGCGTTGGCGGCGACGCCGTTCTCGCCGACGGTCTCGACGCTGTCCGCCGTCGCGGTCCAGCGGCTACGGGGCAGCTGCGGGCTGTCTCCGCCGCCGACCGGCTCGTCGGTGGGTACGGCCTGGAACACGGCCACCTCGAACGGCGCCAGCGTGATGCTCACCGGTGCGGCCGGACCCGACACGAAGCCGGAGCGCCGCCCGTCGCGCTCGGTGAACCGGTACCGCTGGTGGGTCCCACCAGGCAGCTCGAAGGCCGTCTGCGGGTTGACCGTGAAGTTCTGCGTGGACGCCGACGGGTTACGCAGCATCAGCATCCCCTTGGACGCGCCCGCCGAGGAGTTCCAGGCGGCCGTGCCGTAGACCGCGCCCGCAGCCGGGTCACCGCCGACCCAGTGCACGTCGCTGAGCAGCCCCTGGTTGGCGCGGGCCCATTTGGCGTTGGCCGCCACGGTGTCCCAGAACCAGGCCGCGCCCGGCCGGTTCGCGTCGACGAGCGTGTTGCGTACGTAGAGTTCCTGGAGGCTGAGCCCGAGCGCGAAGTAGGTGCGGATGTCCTGGGACACCTCGGCCTGGACACTGGGCTTGGTCAGGTCGTAGTCGGCGGTGAACTGCGGTGTGCGGTCGGAGAAGATGATCCCGTGGTTCATCAGGCTCGGGATCGGGAACAGCGGGTTCTGCGTGGTGATGTTGCGGAACGCTTCCGAGTCGCGGTAGTTGACGTAGCGCTGCTGTGCGCTGCCGGCGCCGACCAGGCCCGCGTCGTGCCCGTCGCGCCAGATGGAGTCGGTGTACCACAGCCAGTACGGCGAGCCCCAGGTGCCGACGGTCGCGTTGACGAACACGTCCTTCTGGTGCGCGCGCAGGTCGCCAGTCAGCCCGAGCAGGGCCTCGTAGTCGGCGATGTAGTTGGCGTTCGGCCCGGACTGGTAGAGCCCGCCGCCGATGCCGTCGAGCTTGAAGCCGCGTACCCCCTGGTTGTCCATCATGTCGAAGGCGACCGACCGGAACCGGTCGTAGTAGCGGGCGCCGCCGAGTTTGAACTGACCGCCGCTGTGGGTCTCCAACCGCTGGTCGGCCGGCTTGCTCGCGTTGACGGCCTGGCGGGTGGCGGCGCTGGTGCCGTACCCGCCGAACGGTGACATCCACACCGACATCGATGCGCCGTACTGCGCGGCGGCGGTCTTCTGCGGCGCGAAGCCGGTGGGGAACTGGGTCGGGTCGAACGACCAGACGTTCAGGTTCGTCTCGTCGACCCGGGGCGTACGCAGATAGTCCCAGCCGTCGTCGACCCAGAAGCTGTCGATGGTGGCCCCCCGGTTGCGCAGCTGGGTGCCGAACAGGTTGATGGCCCGGGTCAGCTCGGCACTGTTGATCACCTCGCCGGGTGGCTTGAGGTCCAGCCAGCTCTGGTAGTGCAGGAACGTCCGACGGTCGTGGGCCCGCTCGCGTTGCAGGTAGTACTGGAACGAGCGGCGTAGCTGCCCGGCTGGCGAGACACCGGTGGAGGCGGTGTAGACCCACGACGTGCCGGCGGTGAGGTCCCCGGCGCGGGGCACCACGATGTCGACGGCGGACCCGTTCACGGTCGCCTTCGCCATCGGGTTCTCGATGCCGACGAACACCGTCTCGTTGCCGGCCGTGCCGTGCACGACCGGGCTGCCGTCGTCGCTGCCGAGCACCCGTGCGTTGGTCAGGCCCAGCTCCACCAGGTGCAGGGAGGTCACGTCGAACGTGCCGGCCACCGAGCGCACCGTGAAGCGGTGCTGAACGGAGTTTGCCCCGCCGCGCAGCCGTACCTGCCACTGCACGTCGAGCGTCCGCGTGCCGCCGCCGTACCGGAAGGTGGTGGTCACCGCCTTGCCGGCGAAGCGTTCGGCCAGCCGTGCCGACCCGGCGTTCGCCGGCAGGTCGCTGACCACGGGACCGGCGGAGACCGCCGTGTTCGCCGTCGTGATGGTGCTGCCGTCGGCCAGGGTGAGAGTGAAGAGCCCGCGCAGACTCATCGGCACTGTGGTGTTCGCCGCCCGGTTGTCGAACCGGGTCAGCGACACCGTGCTGCCGAGCACGCTCCACGTGGTCGACAGCGCCGCGTTGGCCAGGGTGAAGCTGCCGCCGGACAGCGACGCCGTGGCCGCCCCCGGCTGCACACCGGGGAAGACCAGGCCGGCGGCGTCGGTGTAGGCCGGGTCGGCCGGGACCGCCGCGCCGGCCGGGGCCGGGTGGCCCCCGACCGTAGCGACGGCACCGGCGACGAGGCCGAGGACCAGAGCGATCGTGACGGGTCGCCGTGGCGACCGTGTTCTTCTGTGCTGCATCGCTCCTCCAACGGTGATTCAGGCGGTGGGAGTGCTCCAGCGCTGGTTGGCGGCATTGGTGCAGGGCCAGAGGATGAGCCTGGTGCCGTTGGCGGTCGCGCCGCCGTTGGCGTCGAGGCACTTGCCGCCGGTGCGGTAGCTGCCCGAGGCGGCGTCGTAGGTCCACCGCTGGGTCGCGGCGGTGGTGCAGGCGCGGATCACGATCGTGGTGCCGTCGGTGAGGCTCCCGTTCGCCGGTTCCAGGCACTTGCCGAGGGCGGTGAGGGCGCCGTCATTGCGGTGGGTCCACGTCTGGTTGGGCCCGCTGTTGCAGTCCCAGAGGTTGACCGCGGTGCCGTCGGTGGTGTTGCTCCCGGGAATGTCGACGCAGCGGCTGCTCGCGGCGCCGGTGATGATGCCCCTCTTCGGGCCGAAGACCTCGAACTCCCAGAGGGAGTAGCCGAAGGTGGTGGCCCGTGCGGTGCCCTGCATGCGCACGTACCGGGCGGTGGTGTTCAGCAGGTGTTCGTCGAGGCCGCCGTCCCCGGCGGTGACGGTCACGGCGGTGGTCCAGGTCGTGCCGTCGGTGGAGGTCTGGATCTGGTACGCCCTCGCGTAGGCGGCCTCCCAGCGCAGTGCGACGCGGGAGAGCTCCTGGCTGCTGCCGAGGTCGACCTGGATCCAGCTCGGGTCGGTGTAGGCCGACGACCAGCGGGTGCTGAGGTCGCCGTCCACCGCCGCCGTGGCCGGGAAGCTCGCCGTCTCGGTCGACGACGCGGTTACCGGACGGTTGGTTGCCAGGTTTCCGACGGTCCCCGCCGGGCCGCCGGGAGCCCGACCGATGCGGTCCATGATCGCGCTGAAGGCGGTGTACGTGGCGGCCGGCTTCGGCGATCCCCAGGTCTGCTGGGCCACCACGCGCAGGATAGTCCGGATGCCTGCGGTGACCTGCTCCTCGGTCTCCGCGTCCGGGTAGTCACACCAGATGTGCAGCACCGTGCCGAGATTGCGTGACGGGTCGTTCACGGTGTTGTTGCCCTGGAACAGATCCGGGTTCCAGGTCTCGTAGCCCCACGTCACGTTCGGCCTGCCGACGCCAAGGATGTAGTAGGTGGGGTTCCACGCCTGGTTGGAGATGGTGTGCCCGCGGTCCAGCAGGGCCTGCGGGGTGATGCCGTAGTTGTACCAGACCTCGACATGGATGTTCGACGCCGGCCGGATGGTGCCGTCGGTGCCGATGCCGTCGTTCCACATGCGGGTGGTCTTGCCACTGGCACGGACGATGTCGTTGGCCCAGTTGATGAAGCCGTAGTAGGTGTCCTTCGCGGTGGCGTTCGGCCCGTAGGTCGCGCGGGCGTACGTCAGCAGTTGCGGGTAGGAGGCGTAGTTGCCGACGTACTCGTCCGCGCCGATGTGCCAGTAACGGCCGGGGAACAGCGGCAGGAACTCGGTGATGAGGTCGCGGGCGAGGGTGTAGGCGCCCGGCTTGGACAGGTCGAGGTAGTAGGGGTTGCGGTTGCCGTTGGTGTCCGCGAGTTGCAGGTCCGGGTGGTCGGCCAGGATGGCGTTCATGTGGCCCGGCATGTCGATCTCGGGAATGACCTCGATGTGGTACTGGGCGGCCAGGGCGATGAGGTCGCGGATCTGCTGTTTGGTGTAGTACTGCTCCGACATCACCTCTGGGTGGGTGGTGCTCTCCAGCCGGAATCCGAACGTGTCGGACAGGTGCAGGTGCAACCGGTTCATCTTCAGGTAGGCGAGCTCCTTGACGTGCCGGCGGAGCCAGTCGACGGTGAAGTACTTGCGGCCCACGTCGACCATCAGACCCCGTTCGGACTTCGTCGGGGCGTCGGTGGTCGTGCCGGCCGGGACCGTGCTGGACTGCTTGAGCAGTTGCAGCACGGTCCGGGTCCCGTAGAAGGCGCCGGCATCGGTCGAGCCCTGGATGGCGATGCTCGACCCGACCGTCATCGTGTAGCCCTCGGCGGGTTGGCTGCCGCCCAGGGTTAGCCGGATGTCGCTGGTGGCGGCGGCGCCCGTGGTGACCGGGACGGTGCGGCCGGTCAGGTCACGCAGGTCGGCGGCGAACGTGGCCGCGTCGTCGTTGAGCTGCGCGGTGTACGCGGGGTCGACCACGATGCGGGTCGTGGCGCCGAAGGTGTAACTGCCGGTGCCCGCCGTCCACTGCTTCAGCGCCGGGATGACCTGTAGATCACCCGGTACGGCCGAGGCCGGTGTCGCTGGCACGGTCAACAGTGCGGCGGCGAGGACTCCCACCGCTCCGGTGACGCTGATACGTCGAAGACGCATGAACCGCTCCTCTCGAGAAAACGCTGGAAATCAGCAGGACGACGGGTTGGCGGTGCTGTCGGTCGCGTACGCGGTGAGCGTCGCGGCCTGCGGGACGCCGCGCGCGGCGGTCACCCGCAGCCGCAGCCGGTCGCTGGTCACGGCGGCGGACAGCGGCACGATCCGCTTGTATCCGACCGATCCGGCGGCGGCGACCTGCTGCCAGGCACCGTTGACCCAGGCGTCCACGGCGAACGCTTCGATGCGCTGGCCGTTGCCGACCGACTCCTGAAGCAGGACCCGGTCGAACGTGCGTGCCCGGCAGGCGGTCAGCTCGACCGAGCCGGTGGTGGCGCCGCCCGTGGGTGACCAGTACGTGCCCAGGGCCGCATCGGTGAGGGCGGCGTGCGTGCCGGTGGCACCGGCCTTGGCGAACAGTTCCCGGGCGTACCGGCCGCGTTGGGCGGTGCCGAACCCGTCGAGGGCGGTGACGTCGGGTGCGTCGATCACGCCGGCCCGATTCGGCGGGATGTTGAGCAGCAGGTTGGCGTTGCGGCCCACCGCTTCCTCGTAGAGCCGCAGGAGGGCGGCCGGCTGCTTGACCGAGCCGTTCTGGGCGGAGTGCCAGAACCAGCCGGGCCGGATCGACACGTCCGCTTCGGCTGGGTACCACGACAGGTACGTGATCGTCCCCAGGTTGCGTCCGATCAGCGCGCTGGAACCCAGATCGCCCGATGCGGCACCACCCAGCAGGTCGTCGTCGCGGTTCAACGCACCCGGATCGGTGCCCTTGAACGGCAGCGCGCTCCATTCGTCGGCGCGGAACGCCCCGGACTCGGAGCCGATCCAGCGCACGTCCGGGCCGTTGATCGCGATCGTGGCGTCGGGTTGCAGGGTCCGGATCAGCCGGTACCAGTCACCGACCTGGTATGCCTGCGGGTACGCGGTGTACGGGTTGGCCCCGTCGAACCACACCTCGGCCATCGGCCCGTACTCGGTGAGCAGTTCGTAGAGCTGGTTGAGGAAGTAGGCGTTGTAGTCGTCGGCGTTGTACGCGTACGTCTGCGTCGGGGTGCGGGTGTCCCCGGCGACGAGCGTCGGGATGGTCACCGACCGTTTGGCGCTGCCGTTGCCGAAACGGTCGCCGCCGCGCCGGCCGGGGATCTCCGCGCCGTCGGCGGGGGAGAGGTAGAAGCCCACGGCCAGACCGGCGGCGCGGGCGGCGTCGACGGTGGCGCGGAGGATGTCGCTCTGGCTCGTCCGGCCCCACCAGGGGCTGCTGCGTACCGAGTGGGAGCTGTACCGCGACGGGTAGAGCAGGAACCCGTCGTGGTGCTTGACGGTCAGGATGACCTGCTTGAAGCCGTTGCGCTTGAGCACGTCCATCCACTGTGTCGGGTTGACCGTGGTGGGGTTGAACTGTGCGGGGTCCTCGTTGCCGCTGCCCCACTCGACGTCGGTGAAGGTGTTCATGCCGTAGTGCAGGAAGGCCGTCAGCTCGCGCTGCTGCCACGCCAACTGGCCGGTGGTGGGGGTGACCTGGGCGGCCTTCTGCCGGATCCGGTCGAGGGTGTCGCAGGGGTCGACGGCGATGACGTTGGCCGGGGTGACCGGGCCGCTGGTGCCGGGGTTGCCGGCGCAGCCGGCCGGCGGTGGTGTGCCACCGCAGATCGGCGCGTCGAGCTGGAAGTCGGCCGGGCCGGCGGCACCGCTCATCGAGGCGAGCGCGATGGCGTCCAGCGTGCCGTGCCAGCCGCGGTTACGCGTACCGGCGTCGTTGCCGAAGCTCAACAGACCCTGTGCGGCATTGGCCGCGGCGACCGGCGTGGTGACGGTGGTGCCGATCTGGCAGCCGTTGACGTACGCGTTGAGGCGGGCCGTGGAGTCGCTGACGTACTCGTAGGCCAGCGCCACGTGGGTGTCCTGCGTGTCGGACAGGTTGGGCCCGCTCTGCCGGGTGTCGTGGTACGGCGCGTCCGGCCCGTACATGCCGAACTCGGTCGTGTTCTGCGAGCCGCTGGCATAGCGGTAGTAGCCGCCGCCGGCGAGGCTGAGCACCGTGTCGAAGGTGATGGTGGCACCGCTCTGGCGGCGCACCAGCGCCTCGGCCAGCAGGCTCTTGTTGACGTACTTCGCGCTGGTCACCGGGACCCGGGGGGAGAACCCGATGCCGGTGCCGCCGCCGGTGAGCGCGACGGCCGAGCCGCTGATCGTCTCGCTGCCGGCCAGTCGGGTGAGTTGCCCGTCGACCAGTTCCCCCGTCGAGGGGGTGTAGCCGGTGGTGGAGGTGAACGTGCCGCTGAAGCCGACGTCGAGCAGCGGTTGGTAGTCGGCGGCGGCGACGCGCCACTGCTGGTTGGTGGCGGTGGTGCAGGGCCAGAGGATGACTGTGGTGTTGTTGGTGGTG
Source organism: Micromonospora sp. NPDC005413 (assembly GCF_040606435.1). Lineage (NCBI taxonomy): Bacteria > Bacillati > Actinomycetota > Actinomycetes > Micromonosporales > Micromonosporaceae > Micromonospora > Micromonospora sp. NPDC005413. The sequence continues at coordinate 112,853 of NZ_JBEXEV010000005.1, forward strand.
CCGCCGCCGTTGGCGTCGAGGCAGGTGCCGGTGGCCTGGTTGCGGAGGGTCTTGGCGGTGGTGTCGTAGGTCCAGCGTTGGTTGGCGGCGGTGCCGCAGGTGGTGATGGTGGCGGCGGTTCCGGCGGTGGTGCCGGCGGGGGCGAGGCATTTGCCGCGGTTACGGATGGTGTTGTCGGCCTGGCGGATCCAGGTCTGGTTTGCCGCGCCGGAGCAGTCCCAGAGGATCAGGGCGGTGCCGTCAGTGGTGGCGGCGCCGGGTACGTCGACGCAGCGGCCGCTGGCCACCCCGACGATCGTGCCGGCGGCGGCGGCCGGGGCCGCGGCGGCCGGTGCGGTGAGCTGGACCAGGTACGTGCCGAGCAGGGCCAGGGCGGCCAGGGCTGTGCCGCTGACGCGCGCGCGGCGGCGCAGGGTGGGGGTCAAGGGATGTCCTCTCCGGGCACGGGTCAGAAAGGGGCGGCGCGGGGGTGTGTGCGACGTGCGGCGGTGCTACATCAGCCACTGCTGGTTGGTGGCGGTGGTGCAGGGCCAGAGGATGACTGTGGTGTTGTTGGTGGTGCCGCCGCCGTTGGCGTCGAGGCAGGTGCCGGTGGCCTGGTTGCGGAGGGTCTTGGCGGTGGTGTCGTAGGTCCAGCGTTGGTTGGTGGCGGTGCCGCAGGTGGTGATGGTGGCGGCGGTTCCGGCGGTGGTGCCGGCGGGGGCGAGGCATTTGCCGCGGTTACGGATGGTGTTGTCGGCCTGGCGGGTCCAGACCTGGTTTGCCGCGCCGGAGCAGTCCCAGAGGATCAGCGCGGTGCCGTCGGCGGTGGCAGCGCCGGGTACGTCGACGCAGCGGCCGCTGGCCACCCCGACGATCGTGCCGTCCGTGGTGGTGGACACCGCCTGGTAGCGGTGGCCGGCCTCGGCGGTGAAGCTCATCTGGTTGCCGGAGCGGGTCACCGCCACGGTCTGGTTGGTGGTCAGGTCGACCAGCGGTGCGGTCGCCAGCAGCGGGTTACGAACCGTCAAGGTGCCGCTGCTGCCGGCGGTCAACGTGATCCGGCTGGCCAGCCGGATACGCCACTCCGCGTCCACGGTCACGTTGCCGCGTGCCTTGAGGCCACTGACCGAACCGGTCGGCCATGCCACCGGCACGGCCGGCAGGACGTCGACCACGCCGCTCTGGCTCTGCAGCAGCATCTCCGCCATTCCAGCGGTGGCCCCGAAGTTGCCGTCGATCTGGAACGGAGGGTGGGTGTCGAACAGGTTCGCGAGCGTGCTGCTCTTGAGCTGCTCGGCGAGCATCTTGTGGGCGTGGTCGCCGTCGAGCAGCCGAGCCCAAAAGTTGATTTTCCAGGCCTTGCTCCAGCCGGTGCCGCCGTCGCCGCGTGCCGTCAGGGAAACCTTGGCGGCGTTGGCGAGGGCGGGGGTGGTCAGCGGCGAGATCTGCCGACCCGGGTGCAGGGCGTACAGGTGCGAGACGTGCCGGTGGTCGTTCGTCGGGCTGTCCCAGTCCGCCTTCCACTCCTGCAACTGGCCCCAGGAGCCGACCCGCAGGCCGGGGTCGAGCTTGTTCAGCGTGGTCTGCCACTGCGCGCGCAGGGTGGCGTCGACGCCGAGCGTGGTGCTCGCCTCGATGGTGTTGGTGAGCAGATCCCACACGATCTGCTCGCTCATCGACGCGCCGGCCGAGAAGTCACCCTGCTCCGGCGAGTAGCTGGGCGAGACGACCAGCTTGCCGTCGCGCGGATCGACGCGCAGGTTGGCCCGCCAGAACTCCGCGGCCTCCTTCATCGCCGGGTACGCCTGATCGCGCAGGAACGCGGTGTCGCGGGTGAAGCGGTAGTGCTCGTAGAGGTGCTGGCACAACCAGGCGGCAGCCTCCGGGAACCAGAAGGCGGTCGCCCAGTCCTGGACGCCGGTGAAGCCGTACGGGTTGGTGCTGAGGTGGGTGACCCAGCCGGTCGTGCCGTAGATGTTCTGCGCGGTGCTCCGGCCGGGCGCCCGCAGGGCGTCGATGAAGTCGAACAACGGCGTGGCGGTCTCGGACAGGTTCGTGGTCTCCGCCGGCCAGTAGTTCATCTGGACGTTGACGTTGGTGTGGTAGTCGGCCTGCCACGGCGGGTTGTTGGAGTTGTTCCAGATGCCCTGCAGGTTGGCCGGCAGGGAGCCACCGCGCGAGGACGAGATGAGCAGGTACCGGCCGAAGGAGAAGTACAGCGACTCCAGCGCGCGGTCCTGGGCCCGTCCGGCGGCGCCGGTGTAGGCCGAGCGCAGCTCGTCGGTGGGGATGTTAGGCATCTGCCCGCCCACGTTGAGCCGGACGCGGTCGAAGAGATTCTTGTAGTCGGCGAGATGGGCGGTGCGCAGTGCCGCGAACGTCGAGGCCGCCGCACCATCGACCGCCTGGGTGACCTGGGCGTGGGGGTCGGCGCCTCGGTAGGCGGGGTAGGTGTCGGCGTACGACGTCGCGGCGGACAGCACGATGAACGCCGAGTCGGCGCCGGCGACGGTGATCCGGTCGGTGCCGTCGGTCCGGGTGCCGCCGGTGGTCACCACCCGGTACTGGGTTTCGTGGATCAGCCCGTTGCCGGGCAGCGCACCCCGGGCGGTGATCCGGCCGTTCGCCACCGTGACGGTGCTGCCGGGCTGGGCCGAGGCGGCGCGCAGGACGAAGGAGACCTTCCCGGCCTGGCTGGCCGACAGCCGGGCGACGATCACGTTGCGGGGGTAGCTGGCGAAGTACTCGCGCTGGTAGGTCACCCCGCTGTGGGTGTATCCGACGCGGGCGGTGCCTTCGGCGAGGTCCAGCTCGCGTCGGTAGCTGCTCACCGTGGCCGGGGTGCCGGTCATGTCGAGGTACATGTCGGCGAGGTTCTGGTACGAGCCGAATCCGGTCGCCGGCTGGCCGAGCGCGGTGGCGACCGCGCCGGGTGCCATCCGTCCGTCCCGGTCGATCTGGGCCTGCACGCCGGCCAGGGCTCCGGGCCGTGGTGACGTCCAGTTGCCGTGGTTGTATCCGGTGGCGCCGGGCCCGCCCGTCCACAGTGTCTTCTCGTTGAGCTGCAGGCGCTCGGTCTGGATGCCACCGAAGACCATGGCACCGAGCGCGCCGTTGCCCAGCGGCAGCGCGTTGCTCTCCCAGTTGGCGGCGGGCTCGTCGTACCAGAGCGCCAACCCGGGGTCGGCGGCGGCTTCGGCCTCCGCCTCGGCTGGAGCGAAGCCGACGGACACGGAGGTCAGGCACGCGGCCACGAGAAGGGCCGCGGCTGCGGCCCGCAGGACTGTCCGAATATTGCCGGTCACAGGCATAGGACCTCCTCTATGCCATGGGAGTTAACGTGGGATGTATATTTTTGTCAATGGCTCGAACGCCTAAGTCTGATGTGGTCACCTGCGAGGAAGATCGCGACCTTGATGGCGAACCGCCAGCTCATCTCGGCCTATTGCTCTGATCGACCGACACCTGCTAGACATCCGATGTCCGAGCTCATACCTTCGGAAACACCCGATGTTTGCGGGACGGTGGAGTGAAGCTTCTACGAGTAGGGCATCCCGGCGAGGGACGCGCGGCCATGCTCAGGCCCGCGTGCTGACCGTCGACGCGCACCATCACCTCTGGGCAAATCCGGCCGCCTACGCCTGGCTCGACGACGACCGGATGCGGTCGATCCGTCGCCCGTTCACGGTGGCCCAGTGGCAGGCGCAACTGCGCGCCGCCCAGGTCGATCGCTCCGTTCTCGTGGAGGGCGGGCGATGCGACGAGGCGGAGTCGGATGACCTGCTCCGGTGGGCGGCCGAGGCACCGCAGATCGCCGGTGTGGTGCTGTGGGCGGACCTGACCGACCCAGGGTTCGAGCCCCGCATCGCCCGGCACCTCCGGCGCCCCGGCGGCGAACGGGTGGTCGGTGTCCGCGCCCAGATCCAGGCCGAGCCGGACCCGGATTACCTGGACCGCACGGACGTGCGCCATGGCCTGCGTGTCGTTGCGTCGGCCGGGCTGGCCTTCGACCTGGTTGTCCGGGTGGACCAGTTGCCTGCCGCGGCCCGGGCCGCGGCGGCGCTGCCGCACGTCCGCTTCGTCCTCGATCATCTGGGCAAGCCGGAGATCCGGGCAGGCCCGCCCGGCTTGGCCCGGTGGCGCGGGCCGTTGGCGGCGCTCGCCGAGCAGCCCAACGTCACGGCAAAGGTGTCCGGGCTGGTGACGGAGGCGGACTGGACCTCGTGGCGCGCCGCCGACCTGCGACCGTTCGTCCGCGAGGCGCTCGACCGGTTCGGGTCGGACCGCTTGATGTTCGGTTCCGACTGGCCGGTGTGCCTGCTCGCCGGCAGCTACGGCCGGGTCCGGGCCGCGCTGCACCAGGTGTTGCCGCCGCTGTCCGAGGCAGACTCCAGGGCGATCTTCGGAGGCACCGCGGCCCGGGTCTACCAACTGGGGGTGTAACCCCCGCGATCATGGCAACGGGCCCTACCCTGAACATTTTGCGGAGGCAGCGATGGCTCTCACCGACGAGGCGATCGGCAAGATCAAGACGATGATCACGTCGGGCGAGCTCGGTCCCGGCGATCGACTGCCCAAGGAGGCGGACCTGGCCCGGCGGCTCGGTCTGTCCCGCAACTCCCTGCGCGAAGCGGTGAAGGCGCTGTCCATCATCCGCATCCTGGATGTTCGCCAGGGCGACGGCACCTATGTCACCAGCCTTGCCCCACAGTTGCTGCTCGATACGCTCGGCTTCGTCGTGGACTTCCACCGTGACGACACCGTGCTGGAATTCCTTGAGGTCCGGCGCATCCTTGAGCCGGCCGCCACGGCGTTGGCCGCGCAGCGGATGGATGCCGAGGACATCGCTGGCCTCCAGGCGGTGCTCGACGGCCTCGGCGACACCCGCGACGTCGAGGCACTGGTCGCCAACGACCTGGAATTCCACCGCCTGATCGCCGTCGGCTCCGGAAACACGGTGCTGTGCTCGCTGCTCGACGGGCTCTCCGGGCCCACCACCCGGGCCCGCATCTGGCGCGGTGTCACCCAGGAGGGCGCCGTCACCCGGACCCGGGAGCAGCACCAGGCGATCGTCGATGCGATCACGCTCGGGCAGGCCGATCTCGCGCGTTCCTGGGCCACCGTGCACGTCGCCGGTGTCGAGGAGTGGCTCCGCCGGGCGCTCTGACCGAGCCACTCAGAACCGCGGCGATCCCGGCGAGCGTCAGCCGACGGGTGACAGCCTCGCGAGAGGTACGACAGCCTCCGCCTCCAGTAACGCCTCGGTCGTCACGCTCACTGTTGCTCCTCCGACGTCTCGACGACTCGACCGGCGTAGAGCGCCAGGCTGGCCCGGAGCCGCGCTGCTGGCCGTGGCCGTGGAGCACCCGTACCGTCCTGGCGGCCCCGGCCACGTGACGACGTGGCTCGGGCCGTGGACCTTCCGTCTACTCGGGATCTCGCCCCGATTCAGCAGTCCGATCTCGGATCGGACGGCGATGGTGGTGTTGATTCAGGGCTGCACGACGCGGGCGATGCTCGCCCGGATGGGCGCGTAGTGATCGGCGATGGCGGCGCGTAGGTCCGCCACGTCGCCGGCCGCGGCCGCGTCCACGATTGCCCGGTGCCGCTGGGCGGTGATCACCCGGTCCTCCGGCTCGGTACGCAGCGTGGGGGCGACGATGGCCTGGACCTGCCAGAACGCCTCGGTCAGCTGGAGAATCAGGTCGTTGCCGAGGGGCTCCAGCAACTTCACGTGGAAGGCCCGGTCGACATCGAGGAAGTCCTTCCCCTGGGCGGCCAGGCTCTCCATCTCGTCGACGAGCGCGGAGAGGGCCGCCTGCTGCTCACCGTCGAGGACGGCGATGACCTGGGCCGCCAGCCCCTGCTCGAGGGTCTGGCGGACATCGACGACCTGCCCCAGCACATGGTGGTCCTCCTCGCCGCTCAGAAGACCGCGGAAGGTCAGGCTTTCCACGAGCGCGGCGAGGGACATGCGGCCGACGAAGGTTCCGTGACCGTGCCGCACCTCGACGATGTCGAGGGCGGAGAGGATCTTGACGGCCTCGCGCACGCTGGACCGGCTGGCTCCCACCGCCTCGCACAGTTCCGCCTCGGTGGGAAGGATGTTCCCCGGCTTGAGGCGGTTGCGCAGGATGTACTCCTTGATCTTGGTTGCGACTTCCTGCCGGCGGGGACCTGGGCGCTCCGAACCGCGTAGCGGAGTCGCGTCAATGGTCGTCATCTGCCACTTGCCCTTCCCTAACGAATCTGACACGCTCACCCTATCGGCATCAGATGTCAGACGTCAGACCCCATTATCTTCGAATCCCTCAGCGCGAGCGGTCACGCGAGCGCATGAAGAGCCTATGGAGGCAGCTACGTGAGCACCACCGTTAAGCCATCGGGGAGTCGGCGCGTCCCCCCGCGCCGGTTCCGCTCGCTGGCAGTCGCGTCCACCGCGGCAACCCTCGCTCTCGGTCTCGTTGCGTGCAGCGGCGGCCCGGCCTCGACCAACGCCGTCGAGGGCGGAAACGGGGGGAAATCCTCGATCGAGACCACTCTGGCGTTCACCCTCTCTAGCGGGTTCGACCCAGCGAACGCCTCGTCGGCGGTGGCGACGGCCGTCAACCAGCACATTTTCGAGGGTCTCGTTGATCTCGACCCGGTCACCCGCGAACCTTACCGGGCCCTGGCCAAGGCAGACCCGATGCCCAGCGCGGACGGGCTCACCTACACCGTGGCCCTGCGTGACGGCGCGAAGTTCTCCGACGGCACCCCCGTCACCGCCGAGGACGTCGCCTGGTCCTTCGAGCGTGTGCTGAAGCCGGCCGACCCCAAGGCCCCGCCGCTGATGCAGGGGTTCGTGTCGTTCATCGACTCGGTCACCGCCAAGGACGCGACGACGGCCGAGTTCAAGCTGAAGTATCCGTTCGCGCTGTTCGCCGAGCGGATCGCCGTGATCAAGATCCTTCCGAAGGCGAAGACCGCGGACGCGGCCGCCTCGAAGGCCTTCGACACCGCACCGATCGGCTCCGGCCCGTTCAAGATGGACAGCGCGTCCAAGGAGTCGGGCATCAAGCTCAGCAAGAACGAGAACTACGGCGGACCCCGTCCCGCCAAGGTCGACACGATGACGTGGAACACCACGTCGGAGGCCTCGGCGCGGGTGTCGGACCTTCAGGGCGGCCGGGTCCAGGCCATCGAGTCGGTGCCGTACCTGAACGTCGACTCGCTCAAGGGCAAGTACACCGTCGACGCGAAGCAGGCCTTCAACCAGGTCTTCCTCATGTTCAACTCGTCGGCGGCGCCGTTCAGTGACAAGCGGGTTCGCCAGGCCCTGCACTACGCCATCGACAAGGACGCGGTCATCAAGACTGCGCTCAACGGCTACGGCACCGCGGCGACGAGCTACCTGGACGAGGGCAACAAGGACTACCAGCAGGCCGCCACGGTCTACGACTACAACCTTGACAAGGCCAAGGCCCTGCTCAAGGAGGCCGGTGTCACGAACCTGTCGTTCCAGCTCGACACCACCGACAACTCGGTCGTGAAGGATGTCGCCCCGTTGGTCATCGAGCAGTGGAAGAAGATCGGCGTCAACGCCAGCCTCAACACGGTGCCCTCGTCGGCCATCTACGGCGACATCGTTCCGAAGGACACCTTCCGGGTGCTGATGGCGACCGGTGACCCCAGTGTGTTCGGCGTCGACACCGACCTGCTGATGCGCTGGTTCTACTACGGCGAGACCTGGCCGGGCCAGCGTTACCGCTGGAACGCCGCGGACCGCAAGGCCATGGCCGACCTGCTCGACAAGGCGGCGCAGACCTCCGACGAGGCGGCACGCAAGGCCCTGTGGAAGCAGGCCCTGGACAAGGTGGCCGACGAGGCCCCGTTGTACCCGATCCTGCACACCAAGGTCGTCACCGCGTACGACCCCGGCAAGCTCAGTGGCTTCTCGGGTGCCTCGACGACCGGCCTGTACTTCCTGGACGCCAGCCGAAAGAGCTGAGCCCGTCTCGGGGGCCCGAACCCCGGCCCCTCCACGTCCCGCCCAGCCCCTGACACCCTCGGGCTGGGCGGGACGTCCCGGCGGCCCTCGACGAGAGAAAGACACCATGCTGAGTGTTCTGAGCCTGGTCGCGCGACGACTCCTGACCCTGATACCCCTGGTGCTGGGCATCACGATGTTCGTCTTCGTGATCATGCAGTTCTCCCCGATCGATCCCGCGCTGTCCGTCCTCGGCGACCAGGCGAACCCCGCGCAGGTTGCGGCGTTCAAGGCCGCGAACGGCCTCGACGACCCGCTGCCCCTGCGGTACCTGCACTTCCTGGGTGACCTGGTCCGGGGCGATCTGGGCATGACCTTCCCGCCGTCCGTCCCGGTCGCCGACAAGATCGCCACCGCGCTGCCGCTGACGATCCAGTTGACGGCCCTCGGGATCGTCGGCGCGCTGGTCATCGCGTTGGCCCTGGGCATCCCCGCGGCGCTGTACCGGGACCGCTGGCCCGACCAGGTCATCCGGTTCATCTCGATGGCCGGGATCGCCATGCCGTCGTTCTGGCTGGCCCTTCTGCTCATCCAGGAGTTCTCGGTCCGCCGCCCGGTCTTCCCGACCGGCGGGTACGTCAACCCCGGCGACTCGTTCTCCCTCTGGTTGCAGTCTCTCGCCATGCCCGCGCTGGCTCTCGCCGTGCCGGTCGGCTGCTCGCTGGCCAGAATCGTGCGGACGTCGATGGTCGAGGAACTCGACAAGGACTACGTGCGTACGGCCATCGGCGCCGGGCTGCCGCCCCGCGTGGTGGTCGGACGCAACGTGCTGCGCAATGCGCTCGTCAACCCGCTCACCGTGCTGGGCCTGCGGATCGGCTATCTGCTGGGCGGCACGGTCGTCATCGAGGCCATCTTCTCGCTGCCTGGCATGGGCACCCAGATCATGAGCGCGGTGCAGCAGAACGACACCGCCCTCGCGCAGGGGACCGTGCTGACGATCGCCATCGGCTTCGTCTTTGTGAACCTGGTGGTCGACATCCTCTACCTCTTCGCCAACCCCCGACTGCGCGGAGCCCACTGATGCGCCGAACACTCACCGCCCGGCTGTCGGCTCCCGGCATCGCCTTCAAACGCCTCAGCGTCACCGCCCGGATCGCACTGAGCTTCGTCCTGCTCATCGTCGTGGTGGGCATCTTCGCGCCGCTGATCCTGCGGCACGACCCCGCGCAGGCCGGGCTCGGTCCCGCGCTGACCGGCCCCAACGGCGACTACTGGTTCGGCCTGGACAAGCTCGGACGCGACGTGTTCTCGAGGCTGGTCGCCGGCACCCGACGCTCCCTGATCGTGGGCTTCGGCAGCGCCGGCATCGCCCTGGTGGTCGGCGCGATCCTGGGCGCGCTGGCGGGAACCAGCCGGCCGGCGGTCGACGAGGTCGTGATGCGGTGCCTCGACGTCGTCATGGCCTTCCCCGCCATCGTGCTCTCCGCCCTGCTGATCATCTCCTTCGGCAAGAACAGCCTTCTGGTCCTCGTGGTCGCGATCGGCTTCGTCTTCATCCCCTCGATCGCGCGTATCGTGCGCGCGAACGTGCTCTCGCAGTACCGGGAGGACTACGTCGCGGCCGAACGGATCATCGGCGCCCGGCGACCGCACATCCTCTGGCGGCACGTCCTACGTAACTGCGCCGCCCCGATCCTCGTCTTCGTCACCGTCATGGTGGCGGACGCCATCGTCTTCGAGGCGTCCCTCTCCTTCATCGGCGGCGGGCTGGCGCCCCAGGAGGCGGCCTCCTCGTGGGGCTCGGTCATCGCCTTTGGCAAGGAGATGGTCCAGATCGGTGGCTGGTGGGCGACGTTCTTCCCCGGCCTGCTGATCCTGCTGACCGTGCTCGCCCTGAACGTGCTCTCCGAAGGGATGTCCGACGCCTGGGCCGCCCCGGCGGCGCGGCGTGCCACCGCAACGAAGGCCGGCGACGCGCAGGAGGAGGCGCAGCCCGGCTCCGGCGAGGTGGTGCAGCTGCCCGGTCTGGCCGAGGCGGCGCAGCGGCTGCGCGAGCGCGCTCGTCCGCTCCCGCAGGGTGAGCCCGTCCTTGAGGTCCGGAACCTGTCGATCGGGTTCGAGGGACGCCACCGGGGCGTCGACATCGTCGACGACCTGACCTTCGACGTCCGCCCCGGCGAGGTCCTGGGCCTGGTGGGGGAGTCCGGCTCCGGCAAGTCCCTGACCTCCCTCGCCGTGATGGGCCTGCTGCCGCAGGGTGCCCGGGTCCGCGGCGAGGTCCGCTTCCAGGGCACCGACCTGCTGACGGTGAGTGCGAAACGGCGTCGTGCCCTGATGGGGCGCGAGATCGCAATGGTCTACCAGGACGCACTCTCGGCCCTGAACCCCTCACTGCGCATCGGCCCTCAGCTCGCTCAGATGATCAGCCGTGGCGGCACCCGGTCGGCCGAGGAGCTCATGGACCTGGTGGGCCTGGACGCGCAGCGCACCCTGTCCGCGTACCCGCATGAGCTCTCCGGCGGGCAGCGGCAGCGCGTGGTGATCGCGATGGCCCTGTCCCGGGACCCGCGCCTCATCATCGCCGACGAGCCGACCACCGCGCTCGACGTCACGGTCCAGGCGCAGGTCATGGAGCTGCTGCTGCGGCTGCGCGGCCAGCTGGGCTTCGCGTTGATCCTGGTCAGCCACGACCTTGCGCTGGTCAGCGACGTCGCGGACCGCGTCGTGGTGATGTACGGCGGACAGATCGTCGAGAGCGGCGTCACCGCCGACGTGGTCGGGGCGCCCGCGCACCACTATGCCCGTGGCCTCCTCGGCTCCGTGCTCTCCCTTGAGGTCGGCGCGGAGCGGCTCACCCAGATCCGCGGCGTCGTGCCGTCGCCGGCCGACTTCCCACCGGGATGCCGATTCGCTGATCGCTGCCCCATGGTGACCGAGGTCTGCCGGGAGACGGTGCCCCGTCTCGAGGGCATCGAGGGCCACCGGTACGCCTGCCACCACCCGGCCGTCACCGTCACGGAAGAGGAGCTGGCCCGATGAGTGCGTCAGTCCCGCGCGAGTCGATCGTCGAGCTGCGCGACGTGCACGTGGTTCACCGCACCCGTGGGGGCGGCATGTTCAGCCGCGGGCGGGTGTACGCCCTCACCGGCGCGGACCTGACCGTTCGGGCCGGCGAGACCATCGGTGTCGTCGGTGAGTCCGGCTGCGGCAAGTCCACGATGGCCAAGGTGCTGGTGGGCCTCCAGCGGCCGACGAGCGGCTCGGTCGCCTTCGCCGGCAAGGACGTGTGGTCGATGAACGCGGCGGAACGACGCCAACACATTGGGGCCGGCGTCGGCATGATCTTCCAGGACCCCGCCACGTCGCTGAACCGGCGCATGCCGGTCCGCGACATCCTGCGCGACCCGCTCGACGTGCACCGTCGCGGCACCCGCAAGCAGCGCGAGGAGCGTGTCAACGAGCTGATGGCCCTGGTGGGGCTGCCCAGGTCGGTCGCCGATGTCCTGCCGAGTCAGCTCTCCGGTGGTCAACGCCAGCGGGTGTCCATCGCACGAGCCCTGGCTCTTGAGCCGGGCCTGGTCATCGCCGACGAGCCCACCAGCGCGCTCGACGTGTCGGTACGGGCGCAGATCCTCAATCTGCTCCTGGACCTCAAGGAGCGTCTCGGCCTGGCCATGGTCTTCGTGTCCCACGACATCCAGACGGTCAAGCGGATCAGTGACCGCGTGGTCACGATGTACCTCGGCCGGATCGTGGAGCAGACACCCGCCGCCGGGCTCCCCGAGAGCGCCCAGCACCCGTACACCCGGGCGCTCTTCTCCGCCACGCCGGGGCTGCTCTCGCCGCTCGACCCGATCCCGCTCGTCGGCCCCGTTCCGCTCGCCGCCCGGCCGCCCAGCGGATGCCCGTTCCGTACGCGGTGCTGGAAGGCCACCGACGTGTGCGCCACCGAGATGCCGCCGACCCAACCGGGCGGCGACGCAGGCGGCTCCCACGAGTTCCGGTGCTACCACCCCGTTCCCGCTGGATCCAGCAACACAGAGCTGGTCGAACTCGCCAGAGCAGCGACCGGCCGCACCACCCCCCTACATGTCGAGGAGTCAGCGTGACCACCCCAGCCCCGCGGTTCGCCGGAGTCGTGCCGCCGGTCGTCACGCCCCTGACCGAGGAGGGCGCGGTCGACGTGGCCTCCCTCGAGCGGCTCGTCGAGCGGATGCTCGCCGCCGGCGTCGACGGCATCTTCGCCCTCGGCAGCTCCGGCGAGACGGTGTTCCTCACCGACAGCCAGCGGGACCAGGCTCTCGAAACCGTCGTGAAGACCGTCGGAGGCGCTGTACCCGTCATCGCCGGCTGCATCGAGCCGACCACGCGCCGGGTCCTCGACCGGGCCGCCGCGTCGACGCGGCTGGGTGTCGACGGCCTGGTGGCGACCGCGCCCTTCTACGCCATCGTCGGGCCCCACGAGATCGAGCGGCACTTCCGGTCCCTCGCGTCGTCGGTCGAGCTTCCCCTGCTGGCGTACGACATTCCCGTCTGCGTGCACACCAAGCTCTCCCCGGGCCTGCTGACGCGGCTCGCGGTCGAGGGCGTCCTCGCCGGCGTCAAGGACTCCAGCGGTGACGACGTCTCCTTCCGCCAGCTGGTGCTGGCGGTCGCGGAACACGCGCCGAACGCCGGCTTCAGCCTGTTGACCGGGCACGAGGTGGTCGTCGACGCGATGATGCTCGCCGGCGCCTCCGGCTCCGTCCCCGGGTTGGGCAACGTGGACCCGGCGGGTTACGTGCGACTCCACCGGGCCTGCGTCAGCGGCGACTGGGATGCCGCCCGCGCGGAGCAGGACCGCCTGACCCGCCTGTTCCGGATCGTCGACGCGGCGGACCCGGCGACGGCGGGAGGGGCGACCCGGGGTGTGGGCGCGTTCAAGACCGCCCTGGCCCTGCTCGGTGTCATCGACTGCAACGCGGTGTCGCTGCCCCTGCGGCCGCTCGACGCCGACGAGACCAGCCGGGTGCGTACCCAGCTGGAACTGGCGGGGCTCCTCTAGTCATGTCCAAGGTACGCAGGCCCCCGGTCGTCGACGAGGCGGTCGCCGCGCTCGACATCGGGGGCACCAAGACGGCCGCCGCCATCCTGACGCGCCACGGCGAGGTCGTCGACCGGGTCACCGCCACCACCCCCGGCAGGGCCGGCGCGACCGCCATCCTCGACACGGCGGCCGATCTCGTCGATCGCCTGCGGGCGAGGGCGACGGGGACACGCATCCGTGCCCTCGGGGTCGGCAGCGCCGGGGTGATCGACCACCGAACGGGCCAGGTGCTCTCGGCCACCGATGCCCTGGCCGGTTGGGCGGGCACGGACCTGAGAGGGCGATTGGGCGAGCAGTTGGGTCTGCCCGTCGCCGTCATCAACGACGTGCACGCGCACGCCCTCGGTGAGGCGCGGTACGGGGTGGCGGCCGGCTACGAGACGACGCTCTTCATCGCGGTCGGCACCGGCATCGGTGCCTCGTTCGTCATCGACGGCACCGTGCTCGCAGGCGCCCACTTCACAGCCGGCCACGCCGGCCACCAGCCCTCGCCGTACGCCGGGCGGCTGGCGTGCACCTGCGGCGGGCAGGGACACCTGGAGGCGATCGCCTCCGGGCCGGGTCTCACCGAGGAGTACGTGCGGCGTACCGGCCAGCCGGTCGACGACCTGCGAGTGGTGGCCGCGCGCGCCGCGGACGGCGACGCGACGGCCCGGGAGGTGGTCCTGCTGGGCGGGGCCGCCGTCGGTTCGGCTGTCGGTGGGCTGGTCAACATGCTCGACCCCGGTGCCGTCGTGGTCGGCGGCGGGGTCGCCGGCCTCGGCGAACCCTGGTGGCAGGCACTTCGCGACGCCGTGCGGCGGGAGACATTGCCCAGCCTGGACGACGTGCCCGTCCTGGCCTCGGCCCTCGGGTCGGACGCCCCACTTCTCGGCGCCGCCTCACTCGCCTGGGAGGGCACCGTATGAACGCGCTGATCGAGCGGCTCCGTCACCAACTCGTCGTCTCCTGCCAGGCGTATCCCGGTGAGCCGATGCGTGACCCGGACACGATGCGCAGGGTCGCTCTCGCCGCCGTGCAGGGCGGAGCCGCCGGCATCCGCGCCCAGGGTCTGGCGGACATCGCGGCGATCCGGGACGCGGTCGACCTCCCGCTGATCGGGCTGTGGAAGGACGGGGACGACGACGTCTTCATCACCCCCACGCTCGACCACGCGCTTGCCGTGGCCCGTGCCGGCGCGCACGTCGTCGCGCTCGACGGCACCTCGCGGCCCCGGCCGGACGGCCGAACCCTCGACGAGACCATCGCCGCCGTCCACGAGCAGACCGGGGCCCTGGTGATGGCGGACTGCTCCACCCTCGACGAGGGAATCGCCGCCGCCGCGGCGGGCGCCGACCTGGTCGGCACCACCCTGGCCGGCTACACCGCGTACACCACCAAGCAACCGGGCCCGGACCTGGACCTGGTCGCACAGCTCGCCACCGCGATCGACGTGCCGGTGGTCGCGGAGGGCCGGATCCACACCCCGGAGCAGGCGGCGCAGGCGCTGCGGGCCGGGGCGTGGGCGGTGGTGGTGGGCACGGCGATCACCCACCCCACCACCATCACCGGGTGGTTCGCGAAGGCGATGGCGGACGCCCGGTAGCGGCTGAGGCACACCCCACGGGACGGCCGTCCTGCTCGGACAGGCGTCGCCGTACCCACAACTGACAATCCTGCTGTCACGGAGGCCATGCTGTGGCTTTGAGCGATCTCACCCTCGCCGAGTGCTGGGCGTACCGACCCGAGTTGGCTGTTCCGGAGGACCTGGACGCCTTCTGGGAGCGGACGCTGAGTGCCGACGAACCCGCAGCGGCGGCGACGTACGAGCCGGTCGACACGGGTCTCACCCAGATCCGCACCTACTCGGTCACCGTCGCGGGTTACGGCGGCGAGCCCGTGCACGGCTGGCTGCACCTGCCGGCGAATGACACCGGGCCGTTGCCCTGCGTGGTCGAGTACCTCGGGTACGGCCGTGGCCGTGGCCTGCCCCACGAGAAACTGTTCTGGGCCGCGGCGGGCTTCGCTCACCTGATCATGGACACCCGGGGCCAGGGCTGGAGCGCCGCGCCCGGCGTCACGGCCGACCCGCACCCGTATCCGGCGGGCACGGTCCCCGGCCTCCTCACCCGCGGTGTCACCAACCCGGAGGACCTCTACTACCGCAGGCTGATCACCGACGCGGTTCGGTTCGCCCAGGCTGCCCAGAAGCATCCCGCCGTCGACCCCGACCGGGTCGTGGTCACCGGCATCAGCCAGGGAGGCGGCCTCTCGCTCGCGGTGGCCGCGCTGTTCCCGGGCGTGGCGGCGGTCATGCCCGACGTGCCCTTCCTGTGTGACTTCCGGCGTGGTGTCCAGGTCGCCGGTCAGGGCCCGTACGGCGAGGTCGCCGAGTACCTCGCGCTGTACCGCGACCGCAGCAGCCAGGTGTTCCGTACGTTGTCGTACGTCGACGCCGCCGTGCTCGCGCCCGGCGCGACCGCGCCCGCGCTGTTCTCCATCGCGATGATGGACCAGATCTGCCCGCCCTCGACCTGCTTCGCCGCCTACCACCGCTACGGCGGTGACAAGGAGGTGCGCGTGTACGAGTTCAACGACCACGAAGGTGGCGAGGCGACTCACCAGCGTGAACAGCTCGCCTGGCTGCACAAGCTCTTCGGCCGCTGAGGACAGCGCCTCTCTGGCGTCAGCGCGGCTCCCAGGCGTCTGGCAGGGCGGTCAGTTTCCGCACGTGAGCCGGGAGTCGGCCGCTGATGATCTCCGCGAGGCTGACCTCGTCGACGACCCGCCGCACCGCCGCCCGCACGGCCACCCAGAGGCCGGGCAGGTTCTCCGCCGCACCCTCGTACCGGGTCTCCTCCGGGCGCAGGCCGCGTACCCCGGCGAGCGGGCCCTCCACCGCGCGCAGCACCGCGCCGACGGTCACCTCTCGCGGCGGCCGGGCGAGGGTGTAGCCACCCTCGGCGCCGCGCTGCGCCCGAACGACACCGGCCCGGCGCAGGTCGGCCAGGACCGCCTCCAGGAACTTGCGGGGCATGTCCTGCTCGGCGGCGATGGCCTGGGTGGACAACAGCGAGGGGTACGCGGTGGCGAGGCTCAGTGCTGCCCGTACCGCGTAGTCGCCGCGCGCGGAGATCTGCACGCTGTCATCATGCCCGGCCGGCGCCGGCCGCCGGCCCGGTGGGCGACCCGGATCGCGCGGGGTGACCGCCGTTGGCCGGTTCGCCGAGCGTGCCGGAGCGGAACCGCCCGCCGTTGGTGCCCACCGTCTCGGCCGACGGTCGGGGTCGGACGACCCGGCCGGCTGCCCTCTGGTCGCGGGCGGCCCGGAACGCGCCCGGGCTGATTCCGGTCTCCCGGGTGAAGAACCGGCCGAAGTTGGTGGGCTCGGAGAACCCGAGCTGCCGGCCGATCTGCGCGATCGGCTCGTCGGTCGCGGCGAGCAGCCGGCCGGCCTGCAACGCGACCCGCTCGTCGATGACCTGCTTGGCGCTGCGCCCGGTGACGGCCAGGCAGGCTCGGGTCAGGGTCCGCACCGAGCACCCGAGCGCCGCCGCGTAGTCCTCGACCCGCCGGGTCCCCTGGTAGGCGTGCTCCACCTCCCGGCTGAACCGGTGGAACGTCACCACCTCGGGTCGCGGGGGAGACCGGTCCACGCCGGGCAGGGCCAGCCGCAGCAGCAGCACGGCGAGCTGGTGACGCAGCAGCGCACGGGCGGCGGCGGGGCCATCGCCGTGCCGCTGACAGTCCACCGCCAGCTGGCTCACCTCGGTTATCACCGCGTCCTCGTCCTCACCGGCCAACTGTCGCCAGGTCACCGGCGCGTCCAGGTCGACGTCGAGACCGCGCAGCGCCTCGGACGTCCACCCGACCACCGTCGCGTCGAACTGCGGGCCGACGCACCGCAGCACCTGACCGGCACGGACCCGCAGCAACGTGCCGGGCCGGCAGGGCAACAGGTGGAAATCCAGCTCGGCGTCACCGTGCCCCCGGGTGGTGAGGATCAGCAACTCCCGCTCGACGAGCACCGGCCGGCGCCAGCCCGGGTCGCCGGCGAGGTCGGCCAGCGCGAACGTGGAAATCTCGTCGGGTACGGGTGACGCCGTTCCGATCGGCGGCGCGGGGGAGGGATCGGTAGAGACCATCGCCTCCGACGGTAGCCCGAACGGCAGGTCACCGCATCCCGGCTGCCGTGCCCGTCGGCTCGGATCCGATGCGGCGCGGCGACCCGCTTGTCGTGATCCAGGCGGCCGGGCTACGTTACCCGGCGGTAGTGCCGTCCGGGCCGCGGTCCGCCCGGCGCCCCGCCAGCCGCCCAACCGGCCGGCGGTCCCCGCCGACTCGCGATGGGATGGGCATGACGCAGCTGTTCTCGGTAGAAGGCAAGACGGTCCTGGTCACCGGCGGTTCGCGGGGGATCGGTCTGATGATCGCCCAGGGCTTCGTCCGGGCCGGCGCACACGTGATCATCTCGTCCCGCAAAGCGGACGTCTGCGAGGCGGTCGCCAAGGAACTCTCCGCCGAGGGCCGCTGCGAGGCCATCCCGGCCGACCTCGGCGACGACGCCGGTGCCGAGGCGCTGGCCGCCGCCGTGCGGGAGCGCTTCCCCCGCCTCGACGTGCTGGTCAACAACGCCGGCGCGACCTGGGGTGCGCCGCTGGAGAGCTACCCGGAGGCCGCGTTCGACAAGCTCTGGGCCGTCAACGTCAAGGCCGTCTTCCGGCTGACCACCGCGCTGCTGCCGGCGCTGCGCGCCGCCGCCAGCGCCGACGACCCGGCCCGAGTGATCAACATCGGGTCGATCGACGGCATCCGGGTGCCGTGGATGGAGGTGTACGCGTACTCCGCCACCAAGGCGGCCGTGCACATGCTCACCCGCAGCCTGGCCCACCAACTGGCCGGCGAGCAGATCACCGTCAACGCGATCGCGCCCGGCCCGTTCGAGAGCAAGATGATGGCGTTCGCGCTGAACGACCCGGCGAGCCGGGCCAGCATCGAGCAGCAGGTGCCGCTGGGCCGCATCGGGCGCCCGGAGGACATGGCCGGGACGGCCATCTACCTCTCGTCGCGGGCCGGCGCGTACCTCACCGGGGCGGTCATTCCCGTCGACGGCGGCATCACCACGCACGGCTGAGCACCGACCGACCCGGGGCGGGCGGGCCCGCGTACCCCCCGGGTGTGCCGGAGCCGCGCGGTCGGCAGATCCGCGCGGCCCCGTGATGGCCGGTGTTGCCCGTTCGGGCGGTGGTCAGCGACCGGCGAGCAGCCGGTTCACCGCCGTGTCGACGTCCAGGTGCTCGGCCTCGCGGCCGCGCGGGACGACGACGTAGGTCCGTCGAAGGAAACGCACCAGGACGCTGCGCGGCACCTCGAAGAGGGCGTTGCCGTCCGGTGACGAGAGGGCCAGCGCGACGAAATCGCCGCGCGGTGTGGCCCAGGGCCAGACCCGTACATCCCCGATGCCGGCTGGCTCGTCCAGGCCGGTGACCAGCAGCTCGCGAGCAAAGGACCAGCTCACCGCCTCGCCGCCGGCAGATTCGGCATGGAACAGGACATGGACCGCATACGGGTCAGCAGGGTCGTAACGCAGACTGGCACGCACCGGCAATGCGGTGGCGTCAGGCGCGACGAGCCTTAGCGACGTCTCGACCTCTACGGTCGTCGGTCGGATGACACTCATGGACGTTCTCCCCCCGGCACCGCTGCGGAACGCGCGTGTCCCGCTTTTCCCATACTCAGGTGCTACTCCTGGCTACGCTCCGCCATACGCTGACTTCACCCAGTGGTGGGAAGGGGGACGGAAAGGCCGCGTGAATGTGAGCATTCATGTAGGATTTCCGGTTCTGCCCAGTGCGTGATCCCGCCCGGCATCGGGTGGTTCAGTCGTCGACTTACTCCGGTAACGTCCAGTCGGCCGTTGCAGTGACGGGCCCGAGCGACACTGGGGGGTGAAATGGTGACGAAGCGATCCTCAATGGATCCGGCGGAGGCACCCGGCCCGCCGAACGTCGCGGTCCGAGCAGCCGAAAAGCGGGGGTACGGAGTGCGGATGGAGAAGCCCGAGCAGGCCGGTCGGCCGAGGTCCGGAGCCGATCGCCCCGGCGGTGACGACGCCGACCGGTCTCACGGCGGCGCAGGCCGTGGCGGTGGCGCCGAGCCGTCGCTCGTTGGCCCTGTTCGTGGCAGTGGCGTCATCGTCGTGCAGGACCCGCCGCGCCGCCCTCGCTGGCGGGAGCGGATCTCGATAACCCTCGACCTCATCCGAGCCAACCCCACCGGCCGGATAGCCCTCAAGATCTTCATCGCGATCGCCGGGGCGCTCGTGGTGACCATCGGCATCGCCCTCATCCCGCTACCCGGGCCAGGCTGGCTGCTCGTGATCGCCGGGCTGGGCATCTGGGCCGTCGAATACCACTGGGCGCAACGGCTGCTCGGCTTCACCCGCCGGCACGTCCAGGGCTGGACACAGTGGGTGACGCGACAATCACTGCTGGTGCGAATAGTGCTCGGCTCCGTCGGCCTGGTCTTCGTGGCCACGGTGGTCTGGCTGTCGCTCAAGTACAGCCTCGGCGTCGACGTGGTGGCCAAGGCGATGCACTACTTCGCGACGCACTGACCCGGATTTCCGGTCCGCGTCCACGATCGGGTAGAGTTGGCGGCGCTGAGGGCGATTAGCTCAGTGGGAGAGCGCTTCGTTCACACCGAAGAGGTCGCTGGTTCGATACCAGCATCGCCCACTCTCAGTTAGTGCAGGTCAGAAGCCCGTTACCGGAGTCATCGGTAACGGGCTTTGCCGTATGTGCGGCTTACATTGAGAGCAGCGATGGCGGTCCTGCTCGGGTTACTGCTGGCGCGATCGGGTTGACCGCCCTCCGGCCGAGGGTTAAACGTTGTGGTCGCGTGCGTGGGACAGCGCTGGGTGGGCGTTGGTGACCGGGCGTGCGTCAGCGGTGTGGCTGGGGTTGCGGCGCATTGGGCAGATCACCGGGCCGTCGGGCAATGTGATCGCCGGTCGGGAGATGTATCCGTAGCGGGCGTACAGGCGCTGAGACTCGCTGGTCGTCGCGGTCTACACGGTGATCATGTCGGCCGAGCAGCGGGCGCGGATCTGACGGGCGGGAGCGGACACAGCTTGATCGTCACCGATCGGGACTCGACTGCGCCACCGAAACTCCGCACCCATGCCAGCACCAGGCCGAAATGAACCTGCGCCTGCATCCGTATCCGCCGCGAACCGAGCGCTACGCATTGTCGCCGCCGGGCTCGTTGATGCGTGGTCGCAGTGTCATGCCCCGGTTGGGACTGTCAGAATCGTGTTCAAGGAGACGGTGCGCGGAGGCGAGGAGAAGGCATGAGCGACTGGAACGACAAGATCATCGTCGAGTTTCGCGCTAACGGTGGGCAGGTCGGCGGTCAGTTCGCTGGCGCGCCACTGCTGCTGTTGCACACGGTCGGCGCCAAGAGCGGCGAGCCTCGCGTGAACCCGGTGATGTACCAGAAGGTGGACGGCGGCTACGCCGTGTTCGCGTCCAAGGGCGGTGCGCCCACCAATCCCGACTGGTACTACAACCTGCTCGCTCACCCGCAGGCCCAAGCGGAGATCGGTACGGACAAGGTCGAGTTGGTCGCCAGAGTTGCCGCCGGGAACGAGCGGGAACGGATCTGGAGCGCGCAGAAGGCCGCGTATCCAGGCTTCGCCGACTACGAGCAGAAGACCACCCGCCAGATCCCAGTCGTCGTACTGGAACCTGCGCCGTAGGCAGAGACGGTACAACCCTATTCCCGCCGGTGCGTGCCGCGCCGCGGGTCCGGCGCATATCCGCTCACTGCCCGCGGTCAGTGCGTTCGACCAGCTACGGATCCCCCTGGGCGACCGGCGCCGGCGGCGTCGTCGTGCTGAGCGTCCTCGCCGTCAACCCCGCGGTGACCGGTCCCGCCGTGCCACGGTCGACACGTCTGCTGCTGCAGGGCGGCCTGCTCCTGCTCACCCTCGCGGGCGTCGTGGAGGTGTGGGGATGGGCGGCCTCGCCATTCGGCGACGCCCCGCCGAGCACGAGCGAGCTGATCGGGCTGGTGACCGAACCGGTACGGCAGCGGACGCAGTTCCTGCGACAGCTAGTCGTGGCAAGCTGTCTGATCCTGGCCTGCGCCTGCCTCGGCGTCGGCTCCCGACAGCACACCCTTTGAAGTCGGAGCATCGAACTGAACGGCTCACGAGGTGTGCCTTGTATCCGCCACCGACGTGAGCCGACAGAGCACGGCATGATCCGACGAACGATCATCCGGGGCGGATCAGCATTACTGCCTGGTCGGGGTGAGTGACCCGAGGAGGGCTGCGACGTCGGGCCCGATGGCGTAGCCGAGCATTCCGACACCCAGGGTGGCGCAGGGAACTCGGCGTCATGTGAAAGGCCGGTCACTATCTCTGCTCGGAGTCAGGACGTGTCGGGTCCGGTCCCCGGTCCAGGCCGCTTCGAGGATCGCGGTCAGGCTGGCGGTGTCGGTCGGGCCTGGATGGTTCTGGATCAAGCGGGTGACGCCACTGGCCATCTCCGCGAAGCGCGGGAGGTCGGCGCGTGCCACGCCGATGTCCGCCAAGGTGGGTGGGATGCCGATGTCGGCAAGGAGCCCGTCGAGCCAGGTGAGGAACGTATCTGCGGCCTCGGCTTCCGAGGCGTCGGTCACGTCGAGCCCGCACACCCCGGCGAGGATGGCCAACCGGTCGCCGATGGCATCCCTGGCCGCGTCCAGCGCGTAGGGCAGTAGCAGCCCGACGCCCAGGCCGTGCGGCGTGTGCGTGGCTGCGCCGATGGGGTACTGGAGAGCGTGCGGGGCCGCGTTGCCCGCGTGGGAAAATGCGAGCCCGGCGAGCATGGACCCATAGGACATGTCCGCTCGCGCGTCCGTGTCGCCTCCGTCCCTGACAGCACGACGCAAGCTACGGGCGATCCGCTCCGCGGCCAGGAGCGCGTAGTGGTCGGTGATCGGGTTGCGGCCGAGGAAGACCTGCTCCACCGGGTCGCGCGGTCCGTGGGCCCGGGGTCGCGCGGTGTAGCTCTCCACCGCGTGACAAAACGCGTCGATGCCGGAGTGGGCGGTGACGGTCGCAGGGCAGGTGTAGGTGAGTTCGGGGTCGACGATGGCGAAGTCGGGCACGATGTGGACGCTGGAAACCCCCACCTTCAGCTCGCGGTCCGGGTCGGTCAACACCGAGACGGGTGTGAGCTCGGAGCCGGTGCCTGACGTCGTCGGGACCGCGACGAGAGGAATCGTCGGCCCCGGCACCTTCGACTCGCCGTAGAAGTCGCGCGGCGTCCCACCGTGGCGCCGAATGACGCCGACGATTTTGGCGAGGTCGATCACCGTGCCACCCCCGATGGCGAGGATCACGTCGGCGTCCATCTCTGCGGCGACCGCGACGGCCAGGGCGACATCGGCGAGTGGCACGTCTGGAGTCGCGTCGGAAAACACCTCGACGACCTCGACCTTCTCCCGCACGGCGGCCACGATCTCGGCCACGCCCGGCTGCCCCAGAAGAACCTGGTCGGTCACGATGAGGACTCGCGACCCAATCTCGGCCACCACTCGTGGGATGTTCTGCGCGACCCCTTCGCCCACTATCAGCTGGCGTGGTCCGCGGACGGTCTCAAGCATGTCAGTGCCTCTCCAGAACGTCGGCGGCGACTTGCCGGGCGGACGTCCAGGTCACCTGCGAGACCGGGACGGCGTCGGCAAGGTTGGCCGCCCGGGTGGCGCAGGCGCGCGCGCCGGGCGCCCGGACGCGATCGTGCCCGGTCGCCCTCGGCTCCATCGCGATGAAGACGTCGCCCTTGGTGGACGGCTGGGTCGGGTCGAGGGTCCCGCGGACGGGCGCCCGGAGCAGCAGGCCGGTCACGGTAGGTCGATCGCCGCGTAGGTGAGGTCGAGGTACTCGAGGATGCCCTCGTGCGACCCCTCCTTGCCGATCCCGGACTGCTTCACGCCTCCGAACGGAGCTGACGGGTCCGAGATCAGACCACGGTTGATGCCGACCATCCCCGTGTCCAGCCCCTCGATGAACCGGAGCGCCCGCTGGAGGTCACGGGTGAAGATGTATCCGACCAGGCCGTGCTCGGTGTCGTTGGCCTTCGCCAGCACCTCGTCGTCGGACGTGAACGAGATGATCGGCGCCACCGGGCCGAAGATCTCCGCCTCCAGCATCCGCGCATCGTCGGGCACGTCGACGAGGACGGTAGGCGGGTAGAAGTGGCCCGGCCCATCCGGACGCTCGCCGCCCACCAAGACCCGGGCGCCGCGATCGACCGCGTCGGTGACGAGCTCGTGGATCTTGGTGACCGAGGCCTCGTCTATCAACGCCCCGACGTCCACGCCGTCGTCGAGACCATGGCCCACCGAAAGCGCGCCCATCCGCTCGGCGAAGCGCGCCGTGAACTCCTCGCGCACCGGCTCCTCGACGTAGATCCGGTTGGCCGCGATGCAGGACTCCCCGATGTTGCGCATCTTGGCCACCATGGCACCGTCGAGCGCGACGTCCAGGTCAGCATCGGCACACACGATCAAGGCTGCGTTGCCGCCCAGTTCCATGGAAGTGCGCAGCACGTTGTCCGCAGCCTGTCGTAGCAGCACACGCCCGACCTCGGTCGACCCGGTGAACGAAAGCTTGCGGGTCCGACCGTCGGCCAGCAGTGCGGAGACCACCTTGCCGGCACGCTTGGTGGTCACCACGTTGACGACGCCCGGGGGAACGCCGACCTCCTCCATGATGCGGGCCAGGAACAGCATGGTGAGTGGCGTCTGGGCTGCTGGCTTGGTGATCGTCGTGCAGCCCGCAGCCAGCGCAGGGGCGATCTTGCGGGCACCCATGGCCAACGGAAAGTTCCAGGGCGTCACGAAGACGCACGGTCCGACCGGCTTCGGCACGGTGAGGATGCGATATCCACCTGCGGGAGCGGTGCTGTAGCGCCCCTCGACGCGCACCGCCTCCTCGGCGAACCAACGGAAGAACTCGGCGCCGTAGGCCACCTCTCCCCGAGCCTCGGCGAGCGGCTTGCCCATCTCGAGCGTTATCAGCCGGGCGACCTCCTCGGATCGCTCGGTCAGTGCCCGGTACGTCGCGGTCAACAACTCTGACCGTTTCCGCGGCGGGGTCGCCGCCCACTCCGCCATTGCCTTGCTCGCCACGTCCAGAGCGGCGAGCCCGTCAACGACGTCCGCGTCCGCCACCTCGGCGATGGTCTTGCCGGTGGCCGGGTCCTCGACGGCAAAGGTGGCTCCGCTTGCGGCGTCGCGCCAGGCGTCGCCGATCCGGAGCCGCCGGTGCTCGGGGGCCAGGACGTTCATCGGGTCACTCATTGCGTCGCCTCCTGTGATCTTGGTGATGTCCGGCGTGCCTCAGCGATCGCATATGCGCGCGTAGACGGACGGGTCGCACGCCCTCGTCGCGGGCGAGGTTGCCGAGCGGGTCGAATGTGGCCCTGGCCCTGTCTGCAGGGCGACGCCCCGCGCCACCGATCGCCTTCTCGGGCCACGGCCGTCTCAGCGTCGTCAGGCCGTGCTCACTGGTGACGGTCCGCCGAGGCTCGATTGCCACGTGCGGGCGCATGGTGCCGTCGTCGCCCGGCGCGGCTACCGCCCAGCCTCGGACAGCGACAGCCCGGTGTCCGCATCGAACAGGTGCGCACGGTCCAGGTCGACCGTGACGAGCAGCCGCTCGCCCGGCGTACCGGTGACGGTGGGTCGTGCCTTGACCTTGAGGATCTTCGTCCCCACTCGGACGTCGACCACCGTTCGGTCACCGAGCGGCTCAAGCCCGTAGACCTCCCCGGACAACGACGCGTTCCCACGCTGCTCGACGGACAGGTCCTCCGCGCGCAGGCCCAGCAGCATCGGACGACCGTCCTCAGCCGTGGTCCAGCGGGGCCGCGGCAGCGTCCAGCCTTCCGCACCGACCAGACGATCTCCCTCGGCGTGGCAGGCGAGCAGGCTGATCGGCGGGCTCCCGACGAATCGTGCGACCCACTGGTTGGCTGGACGCTCGTACACCTCGGTCGGCGTTCCGACCTGTTGCACCTTCCCCTCCTTGAGGACCGCGACCTGGTCGGCCATGGACAGGGCCTCGACCTGGTCGTTGGTCACGTAGACGAAGGTTGCTCCGAGGCTCCGGTGGATGCGGGTGAGCTCGGTGCGCATCTCGACGCGGAGCTTGAGGTCGAGGTTCGTCAGCGGCTCGTCCATGAGAAACGCGCGCGGGCGACGGACCAGCGCCCGGGCCAGGGCGACACGCTGCATCTCACCGCCCGACAACTGCGCGGGACGACGTTGCAGCAGACGTTCGATGTGCAGCAGGCGCGACATCTGCTCGACGGCAGCGGCGATCTCGCTCGAAGAACAGCGGCGTGCCCGCAGCGGCGAAGCGATGTTCTCGTACACCGTGTGTCGCGGGTAGAGGGCGTAGCTCTGGAAGACCATGGCCAGGTCGCGTGCGGCCGGGGCGTCACCGGTCGCGTCCCTCCCGTCCAGATGCACCGACCCGGCGTCAAGCTTCTCAAGGCCGGCGATCGCTCGCAGGGTCGTCGTCTTGCCTGCCCCGGAGGGCCCGAGCACGACGAAGAACGAGCCGTCCGGCACGTCCAGCGTCACCTCGTCCAGGGCCTGGACCTTGCCGAAGGACTTGCACAGCCCGTGCACTGCCACGGTTCCCATCAGGCCACCAGCTCTTCCGTGCTCACGTCGTAGACCGCCGGGGTCCCGCCGGTGTGCCGCAGCCCGACCGGTGCGTCAGCGGCGAAACGGACAGTCGGTGGCATCCGAACCCGTACGTCGCGCTGGCCGCTGTGGTCAACCACGTAGATGATTTCGTCGCCCAGCCACTCCGCCGAGACCACACGGGCCGGGACCGAACGTTCC
This sequence comes from Micromonospora sp. NPDC005413, assembly GCF_040606435.1. Taxonomy (NCBI): domain Bacteria; kingdom Bacillati; phylum Actinomycetota; class Actinomycetes; order Micromonosporales; family Micromonosporaceae; genus Micromonospora; species Micromonospora sp. NPDC005413. The sequence goes on from NZ_JBEXEV010000005.1 coordinate 138,778, forward strand.
GCCCCTGGTTCCGTGACTTCCAGCGCCTCCGGCCGGACGCCTGCGACCAGGCAACGGTCGCGCGGCAGCCCTGGCGGTGGCGTGAGGAGCAGTCCGCCCTGACTGCGCAGCTTCCCGTCGGCCACCTCCACCTCAATCAGATTCATCGGCGGGGAGCCGATGAATGCGGCGCAGAAAAGGCTCGCCGGACGGTCGTAGATTTCCAGCGGCGTGCCGATCTGCTCGACGCGGCCCTTGTTGAGGATGGCGATTCGGTGACCGAGCGACATCGCCTCGACTTGGTCGTGGGTGACGTAGACCATCGTCGCCCCCAGCTCCCCCTGCAGGTGCTTGATCTCCGTGCGCATGTCCGCCCTCAGCTCCGCGTCCAGATTGGTGAGAGGTTCGTCCATGAGGAATGCGCGCGGTCGTCGCACCAGGGCGCGAGCAAGCGCGACGCGCTGCTGCTCCCCGCCGGACAGCTGGCGCGGTCGCCGGTCCAGGAGCGGACCGAGCCGCATCAGCCGGGCGGCCTCGTCGACCCGCTCCTGCACCTCCGGCTTGGGCAGCCCCTCGGCCCGCAGTGGGAACGCCAGGTTGTCGCGGGTCCTCAGATGCGGGTAGAGAGCGTAGAACTGGAACACCATGGCGATGTCGCGCTCAGCGGGCGGCAGGTCGTTGACCAGCGTGTCGCCGATGCGGATGTCGCCCGTCGTCTGCCTCTCCAGGCCGGCTATGGCCCGCAGCGTGGTGGTCTTGCCGCAACCCGAAGGGCCGAGCATCACGAACAGCTCGCCGTCGCCGATCGACAGGTCCACGTGATCAACTGCGACCGTCCCGTCCGGGTAGCGCTTGTGCAGGGCGGTCACCTCGATGCCCGCCATCAGCGTCGCACCGCCCCGAGCGTCACACCGGCGACGAGGTGCTTGCGCACCAGGTACGCGAAGACGAGCACCGGTAGGGCGAACACCACGGAGGCGGCGGCCACGAGACCCCAGTCCGTAGTGGTGCCACCGATGAGGCCGGCGATGGCGGGTGGGGCCGTCCGCACGCTGTCGCTGGAGGTAAGGAAGATGGCGAACACGAACTCGTTCCACGAGAAGATGAGTGCGAAGACGGCCGTCGCGGCGATGCCGGGCACGAGCAGGGGAAGGGTAAATCGCCGGAACGCTTGCAATCGGGTGTAGCCGTCGAGCATGGCGGCATCCTCGTACTCCGCGGGCACCTCGTCGACGAACCCCTTCATCATCCAGATCGTGAACGGGACGTTGAACGCGGCGTAGATGAGGATCAGGCCGAGCTTGCTGTCGATGAGTCCGACTTGGCGGTACATGAGGAAGATCGGGATCACGACCACCACGGGCGGCATGAAGCGGGTGGACAGGATGAAGAACAGTTGGTCCTTCTTGGCCTTCAAGGTGAAGCGTGAGTAGGCCCAGGCCGCCGGGACCCCCAGCACGGTGGCCAGCACCGTGGAGACCCCGGCGACCACGACAGAGTTGAGGAACGACACGGACAAGGCCGAGCGACCGCCGCCGGGGGCGACGAACACGTCCTTGTAATGGTCCATGGTGACCTTGAAGCCGAAGAACTCGGCCGGGATGGCGTAGACGTCCCGGTTCTCCTTGATGGACGTCTCGATCATCCACAGCACCGGAAAGAGCATCACGACGGCCAGCACGGTCAGCAGCGCGACCTCCAGCACGGAACGGCCCTGGCCGCCGAGGCGGCGCGCGCGGGGCGTGTGATCCCGGGCAGGACCTGTGGACACGGCCTCGTCGACGGAGACGGCCATCAGTCCTCCTTGAGCTTGTTCAGGTAGCGCAGGTAGAACTGCGTGAGGACGATGACGACGAGGACCATGAGGATCCCGTACGCCGAGGCGGTTCCGGTGTTGAAGCCCAGGAACGCGACCTTGTAGACGTGGAACGACAACGTCTCGGTGGAGACGCCCGGGCCTCCGTTGGTGAGGATGTAGACGAGGTCGAACAGCCGGAAGGCCTCGATGGCCCTGAACATCACAGCAATGAGGAGCAGCGGCCACACCAGCGGAAGAGTGATGGTGCGAAACCGGAACCACTCGGACGCCCGGTCGATCGAGGCGGCCTCGTACAAGTACTTGGGAACCGCGGAAAGGCCCGCAAGTGCGATGAGCATGATGAACGGCGTCCACTGCCAGGTGTCGACCACGATCAGGGAGATCAATGCCGTTCGCTGCCGGGTGAGCCACTCCACCTGCCCCAGGCCGAGCGAGCCGAGCATGCTGTTGATCACGCCGAATTGTGCGTCGAGCATGAATCGCCAGAACAGCCCGACCACGACCGGCGACAGCATCATCGGAACCAGGAACAGAGTGGTCAACAGTCCTCGCCCGTGCGTGCGCCGTGAGATCAGGTAGGCGATGGCGAAGCCGAGCACGGTCTGCAGGCCGACCGCGCCGATCACGTAGATCAACGTCGTCAAGGCCCTCTGGTGGACCTGCGCCGACGTCAGGATGGCGGTGTAGTTCCCGAACCAGATGAAATGGGCGGGCCCCCCGCGGGTGGCCGAGTAGTCGGTGAAAGACAGGTACAACGCCCACAGCAACGGGAACACCGACATGGCGAGCAACAGCAGCAGCGCGGGGGAGATGAAGGCCACGGTGAGCCCGCGGTCGCTCAGCCGGCGGGACCGACCCGGTGCAGGTGGCGTCGCAGACGCCACCTGCCCGGGGTGGTCGGTCGTCAGAGGGACGGCGTCACTCACAGTCCGCCGCCGCCCTTGCGGCTGCTCGAGTCGAGCACGCCCTGCTGCTCCTTGGCGATGTCGTCGAGCGCATCCTTCGGCTTCTTCGCGCCGTTGAGAGCCGCGTTCACGTTGGTGTTCTCAATGTCGACGAGGCGCGCGTACTCGGGCACGTTCCACATGTCCCGCATCCGCGGAACCGAGTCGGTGTACACCTGGTTGAACGGCCCGGCATTGAGGAACTCGGGCGACTCCAGGGCGTCCGTACGCGATGGCACGCCGCCGGCCGCGGCCCACTTCTTCTGGACATCAGCCTGCTCGAACCACTTCATGAAGTTCAGGGCCTCCGCCTGGTTTGCCTTGGAGGAGTAGGCCGACACGTGCATCCCCATACCGCCGAGAGGGACCAGGTTCGTCTTCTGGCTCGGCAGGGTGGCAAAACCCAGCTTGTCGAGAATCTGCTTCCGCGTGGTGCCGAGCGTCGACTGCTTCGGATCAAGCAGGCCGCCGCTCGCGGCGATCCAGTTGAACGCGATGCATGCCTTGCCCTGGGCGACCGCCGCGTTCACCTCGTCGATGAACCAGTTACCGGAGCCCTTGGCGGTCAGCGGCTTCATCTTGTTGACCAGGACGTCCATCGCCTCCTGGCCCGCAGCGTCGTTGAGGACGCCCTCGATCTTGCGCGCCTTGGGGTCCCAGAGGTTGCCGCCGTAGACGCCGTTGACCGTGTTGTAGGTTACGGCCGCGGCGTCGGAGCCGTTGGCCTGGTGGAAAGCCAGTCCGCTGACGCCGGGGTTGTCCGCCTGGCACTTCTCGGCGGCTGAGATCATCTGGTCCCAGGTCTGCGGTGGCTTGTCGCCGATCAGGTCCTTGCGGTAGATCATCGTCCAGGTGTCGCCGAGCAGCGGCAGTCCGTACAGGCTGGCGTTCTCGTCGCGCTTGCCGGTCTCCGCCTGGGGGAACTGGCCGTACGCCGCCAGGAGGTACGGGTTGTAGGCCTTGACGTCGATGTTCTCTTTGACGAAGTCGGTGAGGTCGAGGATGTTGCCGTTCGTCACGGCCTCGCCGATGTGTTGCGAGTCCAGGATCGCGATGTCGAAGTCGGTCTTGTGCGCGGCGAACTGGGTGAACATCGCGTCGTGCCAGTTCGCGTTCGGCACGGTGTTGACCTTGATGGTCGCGTTTGGTCGCTCTTTCTTGTACTCCGCGTTCGCGAAGGCTTCCAGTGCTTGGGCGGGGGGCCAGTCGAACCAGATGAAGCTGAGGGTCAGCGGGTCCTTGGTGAGCTCCGGGATGGTCGCCGGTGCCTTGGGGGCGCTCGCCTTCCCGCCGTCGTCCTTGCCATCGCCGCAAGCCGCCACCGTCGTGGCCACCAGCAGCATGGCCGCCGTCGCCAGCTGTACCTTCCGACCGGGAGCGGACACTCGTCCTGTTCGCTGTGGATGCCGCATCTTCTCGCCTGCTTTCTGGGTAGGGACTTCTAGTGCCTCGCTATGTGCTTCGCCGAGCAGTTGCTGGGTTGTTCAGGCGTGTTGCCGGGCTGTCGCGGGGGCCGACCCGCGGACCGGCGTCACGAGTACGCCGCGATGTACTGGGTCTTCAGGACGTCGAGCATGCCCATGGGAGCTCCAGATGATCGAAGTAGAGCGATGGCGGGCGGTTCCGCGGTGGTGCAGGATGGCGAGCATCCGCCACTTTTCCTATACGATCCGATGGGGGCGTCAGCATGCCGCAGCGTTGTGACTGATGTCAATAGGTTCGCAAAGACGCAAGAGAGGACCTCACGTCACGATGGACGACGAAGCGATGATCGCGCGGGGCCGTAGGGCCGTGACGGGCGGAACGCCGCCGGGAAGATCTGGCGGCCGGCTTGCCGACGAGGTGTACGACACGCTGCTCGGACAGCTGATGTCGCTACGGATCGAGCCTGGCTCCCGCGTCACGATCGACGTCCTGGCGCGAGAGCTGGGGGTCTCGCAGACGCCGATCCGAGACGCTCTGAACCGCATGGAGGCCGAGGGCCTGGTCGTGCGTGTGCCCCATGCTGGCTACCGCATTCCCCCCCAAATCACTCGGCACCGATTCGAGGACATGCTTGAGGTCCGTCTACTCCTCGAGCCGGCAGCGGCGCGCAGATCCGCCGAACGCGCATCCTCGGAGCAGGTGGCCGGCCTGCGACGAATGCTGGAGGAGATGGCGGAGTTGGAGGGGGGCAACGGGCCCATGGCCTATGGCGCCTTCGGGCTAAGCGACGCCGCTTTCCACGATCTCGTCGCCCTGAGCGCGGAGAACCACGTCATCCGTGAAGCGCTCGCTCGCCTGCACAGCCACGTGCACCTCTTCCGGCTTCACCACGACGCCCAGGTCACTCACTTGGCCATGGCCGAGCACGAGGAAATTGTGGTCGCGATCGCCGCGCGTGACCCCGACGCCGCCGCCTACGCGATGCGTCGGCACATCCTGCGTTCCGGCGAGCGTTTCCGACGATTGTTCGACGAGGCCAAGGACGCGGACGGAATGGCGGTAGAGGCTTGACGGGTGGGCTGGGCCGAGGAATGCTAAATCGATCGGATCAGATCGGATTGGATCCACCTCACCCGCCCCCAGATGCGAGGAGAAGCAGGTGCCCAGAGCCCTGCTCCTGACCGGCGACGCCGCCGAGGAGCTCGACACCATGTATCCCTACTATCGCGTGCAGGAGGGCGGCTGGGACGTCGACGTCTCGTCACGGACGATGCGTGACGTGCAACTGGTCATCCACGAGTTCGACCCCAACTCCGACGCCTACGTGGAGAAGAACGGCCGGAAGCTGCCGGTCGACGTGCCCTGGGCGGAGGTCGACGTCGAGCGCTACGACGCCCTCATCATCCCCGGGGGACGTGCCCCCGAGTGGATCCGGGTCGACGCCGACGTCAGGCGCATCACCGAGCACTTCTTCGCGCGCAACCTGCCCATCGCGCTGGTGTGCCACGGCGCGCAGGTACCAGCGGTGTACGGGCTGCTGAAGGGCCGGAAGACGGCGTGCTTTCCCCCCATCACCGGTGACATGGAGAATGCCGGCGCGACGGTCGTCGACGCTCCCGACGTCGTGGACGGCAATCTCGTCTCCTGCCGGGGGTGGCCCGACATGCCGCAATTCGGCCGGGCGATGATGGAGCTCTTTTCGAAGTCCGTCAACTCCGCTTCGGCATGAGCACACCCGGCCTGCCCCGGTGACGGCACTTCGGACCGTCACAGTCGACGGCTCCCCCGTCCACGTCCTGGAAAGCGGCACCGGGCCCGCGGTGCTGATGCTGCACGGCTCCGGACCCGGCACGACCGGGTCCGGAGCCTGGGCAACGACGGCGCAGGCGCTGGGCACGTCCTGGCATTTGGTGGCTCCTGACCAGGCGGGGTTCGGCCGTACACCTGTCCCGGCGGGCTCCAGGGGTGGGCTCCGGCTGTGGACGGAGCAGGCCGCGGGCCTGATGGATGCTCTCGGTATCGAGTACTACGCCGTGGTGGGTCACTCCATGGGCGGTGCCGTGGCGCTGGCGTTGGCGGCCGCGCGCCCCCGACAGGTCACCCGTGTCGTGGCGGTCTCGACGATGGGCGCCCCTGGGGCGCCGCTGTCCGCTGAGCTCGACGCGGTCTGGGCCGCCCCCGCCGGCCCGCTCGGGGCACGAGACATGCTGAGTCGCCTCGTCCTCGACCAAGCGCTCGTGACCGATTCGGCGGTCGATGCCCGTGCGGCTGCGATGCGAGTGGGGGCGGCGGCATTCGCGTCGTTGTTCCCTCCACCCAGGGCACGATGGGTCGACGAGCTCACACTCTCGGCGCAAACGCTGGCAGCGGTCCGCGCGCCCGTGCTGCTCGTTCACGGCGCCGAGGACCGAGTCACCCCGCTCGGGACGGCAGCCCAGCCCTTGCTCGAACACCTGGCCGATGTCCGTCTGCACGTGCTCGGCCGATGCGGGCACGTGCCGGCGATCGAGCACCCGCACGAGTTCAGGCAACTGCTGTCGTGCTTCCTCCGCCGGGACCGAGGTCACTGATTGCTGCGGCAGTGGACGTGGTGATCGTTGCTCAGACGGTGTTCGCGAGCGGCGAAGGGTTGAGCCTGGCGAAGCCTTCCTGCCGCTGGTAAGGAAAGTACGGGTAGGGCGCGGTGCGGTTGCTGGCATTGTCGGGACGGGCTGTCTGTTCGGGTGTGAGTGACCAGCCGACAGCGTCGATGTTGCGTCAGCGCGGCCGCGCCGAGCGGAGGCGGGTGAGGTTGCGTTGGTGGTGGAGCCCGACGCCGACTGCGACGACGGCGAGGCCGGCGATGGCTGCCGCGGCGAGGATGTCGCCGGGATAGTGCACGCCAACCCATACCCGTGCGATGCCGACGGCCGCCGCCGCGACTGCCAGGATGACGCCCCACCGCCGGTTCAGGAAAGCGTAGACGCCGAAGGCCAGGGTGAACGCCGCGGTGGCGTGGTCGCTGGGCAGTGATACCCCCGGATCATGGGGGATCAGTTGGTGGACGTGATGGCTCTGAAACGGGCGCAGCTGGCCGTTCAGGTGCGCCAGGACTGTAGCTGCGGTGAACGCGAGGATCAGGGCGACGCCGAGTTCGAGGACCGGACGTATCCGTCGGCGGTACAGCGCCATCGCAACCGGAACCACGGAGGCCGCGAAGATCAGGTACACCAGCCAGGTCGCGGCGAACTCCATCACGTCATCGACGCGGTCGATCCGCCCGGCCGGACCGTTGATTAGCTCGAACAATCGATAGTTCACGTGTTCATCCTGTCGGGCCGGTGATAAGAATTCGCTGAAAACGGGGTCATCCGTGCGGGGTCGGGCGGCGTAGCAGCCCGTTGGAGACCAGTTCGATGGTCACGGTGACGGCGATCGCCTCGACGGCCAGCAGCGCCACCAGGACCAGCAGTTGAGTGGCGCCGGCTTGAACGGGTGAGCCGCCGCCCAGCAGCACGCCGACGAAAGCGCCGGGAAGCGTGACCAGACCGACCGTGCGGGTCTGGTCCAGCGCGGGTACCAGCGCCTGCCCCGCGCGGGGCCGGCAGATCTCGAGAGCGGCGTTGCGAGGCGGGAGGCCCAAGGCCAGGGCCGCCTCGTACTCGCCGCGCCGGTCGCGTAATTCGTCCAGCGCGCGGCGGCCCGCCAGCGACGTGGCGGTCATCGCCCCGCCGATGAGGATCCTAGCGATCGGCACCACCGCGACCTCGGTCAGTGGAACCGTGCCCGCCGCCACGACGAGCAGGCAGACCGGGAGCGCCCCGACCGCGATGGGTGCGAGTACCGGCCAGCCCAGGCGGAGCGAGCTGACCCGGCGGGCGGAGGTGGCCGCCGCGACCAGCATCATCAGGGTAATGAACCCGGCGCTCGCCCACCAGGAACGCAGGACGGCGGCGATCACCAACGCGACGACGCCCAGCTGCAGCACGGCGCGGGCCGACGCGGTCGCGACGCTGCGACCGTTGCCCAGCCGGCCGATCAGTGCCGTTACCACCGCGACGAGTACGAGAGCGGCCAGCACGACCGCGAATACCGGACTGACCGAGACCGCACCGTGATCCATCCCCGCATTCAAGCAGGCCGACTGGACAACTCCCACATCCTGTAGGAGGTTGGCGGATATGGGTAGGGCTTACCAATCTGAGGAATGCATGACCCCGCCGGTCTGTACCTGGGCTACCAGCGGTTGACCCCGGCGCAGGTGCGGGAGCTCTCCGATGCAATCAACGGCCTGGCCGAGCCGGTCAGTCGGCTTGCCGCCGTGGTCAGCCAGCGGTTCGTGCTGGCGGTCGCCGGGAAGGTGCCGGGCTATCCTGGCGGCGGAGGTCGTGGACTGTGACGATGAAGGGCGGGCGGCGGCCGCCGGGCACCCTCGAAGCCGAGGTGATGGGGGTGTTGTGGGCGCACGCCGAGCCGATGACGGCGACCGAGGTGCAGGCCGCGATCGGTGGTGATCTCGCGTACAACACCGTTCAGACGATCATGATCCGGCTGCACGACAAGGGCCTGGTCGCGCGACGCCGAGCGGGCCGCGGGCACCTGTACTGGCCGGTCGAGGACGCCGCCACGGCAGCCGCCTCGCAGATGCGCGCGGCGCTGGCCGGCCGCCCCGACCGTCAGGCCGTGCTCCAGCAGTTCGCGGCCTCGCTGGAGGATGCCGACGCCCTGGCCCTGCGAGATCTTCTGGACGCGGCCCGGCGCAGGCGACGCTCATGACGGTCACGGTCTACCTGCCCCTCCTGCTGGCTCTGGTGCTCGCCTGGTGGGCTCCCCGGATCGCCGAACGCGGTGGGCCAGGTCCCGCCGCTCGCGGGCTGACTGTGATCGCGGTCGCCGCAGCCGCCTCGTCCACCTGGTCGCTGACGATGCTGGCGCTGACCATGTTGGATGACCTGCCGCCGTTGGCCACCCTGGACGAGCACCCGACCCTGGAGCTGCCCGAGCCCGTGCCGGGGCCGGTCGCGCTCGTCGCAGGACTCGCGCTGCTCCTCGGCGGCGTACGGCTGCTGATCGATCTGCGCCGTCGGCTGTCTACTCACCGGCGGTTGCGGGCGGCCGGCACGGCGGAGTACGGCTTGGTCGTCGCCGACTGGTCTGCGCCGCTGGCCGTCGCCGTGCCTGGCCGTCGCGGACGCGACGGTCACCTGCTGGTCACCGCCGGCATGTTGCGGCTGCTCGACGCCGACGAGCGCCGGGTGGTTTTCGCCCACGAGCAGGCCCACCTGGTGCACCGTCACCATCGCCTCGTGGCCGCCGCAGCGGCCGCGGCCGCATTGAATCCGCTGCTCGTGCCGGTTCGTGACACCGTCGCGTATCTGGTCGAGCGGTGGGCCGACGAGGACGCTGCCGTCGCCGTCGACGACCGCGACCTGACCGCCCAAGCCGTAGCCCGGGCCGCTCTCGCCACCGTCGGGTCCGGGCCGGCCTCCGTACTCGGAATTAACGGCGGCGCCGCGCTGCAACGGGTGCGCGCACTCACCGAGCCCGTTCCCGCGCCGCGACGACGGCGACTGATCGGCCCGGCCCTGCTCGGCGCTGGCTTCCTGACCGCCGTCACCGCGGCGACTGTCGAGTTCGTGGCCCTGGCCCGCGTCTGGCTCTGACCTGAGTGGGTCGGGCACCGCGGTCAGGTGGGGATCCAGGGACATCTCAGTCTCGTGCCGAACGGCTCGCGCCCATCGCGCGTCAGCGCGACCCCGCCTGGGAGCGACGACCACGGCGGCGTGCGCGCAGCAGCTCGACGCCGATCGGGACCACCGAGACGACCACGATGCCGACCAGGATGAACTCGATGTTGTTCTTGACGAACGCCACCTGACCCAGAAAGTAGCCGAGGATGGTGACCCCGCATCCCCACAGGGTGCCGCCGAGGACGTTGTAGACCAGGAACGTGCGGTAGTGCATGTGGCTCGCTCCGGCCACGATCGGGGTGAACGTCCGCACGATCGGCACGAACCGGGCCAGCACGATCGAGCGGGCGCCGTACGTGCGGAAGAAGTCCTGGGCCCTGGTCAAGTTTTCCTGCTTGAACAGGCGGGAGTCGGGTCGCCGGAACAGCGCCGGGCCGAGGCGTCGGCCGAAGAGGTAGCCGAACTGGTCACCCGAGACCGCCGCGATCGACACCAGCAGGCACATCAGCCACAGCGGCTGGTGCAGGTAGGTGCCATCGGCCACGAGCAGGCCGGCGGTGAACAGCAACGAGTCGCCGGGCAGGAAGAAGCCGATCAGGAGGCCGGACTCGGCGAAGACGATGGCCAGGATGCCGATCAGGCCGAAGGTGGAGATGAGCCACTGCGGGTCCAGGAACGACGGGCCAAGGGCAAGGGTGTTCGGTGCGGCCAGCATCTGCGCGACTTTCTCCTCGACGGCGTGCTGTTAAACCTACACGCCGTAGGTTCAAGGGTTGAGGATCGGCAGCCGGACCTGTAGCGCGGCGCCGTCGGTCAGCGCGTCCACGGTCACGGTCCCGCCGTGCGCGACGACGATGTCGCGGGCGATCGGCAGCCCAGCCCAGCACCGCCACCCTGACGGGACCGGCTGTCGTCGAGGCGCACGAACCGGTCGAAGACACGTTCTCGGTCGGCGGCGGCGATAGCGGGCCCGTCGTTGCCGATGACCACCTCGGCGTCGATGTCGCTGGCGGCGAGGCTGACGACGACGGCGTCAAATGAGTGGCTACACCACCAGCGGCATCGCGGACGACTCTGCCGACGACGCGGTGGGGTTGCTCCTAGGCCTCGTCGCCGCCGAGACGTGCGACGACGATTGCGGCGCACGGGGTTGCGCGCACCTGGCCTTCCGGGCCGCCGAGCTGGCACCCAAGCTGGCGATGTCCGCACGTGCCGAGATCAGTGCGCTGCTTGTCGTCGGATGGTGGCGTTCGTACTCGCCGGGCAACGACGAGGAGCGTGGGTCGGCCCTGGTCGTAACTGCCGGTTCAGGACGGGTACGCGTTGCCGGGCGTCGTTGCGATCAGTACCTGGGCGACCGGCTGCCAGCCGAGCGTCGTGTACAGACGTTGACCGTCCTCGCTGGCGATGAGAATGCCGTGCTCGGCGCCTTCTTCGATTGCGGAACGGGCTAGTGCACCCATGATCGCGCTGGCCAGGCCCTTGCGACGATGAGCGGGCATGGTCTCGATCCGGTCTACGATGGCATCCGTACCAGTCAATCCCATCATCCCGCGTGCACCGACCTCTCCCGACTCGTGCCGTACCGTGGCCGTGACCACGGGGTCGCCCTGATGCGAGTCGAACTGAGTCAAGAGCCGGTACGGTGCAGCGGGCATGTTCTGCTTATGGCCGCGAAGATCGGCCGTCATCAGCAGTTCCGAGCGCTTGAGCAGGATCAGGCCGGCGGCCTCCAGAGCCGAGACCGCCTCCGTCGGGTCGGTGGTGGGCACGGTCAGCCATGTGGCGGTCTCCTCGCCCGCGACCAGCTCGGCCAGCCTGGTGAGCGACGCCAGGTCCGCGCCTGCATCGAGCGCGACATACTCGACATCGCGACTGGGCTGCATGCACCGCACCCGCAACCCGCCGCCGACGTCTTCGGCGGCGGGCAGCGCGCGGGCCACGCCCCAGCCGCGCTGCCAGCGGATGATGAGATTTCTCAGGTCGCTCACCCGTCCAGTAGATCAGTCGTGTCCGACCGGCCCGCGTCCTGCTGGCGAGCTGGCCCGGATGCCGTCCTACCTGCCGCAGCGATCTCTCCAGGCCACAGCGATACACGAGTGCCCGCCAACCCAACGGCACACCTCTGGACGCGACCCGCCGGTCAGGGCTGGTACTGGCTGCGGGTGCGGGGCAGCCACTGGGGGTGCTGGTCGCGCAGGTAGCGGATCAGTCCCTCGCGTAGGTCGCAGCGCAGGTCCCAGCCGCTGGCGCCGTCAGCAGCCGAGGCCTGCACCTGGATGACCACGGTCTGCGGGGTGACGTCGACCATCTGGAGCACCCACTGGTCTCGATCCCACAGCGGTGAGGACTCGACCAGTCGGCGTGCCTCCCGGCGCAGGTCGTCCAGGTCGGCGGTGTGGTCGACATGTAGCTGGATCTTGCCGATCACCCGCGACTCGTTCCGGGTCCAGTTCTGGAACGGCCGCTCCGTGAAGTACGTGGTCGGCAGGATGAGCATCCGTTCGTCCCAGAGCCGGATCACCACGTTGGTCAGCTTCACCTCCTCGACCCGGCCCCATTCGCCGTCCACCACCAGCACGTCGCCGACGTGCAGCCCGTCGGCGAAGGCGACCTGGATGCCGGAGAACGCGTTGGCGAGCGCGGTTCGGGCGGAAAGGCCGATCACCGCGCCGACCACCCCGGCCGAGGTCAGAATGGAGACGCCGAAGAGGCGTACCGGCCGGAAGGTGATCAGGATCAGACCGACCGCGACGATCGTGACCACGGCGACGGTGAGCCGCCGCACCGGGCGGATCTGGGTCCGGGCCCGCCGGACCCGCCGGCTCGTGACCGGATCGCTCGGCAGCCGGCTGAACACGACCGCTTCGGCAACGTTCAATGCCTTGATCACCAGCCACGCACCGACGGCGACCAGGACCAGCAGGATGGCGTGCCGCAGATAACGCTGCCACCCGGCCGGTCCGGGCGGCAGCGCGTAGAACAGCCCCCCGACCAGCAGGACCGCGGCCGCCGGGCGGCGGCAGGTGCGCCGCAGCGGCTCCAGCAGCCACTTGTAGCGGCCATGGGCAACCCGGTTCACCAGCACGCCGGAGACCAGGTCCACGACCACGGCCGCCGCCAGCGCGGCCAACACGATCAACGCGGTACGCATCAGAAGCTGTTCACCGTGATCCCGATGCCGCCCCTCCCGGGCTCGCGACCGCACTCCCCGCGTTCAGGGTGTCATCCGATCCGGTGGCAGGCGGCGGATATCGGGAATGCCAGACGGCCGTGACCGACGTCCGGCGGCTGCCGAACGAGACGGTAGGCCTGCCCGCAGGCTTTCTGCGAGCCGGCGCAGGATGCGTGATCGGCTGCCTATGGCCGAGCACCAAGTTGTTTGGGTCGCGCTGCTCGCAGCATGGCTGGTGATTTCAGGGTCAGGGGTTGCCGGTCATCACCGTGACAAGGTCCGCCTGGCATCGATGCCGGTTGGTAGTCCGCGCCGCGCCGGGGCCGCGCCCGCCGGGAGGCCGGCTGACGGTACGCCCCGGCGCCATTGCCTGTCAGCGGCCCTGGAGGCGCTTCACGTTGTCGCCGAAGGTCCACCCCTTCGACCCGTCCCAGTTCGCCGACCAGGTCATCAGGCCCTTGATACCGGGCACGGAGTTCCACGCCTGCGTGACCAACGACGTCGACATGTAGCCACCGCCCGCCCCGTTCTGCGCGGGCAGGCCCGGGACCTGCTTGTCGTACGGCACGCGGATGGTGGTGCCCTGGATGGTGAGGCCGTTGTTCAGGCACTGCGTCTGCACCGTGAAGCCCTGCACGGTGCCCGCCGGGTACGAGTCGCCGGCGCAGCCGTACATGCTGCCGTTGTAGTACTGCATGTTCAGCCACCAGAGCCGGCCGTTGTCCACGTACTTCTTGATGATCGGCAGGTACGAACCCCAGATCGAGCCGTAGACCACACTGCCGCCGGTGACGTAGGCCGTCTCCGGTGCCATGGTCAAGCCGAAGTTCGACGGCATCCGGGCCAGCACTCCGTCGATGATCCGGATCAGGTTTGCCTGCGACGTCGACAGGGTGTTGATGTTGCCGCTGCCGGTCAGGCCAGTCTCGATGTCGATGTCGATGCCGTCGAAGTGGTAGGCCGTCAGGATCGGCACGATCGTCGCGATGAACCGGTCGGCGACCGCGCTGGAGCTCAGGTCGATGCCCGCTGCGGCCCCACCGATCGACATCAGGATGGTGGCGCCGGCCGCTTTGGCCTGGCACATCTCGGCCGGGGTGGCCACCTTGACGCCAGCGTCCATGCCGTTCTCCCAGAGGACCGTGCCGTCCGAGCGGATCACCGGGAACGCTGCGTTGATCACGTTGTAGCCGTGCTGGTTGAGCCGGCTGTCGGTGATCGGGATCCAGCCGAGGCCGGGGTGTACGCCGTTGGAGGCGCCGTCCCAGTTCTCCCAGTAGCCCTGCAACACCTTGCCGGCGGGCCGCGACTTCACCGCGCAGGTCCCACCGGTTGGCGGCGGCGTGGTGGGGGGAGGTGTGGTCGGTGGTGGCGTGGTGGGCGGCGGGGTCGTCGGTGGTGGCGTGGTGGGCGGCGGAGTGCTTCCCGAGCATGCGCCCAGGTCGCGCCACAGCGACGGGGTCGCGGCGGGGTTCCAGCCGGCGCCGGGGTGCGCGGTGTGGGTGACGAGAGCCTGGTAGAGCCGGCCGCCGTAGGTGACCTGGGCGCCCGCCTGGTAGGTGGGGCCCTCGGCCCAGGCCGGGGCGGTGCAGGCGACCATCGGGATGGCGTTGGCCGAGGACACGGCCGCCATGCTGCTGGGGACGAAGGCGACGGCGGCCGTGACGGTCATCGCCGCCCCGGCCAGCACTGCGAAAAATCGACGGCTTCTCATGGCTCACTCCCCAGGCTTCGGCGACCCGCGACCTCCACACATATTGACGTCCGTGAAGTTTAATATCAAGGGTTGTTTACAGATCCCGGGAAGTTGGGGGAGTGCGGAGGTCGGTAGCCGTAGACGTCCGATAGTCCGGGCACGCGTGCTCGCGACGATGCCGTTTGGCGCCTTCGCGCCGGTCACCCGGTCGTCCAACGATCGTGGTGGATCACCGACGACACCGGGCGTCGCTGGCGCCAGCCGTGCCGCTCCAGGTCCGGCGTCTGCTCCAGTTGGGTGACCGGGCCGAGGCAGAGCCACGCCACTGGGCGAACGGTGGCCGGAATGCCGAGCAGGTCGCGCAGGAACGGCTCCCGGTAGAACGAGACCCAACCGACTCCGAGCTGCTCGGCGGTCGCGGCCAGCCACAGGTTCTGGATCGCCAGACAGACCGAGTAGAGGCCGGCGTCGGCGATCGCGTGACGACCGAGCACGGCCGGTCCACCCCGCTCCGGGTCGTACGTAACCACGACCGACAACGTCGACTCGCGTACGCCATCGATTTTGATCCGGGCGAAGCGTTCCGCCGCCGCGCAGTCAAGTGTGGCCGCGAAGGTGTCCCGTTCCCGCTCCACGTGCCGGTGGAATTCCTGCCGCAGCTCAGGATCGCGGACCAGGATGAAGTCCCAGGGTTGGGAGAGACCGACGCTCGGCGCGGCGTGCGCCGCCGTGAGGATCCGGTGCAACGTGTCGTCGGGGATCGGCGCCCCGGTGAACTGGGCACGTACGTCCCGGCGGCGGTGGATGGTCTCGTAGAGTCCGGTGTTCAAGGCAGGCTCCCGCTGCGCTCGTGCCCCTGGCGGGGCCGATGACGCGAGGCCGGTCTTCGGACTCCCGGATCTACGCTGGTCACCCGCCTTCCCAGCCCCTCAGGGCCAGTGGCTGCGTCTGGTACGCGTAGGTGGCAACTCCCCGGTCACCGCGGCGGGCCCGTGCCGGACTCACACCGGCTTCCCGATTCTCCCCACTCGCGCGGGGCACCTCGCAACGTTTGTGCCACCGAGCACCATAGTGGCCCGGACGATGACCCTGAGCGGCGGATCACCGACGACGGCGGGCCATCCACTGCCAGATGTGGGTGCCGTTGCGGCTCGGGTCGTTGCGGGCCACGTAGATCCAGGACCAGTGACCGGGGAACTGGTAGCCGTTCCAGACAACGTGGTCGTACAGGGTGATCAGTGATCCCGGGATGAGGTCATGGGCGTGGATCGTGTTGGTCTCGGGTGGCACGGTGTCGTCGTCGCGCGAGGTGACCAGCCAGGTCGGGGTGTGGATCCTCGCCAGCTCCGCGTCGGTGATCAGCGGCGGGCCCTCCCCGTCGAGCGGCTCGACGACGCCGCAGATCGGCACCGACGCGGCGAACAGGTCGGGATAGGCGACGGTCATCTCCAGGGACATGTAGCCGCCGTTGCTGCAACCGGCCACGTAGATCCGGTCGGGGTCGACACGCTTGCGGCGCACGAGGTCCTCGACGATCTCGCGGATCAGCGGGGCGAACCGGGGGCCGTCCTCCATCCAGTAGGAGGTGCTCTGCGGAGCGACGACGTACGCGCCGGAGAAGATCCGTTGAGCCTCCGGGGTGGCGAAGCCCAACGCGCCGCGGTTGGCGCGCAGCGTGGTCTCGTTGTCGTAGTAGTCGTCGGGCAGTGCGGCACCCTCGCCGCCGCCGTGCAGCCAGAGGATCAGCGGCAGCCGACCGAGGCGGGGCGAACGCTCCGGGGAGTACAACCGGTACTTCAGGCCCGAGCCCGAGACGTGGTGGCTGAAGGCGTCCACCTCGGGGTTCGACAGCCGCCCCTGCACGAAGCGAGTGATGGTGACCGGCGGGCCGTGGCGCCGGACGAGCGGGGTGTTCTGCCTGATGGTGTAGACGAGGTCCAGCCGGACGTTGCGGCCCCTGCTCACGATGTAGCCGAGGGTGCCACCGCCGAGTTGGCCTTCGGCGTAGCTCAGCTCCAGCACGATGTTTCCGTGGCGGTCGAGCCGGGCCGCGGTCACCGTGCGGTCCAGGTCGTACTCGCTGAAGATCAGATCGCCGGGAGCGATCGGGATCGGGCTGGTGGCCTTGGCATGCACGGTGAACGTGCCGGGGGTGAGCCCGGCGGTGTCGATCGGCCCGAGCCGGCCGGTGTCGAGAGTGACCGAGGTGACCTGCTCACCGCCGTCGAGCGTTCTCGCGTCGAGGGTGAAGCTCACGCTGGTGGGGTGGTGGCCACCGGCGTGGGCGGCGGGGCCGGGCATCGCCAGGCCGATGGCGGCACCGGCGCCACCGGCCAGGACGGTGCGGCGAGTGACAGACGTGGACATGCGGGCCCCCGGTACCTTGCGAGGTAGACGTTGATCGATGAAATTTCAACCTAGCGCCGCAGAGATCCGCTGGCAACCGGTGCCGCCACGGGTGATCAGGGCGCCGGAGGCCGTTGGAGCCACCGCGAGGACTCCCTGCCTGATCGCAGTCGCCGCGCTCATTCCGTTCTACTGGCTACCGATCAACGGCGAGGTCGCCAGATCAGGCGTACCCGCGCTGACCTCCGACGACGGTCCTCCACAAACCTGGCCCTGTCGTAGTGCCAGGGTTGGCGGTTGTCTGTACGGCCAGGACGGCCCGCAGTGACCACTCACCGCCCGATCAAGCCGGCCTGGACGTGCGGCGGCTGTGCGGGGGAGTGGCCATGCCAGACCCGGCGCCGAGTCACGTCCCCTGGGAATGTGTGTTCTTCGACCTCGACCCATGGTCGAACGCCCTCGGTCACCGGCGGCGGACATGGCACGATGGCCGTGTCCTGCGCCGCCGGTGGCCGGGCACGACACTGATGGAGTCGGGATGTCAGAACTGGCCGGCACGCCGGTGCCAGGGTTGGCGAAACTGTGGACGCACGATCCGGTCACCGCCGGCCCGTATCGGCTGGTCGGCCGGCTGGGCGCGGGTGGGCAGGGGGTCGTCTATCTCGGTGAGGACGACGTCGGTGACCGGGTCGCGGTCAAGATGGTCAACGTCGATCTGAGTGATCCACGGGCGCGGTCGCAGTTCGTGAAGGAGATCGCCGCCGCACGCCGGGTCGCTCCGTTCTGCACCGCGCAGGTGCTCTTCGCCGAGGTGGGCGGCGAGCGGCCCTACGTGGTCAGTGAGTTCATCGAGGGCCTGACCCTGCACCGGCACGTCCGCGAGCGTGGCCCGGTGACCGGTAACGCCCTGCACCGGCTCGCGGTCGGCACCGTCACCGCGCTCGCCGCGATCCACAGTGCCGGGGTGGTGCACTGCGATCTGAAGCCGGACAACGTGGTGCTGGGCGAGGACGGTCCTCGGGTGATCGACTTTGGCATCGCCCGCGCGTTGGGCGTCACCGAGACGGCGTCCAGCCGGGTCATGGGGACCACCGCGTACATGGCGCCCGAGCGGTTCCGCAACGACGCGGTCGGTCCGCCCTGCGACGTCTTCGCCTGGGCGGCCACGATCGCCTTCGCCGCCGGTGGTCGGCCGCCTTTCGGCAATGACTCGCTCTTCGCTGTGATGCACCGGGTGCTGCACGATCCGCCTGAGCTGCCTGCGTTGCCTCCCGTTCTGGACGAGCTGATCCGGGAGTGCCTGGCCAAGGATCCGGCGGACCGGCCTGATGCCGAGCGCGTGCTGGTGCGGCTGCTCCGGCAGGACGGCAGGGTCGCCGATCCGCTACGTCGGGAGAACCTGCTCCAGGCCGGCAACGAGACCGCGGGCGCGCCGACGCCGAACCACCCGCTGCCCCAGGTCACGCCGACGGCACCGCAACCGCACCCGACGCAGCCGCAGATACCGACCCGGCCGACGGTGCCGACCCAGGCCCGGCCGACCCAGCCGGCGCACCTCCCGGTGACGGCGCCCGGCGTCGGTGCTGGAGGTGACGGCGCGTTGCGGCGGCTGCGTGGTGAGGCCCTTGACGCCTGGGGCGTCTCGACCGCGCTCTTCCTCGGTTCGGCTGGCGCCGCAGCCGGCTACGTCGCGTCCAGCGCGGTCGGCCCGGCCGCCGCGGCCGGGGCGGTCGCCTTCGTCGTGGTCTACCTGGTTCGGCTGCTGGTCGCGACGGCGGTCGGGGGACGGTCCGACCGCGGGTGATCGGTGCGGTGGGGTCGGGGTCGCCGGCTGGCGCCGGATCGATAGGTTGACTGCCACCAGCCGCCCGCCGAGGAGGACGTCCCGATGGCCCCATCCGCTACGCGTACGCGGCAGTGGTTGCCGTACACCGCCGCCGTCACCGCCGGGCTGGTGGTCATCGCCGGGGCGTTCGTGTTCGTCCGGCAGCGCGAAGCGGGCAACGATGATGCCCGCACCGACTGCGCCACCACCCTCCAGGTCAACTCCTCTACGGAGAAGGCGGCTCTGCTGGTCGACCTGGCCGAGCGCTACAACCGCAGCGACCGGTCGATCGATGGCGGTGGCTGCGCCCAGGTGCACGTCAGCGTGTTGAACTCGGGCGAGGCCGCCGAGGCGCTGGCCACTGGCTGGACCCACACCGGCCTGCCGCAGCCACAGGTCTGGCTGCCGACGTCGAGCCTGTGGACTGGCCAGCTCCGGCTGCTCGACCAGGCCGCCGGGCGGGCGCCGCAGACGCCGGACCGCTACCCGTCGATCGCCAACAGCCCGCTGGTGATCGCGATGCCGCAGCCCAAGGCCGAGCTGGTACGTCAGCGCGGGTCGCTGGGCTGGGGGGAGATCCTGGGCCTCTCCGGGCGGGACGGGTGGGAGGGCCTCGGCAAGCCGGAGTGGGGCCGCTTTACCTTCGGCAAGGACAACCCGAACCTGTCCACCTCCGGGCTGGCGGCGACCATCGCCACCTATTACGCGGCGGTGCAACGGGCCAGCGACCTGACCCGGTCCGACCTGGCCGACCCTGCGGTCACCCAGTTCGTCCGCCGGATCGAGGCCAACGTGTCGCACTACAGCGACGACTCGGTGGAACTGCTGCGCAGCCTCGCCGAGGCGGACCTGGCCGGCGGGGCGGGTAGTACGGACGACATGAGTGCCATCGTCCTGCAGGAGGAGCTGGTGGACCTCTACAACACGGGTGCACTGAGCCCTCGGCAGGAGGGGCAGGAGCGGGGCCGCCGACCGAACGTTCCGCTGGTCGCCGTCCACCCCAAGGAGGGCACGTTCAATTTGGACCACCCGTTCGTGGTGTTGCCCTCCGCCGATGAGCGGCAGCGCGCGGCAGCGGCCGACCTCCAGGCGTTCCTGACCGAGGACGCCCAGCAGGAGAGCTTCGCCCGCCTCGGCTTCCGGGACCACAAGCGCCGAGCCTCGGCGGAGCTGCTCGCCAGTGTCGGCGCCGAGCCCACCGGCGGGCTGACCTACTTCGAGCCCCCGGACCCGGAGGTGGTCGGCGCGATGCTGGACGGCTGGCGCACGCTCCGCAAGAAGGCCAACATCCTGATCGCCATGGACACCTCGGGGTCGATGCAGGCGAAGGTCGGCACCCGTACCCGTTTCGAGGTCGCCTCGGCGGCGGCGGGCAAGGGCCTCGCGCTGCTCAACACCGAAGACCGGGTGGGGCTCTGGTCGTTCTCCTCGGAGACCCCGAAGCTGCCGAAGGGCCCGTACCGGGAGGAGGTCCCTCTCGGCGAGTTCGACCAGAAGCGGATCAACAGCAAGATCGCCGGCCTGCATGTCGAGGGCGGCACCGCGCTCTACGCGACGGTCCGGGCCGCACACCGAAAGCTGCTCGACCGGTACGACCCGCAGCGGATCAACGCGCTCGTCGTGCTGACCGACGGCAAGAACGAGTACAGCCGGGACAACGACCTGGCCCGGTTGCTCGCCGAGGTCGCCCTGGACCCGCAGCGTCCGGTGAAGGTGTTCTGCATCGCCTTCGACCGGGAGTCGGACTTCGCCACCCTGGACCTGATCGCCAAGGCATCGTCGGGCAAGGCCTTTGACGCCACCGATCCCGCGAAGATCGACGAGGCGTTCGTGAAGCTGGTCAGCAGCTTCTGACGCTATCCCTGGCCCGCACTGGGCCGGAGAGGCTGCGGCGCCCGGACCGGTACGACTCGGATGACATTCCCCTACGTTGGCCGCATCCGGAGGCAGCCGCTCCGGCTGACACGATTTCCCGTACGACCGTCTCCGACACGGATGTCAGCAGCAGACCTCGCGCCGCCTTCGATACTGCGGCAAGCGGCCTGCCGCAGGTGTCCACACCGCCGGTCCGCAGACCACCGATCAGGCCTCCAGCGTCTTCGAGGTGGAGGTCTACGGCACCCGAACCCTGCCGAAGCCATCAGAGATTGACAGACATTTATGCCGAGGGCAGACTCTTCGGGTGAGAGAGCGCTCTCCGAACCCGTCACGGTACCTCCTCCGCCACCGCCGGTCCGCGGTCGACGTGCGGCCGGGAGCTGGAAGGAATCCCAATGAACAGTTCAAAAAGGATGCTCGGCATCGCCGCCGTGGTGCTCGCCACGCTTGGCCTCCCGCCGACCGTCGGCTTTGCCGGCCCGGGTCCGGCTAAGGCCGCGCCGACCGCTTCGCCCAACCAGGACATGGACCCCGCGATGGTCGCCGCCATGCGGCGGGATCTGCACCTCACCGACGCCCAGATCGTCAAGCGGGTGCGGGTCGAGGCCGTTGCGCCCGCCGTCGAGCGGCGGCTGCGCGAGCGGCTCGGCCCGTCGTTCGCCGGCGCTTGGATCCCGGAGGGCGGCGACCGCCTGACCGTCGCGGTCACCGACACCTCCGCCATCACCGTGGTACGCGCGCAGGGCGCGGACGCCACGGTGGTCTCCCGCAGCGAAAAGCAGCTCAACGCCACGCTGGCGGCGCTCGATCGGCACAGCGCCAAGGCCGGCAGGAGCGTCCACGGCTGGTACGTCGACGTCCTGACCAACCGCGTCGTCGTGCGGGCGCAGCCCGGCGGCGAGTCGGCCGCCAGGTCGTTCGCCCGGGAGAGCGGCGTCGCCGTCGACGCCATCGCCGTCGTCGAGACCCCTGAAGCACCCCGGCCCCTGTACGACATCCGCGGTGGCGACCAGTACGTGATCAACGGCAACACACTCTGCTCGGTCGGCTTCGCGGTCGTCGGCGGCTTCGTCAGCGCCGGACACTGTGGCGGCGTCGGCAGCCCCACCCTCGGCTACAACAACGTCGCACAGGGCAGCTTTGCCGGCTCGTCATTCCCCGGCAACGACTACTCGTGGATTCGTACCAACAGTTCCTGGACACCCCAGCCGTGGGTCAACAACTACTCCGGTGGCAACGTGGCAGTGGCGGGTTCGCAGGACGCCGCGATCGGCAGCTCGGTGTGCCGGTCAGGCCGTACGACCGGCTGGCGTTGCGGCACGATTCTGGGCCGCAACGAGACGATCAATTACGCCCAGGGTGCCGTCTCCGGCCTGAGCCGCAGCAATGCCTGCGCCGAGCCCGGGGACTCCGGTGGCTCGTGGATCTCGGGGAACCAGGCGCAGGGTGTGACCTCGGGCGGGTCCGGCAACTGCAGTTCCGGCGGAACGATGTGGTTCCAGCCGGTCAACGAGATCCTCAGCACCTACGGACTCAGTCTGATCACCACCGGTGGCGGCGGGAGCACCCGCTTGATCAGTAACTGGAACAACAAGTGCATCGACGTACCGTCGGCCAACTTCTCCGACGGTGTACCGCTGCAGACCTGGGGATGCAATGGCACCGCCGCCCAGGCGTGGACGTTCAGTGGCGGAGCGCTGCGGTCCCAGAACAACAAGTGCATGGACGTCGCCGGCGGGTCCACCGCCAACGGGACGGTCGTTCAGCTCTGGTCCTGCAACGGCACGGGCGCTCAGCAGTTCGTCCTGTCGGCGGCCGGCGACCTGGTGAACCCGCAGGCCAACAAGTGCGTCGACATCGACGGCTGGAACGGCAACGACGGTGCACGGCTGATCATCTGGGACTGCGCCGGCACCGCCAACCAGAAGTGGCGCCAAGGCTGACCCCGCACTGCTCGCACGCGGGGCCCACCGTCAGACGGTTGGCCCCCCCGTCCGAACGCGCGTACCCGGACGTCGTCGTGGACGTATTGCCAGTGAGCCCAGGCCGTATTCGCGATCGGTGGACAGGTCCACGTCCCGAGGTCCCAGCTTCGTGGCACGACGGGCGTGCGGGGCGAGTTGCCGAGGTGCATCGCCGAGGCGGCGGCTGGCGACGAATCCGTCCCGCCGCCAGAGTCTCTGGTGCCCGAGTCGATCTGCGATAACCCTCGCGCTGTGGGTCAACCTGATCGGTGACGAACCGGAGTGCCCGCGCCAGCACCGTCGATCTAGGGCATATCGTCGTGATTCGAGATCCACTAGCAGCGATATGCCCTAGATCGACGAGGTGGAGCTAGCGGCGGCGCCGCGCGTCGGCCTCGGCGTCGAGCAGATCGTTGAGCGCCAGCGCTGAGTTGATCAGCGAGAGGTGGCTGAACGCCTGGGGGTAGTTGCCGATCTGCTCCCCGGTCGCGGCGATCTCCTCGGCATAGAGGCCGAGGTGGTTGCTGAAGGTGAACATCTTCTCGAACGTGAGCCGGGCGTCGTCGAGGCGGCCGGACCGTGCCAGAGCCTCGACGTACCAGAAGGTGCACATGTTGAACGTGCCCTCATGACCGGGGAGACCGTCGGGGGAGTGGACCGGGTCGTACCGGTGGACGAGGCTGTCGGAGACCAGTTCACGCTCGATCGCGTGCAGGGTGGACTGCCACAGTGGGTCGCTCGGCGTGACGAAACCGACTGACGGCATGGAGAGCAACGCTGCGTCCAGCACGCTCTCGTCGTACGCCTGCACGAAGGTGCCGCGACCCCGGTCATATCCACGGGCCATGACCTGGTTGTAGATGAGGTTGCGTTGCTCGGTCCAGCGGGGGATGTCCCCGGGCCGGCCGGTCCGAAGAGCGAGACGGACGGCCCGATCCAGCGCGACCCAGGACATCACCCGGCCGAAGGTGTAGTTACGGGGGTGGTGGCGGCTCTCCCAGATGCCGGCGTCGGCCTGGTCCCAGTGGCCGCAGAGCCAGTCGACAAGCCGGACGGTGCTCTTCCACACCTGGTGCGAGACGCGGATGCCCTGCTCGTCAGCGAGATGCATGGCGTAGAGCGCCTCGCCGTGGATGTCGAGCTGGACCTGGTCGGCGGCGCCGTTGCCGATCCGCACCGGCCGCGAGCCGCGGTAGCCCTCCAGGTGGTCGAGAATCTCTTCGTGCAGGTCGGAGGAGCCGTCCACCCGGTACATGATCTTCAGCGGATCCTGGAGGTCGCCGGCCTCGCGGATCCGCTCGTCCAGCCAGTTCATGTACCGGCTGACCTCCTCGGTGAAGCCGAGGCCGAGCAGCGCGTGCACCGAGAACGACGTGTCCCGTACCCAGGTGTAGCGGTAATCCCAGTTGCGGGTGCCGCCGACCAGCTCGGGGAGCGCGGCAGTGGGCGCGGCGATCATCGCACCGGTCGGCGCGTACGTCATGAGTTTCAGCGTGATGGCGGAGCGCTCGACCATCTCCCGCCAGCGGCCCGTGTAGCGGGAGCGTTCAAGCCAGCGCCGCCAGTAGTCCCGGGTCCACTCGAACATTCCCTGGACCTCTTCCTGCGAGATGATCCGTGGCTCCGTGCCGGCCGTCTCCAGGATCACCCCGCCGATGTCGCCCTCGTTGAAGGTGCCGTACGCGACCAGGTCGCCGTCCTCAAGCCGGACGTCGCCGCGCTCGGAGATCAACTGCCGCATCGGGTCGACCGGGTTGAACGTCATCGTCGCCGACCGGCTGCGGAAGATGTAGCCGTTGCGGTGGCGCTCCAGCTGATGCTCTTCGCGGGCGTAGTCGAACCGGGGCCGGCACTCCACTTTGAAGCGCATGCTGCCCCGGACCATGGTGACGAGGCGGACCAGGCGGTGCGCGTCGGTGACCCGCTCGCCGGTGACCGGCATGAAGTCCATCACCTCGGCCACGCCGTCCGCGCTGATGAACCGGGTGATCAGGATGGGTGTGCCGGGGAGGTAGAGCTGTTTGGTGACGTACCGCACGTCGTGCGGCGCGATACGGAAATAGCCACCCTTCTCCTTGTCGAGCAGCGCGGCGAAGATGCTCGGCGAGTCGAAGCGGGGCGCACAGAACCAGTCGACCGTCCCGTCGCACGTCACCAGCGCGGCAGTCTGCAGGTCGCCGATGAGTCCGTGATCCTCGATCGGCGGATAGCTGTCCACGTCTCTCCCCGGTTTCGGCTGCCTCCTGCGCATCGAACCTAGGGGAAGAATTGTCGAGTTAGGTGGGATTCACGCTCAGCCACCCAGTCGCGCGCCGACGGCGGTCCGGGGCGCCGCCCGGCAGATGCGCACGCTGGTGGTGCAGGTGTCCTGTTACGAGTCCGGCCGGACCAGGCCGCAGGTCAGCGGCGGGGTAGCACGCCCAGGAGGGTCGCGGTCAGGGCCTGCTTCAAGTAGTCCTTCAGCTCCAAGTGGAAGCGGGCCAGGTCGGGCTCGGCCTCGTAGGCCGCCTGCAGGCTGGGTGGGGGTGTGCTGTACGCCGACAGCGCGCCGGCCATGACCATGGTTTGCAGGCTGAACAGCACTGCGTTCTCGCCCAGCTCCGGCAGGTACTTCTGGATCAGGGCGGTCATGGTTGTCAGGCGGTCCAGGGAGGCGCGCTTGTAGCGTGCTACGACCTCGACGGAGACGTTGTGTTCCAGGACGCTGCCCTGTGCGCCGAAGAGGTCGCACATCACCACTCGGTCGGAGAGTGAACGGCTGAGGATCTCGGCCACCGCTGCCGCTCGCTCGGCCATGGGTAGGTTTTCGTCGATGCCGGCGGCCAACTCGACTGCCAGTTCCGTCAGCCACTCCTGCAGGAAGTGGTCCAGCAGTTCCAGCAGCACCGCCTCGCGAGACTCGAAGTAGCGCAGCACGTTCGGCTTCGCCAGGCCTACCCGGCGGCTGAGCTCGTTCAGGGTGACCGCGGCCACGGGCATCTCGTCGAGCATCGCCGACGCCACGTCGAGGATCGCCCGTCGGCGGATCTCCCGCTGCTCTTCGGTTCGCGCCCGCTGGAAAGTCACGATCCCCAGCCTAACTTAGGTACCTGCGGTACGTTGACAACGTACCGAAAGTACTTTAACGTCATCGAACACAAGATACCTTCGGTACGTTAGCTAGTTGGGAGCCAGACATGAGCGAGAAGTGGACGACGGCGAAAATTCCGGACCAGCGCGGGCGGGTGGCCGTGGTGACCGGGGCCAATACCGGACTGGGGTACGAGACCGCCAAGGCGCTCGCCGAGCGCGGGGCGTCCGTGGTGCTCGCCGTGCGCAACGTCGAGAAGGGCGAGCAGGCCGCGGCCCGCATGACCGGCGACGTGACAGTGCAGGCGCTGGACCTGACCTCGCTCGACTCCGTCCGGACCGCGGCGGCGGCGCTGCGGTCCCGGCTCGACCGGCTCGACCTGCTGATCAACAACGCCGGCGTGATGTACACCCCGAAGCAAATCACCCGGGACGGCTTCGAGATGCAGTTCGGCACCAACCACCTCGGCCACTTCGCGCTCACCGGGCTGCTGCTGGACCTGATGTTGCCGGTGCCCGGCTCGCGCGTGGTGACGGTCAGCAGCACCGGCCACCGCATCCGGGCCGCGATCCACTTCGACGACCTGCAGTGGGAGCGGTCGTACAGCCGGGCCGCCGCCTATGGTCAGTCCAAGCTGGCCAACCTGATGTTCACGTACGAGCTGCAGCGCCGGCTCGCCACGCACGGCACCACCGTCGCGGTGGCCGCGCACCCCGGCATGTCCAGCACCGAGCTCGCCCGCAACACCCCCGCGGCCCTCCGGCTTCCGCTCACCTGGCTCGCGCCGCTGATCACCCAGACGCCGGCGATGGGCGCGCTGCCGACCCTGCGCGCCGCCACCGACCCCGCCGCGCTCGGCGGCCAGTACTACGGTCCCGGCGGACGCAACGAGGTCATGGGCCACCCCCGGCTGGTCACCTCCAGCCCAAAGTCGTACGAGGTAGCCGTCCAGCAGCGGCTGTGGGCCGTCTCCGAAGACCTCACCGGGGTGAAGTTCCCCGTCGTTCAGCCCAGGCAGAACGCGTTGCCCTCCGGATCGGCCATCACGATGTAGCCCGCGCTGGTCGGAGGCGCCGGCTCGTCGCGGCGCGAGTGGGTGGCGCCGAGACCGACGAGGCGCTCGCACTCGATGAGGGTGTGTCTGGTCGTCATCCGGTAGCCGTGCCCCGGTGGTGGCGCTCGGCGAGTTGCTTCAGGTTCAGTAACTGTCGTCGAGCCATGACCAGGTCGCCGACCGACAGCCCGAGGGCGGTCCAGCGGCTGGTCCGCATGACGACCTTGAGCAGCAAGCGCGTGGTGTTGTGTTCCTGGGGCACAAGCACGTAGGACATGAAGGCACCCATGATGCTGCCCGTGAGCTGTTTTCCGAGGTCGACCGAGACGATCCTGCCCAACTTCCGCCCGCCCGCAGTAGTGAATGCTTCTCCGACTTGAGGCGGGGGCAGCTCCAGCAGCTGTGGAGGTGAGCGGCGGCCGAGGTTGTCGATCCAGTCGTACGCGTACGGTGCGATTCTCACTTGGGCAACCCATGGCCACACCGCTGCGGCGGGCGCCTCAACGCGCACCCCCCGCCAAGCCTCGAGAGCGGGTGACACGACCAAGTCATCGCACGGATAGGAGCGGGATGTCTCGCCGTCCGTCACGCCCCACCTGTCACCGATCATGCATCCATCTTCCACCGCCGCACGACATCCGGATCAGCGTGTTCGGGTCTCCCAGACCGGCTGCTGGGGCTCGTCGTTGTGCACGATGATGTCGACGTGATCGGTCGGGCGGACCGTAGCGAAGTAGAACTGTTGGGAGGGGATGTAACGCTCGCGCCAGCGCCGTTCTACGTCGGCCCGACATAACACCTGGCGCTCTCGGATCACGGCACGATCGACGGTCTTTTCGAGCGCTGTCGACACGAAGATGCGCAGGTCCCACCGCTCGATCAGTTCCGGGCGCATGAGGAAGACGCCGTCGAAGACCAGCACGGCGTCGGCGGGGGCAGTCCTGACCGGCGGGGACAGCGCAGTATCCGCGGTGCGGTCGTAGACCGCGGGTTGGAAGCGTCGATCTCCGCCCGGACCGAGCGGATCGAGCAGAACCCGGTTCAGCGCGTCGTAGTCGTGGGTGTCGAAGTAGCAGCCTTCTGCCGAGTACTCGCCGCGCGGATAGCGCTGTGCCCGGGGGAAGAGGAAATTGTCGATCGTCGCGCGGATGACGTTGCGGCCCTGTGTGCGCAAGACGTCGGCCAGCTCGTCGGCGAGGGTGGTCTTGCCGGCGGCGGGTGGTCCGTCGATGGCAACCCGCGTCGGGTGTGCGACTGTGACGGACCCGACTGCCTCAGCCAGGCGGCCGAGCACCTCGTCGCGGGTGCCTTGGTCCATGCCCTGCCCGTCCTATTCTCGCGAAGGTCGTCGTGTCGGGCGACCTTAAACGACATGCGGGTTTTGCCGAATTGAGTGCGTTGCAGCAGTTGTCGTCGAAGCACTTCCTCACCGGTGCCAAGCGTGCCGGTGAGACGGGCTGTGTCGCCAGACCGACCCCTGGTCATTTGTCGCCTGTCGACACCCTCGCGGGCGGCTCGTCGTACGTGCTCTGAGCGTCAAAGTCGAAGGTAAGGTAGAAATATGACTGCTTCGGGTGGTTCGGTATAGGCGGTCATGATCGTGGTGATATCAGGGTGGGCGCGGCCTCCAAAATGATTGTCCAGGTGTCCAGGCTGGAGCCCGCCGGGCATCGACCTCATCGGCGCCCCGCCTGACGCGGTAGGCCATGGGTGATTTATTGGGTTTCAGGGACATCGTTCCGCCCTTCTGGTGACCGGTCCCTTTCTGCGCTTGTGGTGCGATGTGGTAAAAGAACCCACGCCCGGTGCTGCCCGGTGAAATATGAGCTGGCCACATCGACACATTCGACATCGGACGGTGCTCCGGTATAGTGCGACCAATCCCTTTGAAGTGTGTCGGAAGGCGTCGGTCTGCGTGATGACACCTGGGCTGGAAAGTGCGTCAACGAGCCCGCGATTCGTCGGGCGGCGACCACAGTTGGCGCGTGTCGGGAGAGCCCAGGCCGCCGCGCTGAGCCGCGGCCGGCAGATGGTTTGCGAGGTGGTCGGGGAGCCGGGCATTGGCAAGACCCGGTTCGTCCGCGAGGCCCTGGAGTTGTGCGTCCCCACCGTCCCCTGGGCCGTCGGGACCTGCGCGCCGGATGAGCGAGGAGTCCCCTTCCACGTGTTTCGGCACGCCTTCACGGGGGGTCAGCCACTCCGACGCGGGCTGCGTGCCGGGCGGTCCACCGGAGAGACCTGGGCGGAGTCCGCCGCCGCAGTGCCACCGGCGCCGGCGCGGGCGTCGGACGCCCGGCGGTTCCGGACCTACCAGTTGGCCCGCCGGCTGATCGGTCTGGCGGCCCGGGATGGTCTGGTGCTGATCCTCGACGACCTGCACTGGGCGGATGCCTCCTCCACCGGTCTGATCGCCCACCTGCTGCGGTATCCGGTGCCCGCCCCGCTGCTGCTCGTGCTCGTCTACCGCCCCCGGCAGATGGCGACCCCGATGCCGTTCGGTCCACCAGATCCCGACGAACCCGCCGACGCGGAACCGACGTCACCCGATCGGATCGAACTCCGCCCTCTCAGCCTCACTGAGGTCGCGCTTCTGCACCCCCACGTCGACCAGGTGGAGCTGCGCGCACGGTACGACCTGACCGGCGGCAACCCTGGTTACCTGGCGGCGTTGCCGAGCGACCCCACCTCGCACAGCGCCGACCCTACCCGTGAACCACAGGGCGCCCGGCTGTCCGATGCGGCGGTGACCGTCCTGCGCCGTGAGTGGACGGACCTGCCGTCCGTCGAGTTGGCCTGCCTACGGGCCGGGGCGATCCTCGATGCGCCCTTCGCCGCGGACCTGCTCGCCGAGGTCGCGCAGGTCCCGACGTCGCTGGCAGTCGAGGCCGCCTGGCGGTTGGCCCGGCTTGACCTGATCCGCCGTGTTCCCGGCACTGGACGGTTCGCCTTCCGGCACCCGGTGCTGCGGATGGCGGTCGTTCAGGACACCGACCCGGAGTGGCAGGTGGAGGCGTGTGCGCGGGCGCTTAACGCGCTGGTCGATCTGGGCGCGCCACCCGCGGACCGCGCCCGCTACGCGGAGCGCCTGCTCGCCCTGCCGAACGGCCGCTGGGCCGACCGCTGCGTCGACGTGCTCTGCCGAGCTGCGCAGGAGATCCGGCGCGAGACACCGGACCTGGCCATCCGCTGGCTGCGGCTGGCGCTGCGTGCGCTGCGGCCGGCGGCCGGTTCGACGCAGCATCGCCAAGACGTGTCACTCGCGCTGGCCCAGATCACCGGGGAGGCGGGCGACCTGGCCGAGAGTAGGGCCCTGCTCCAGGAGATCGTGCCGCTGTTCCCCGCCGACCCGGCGGGACGACGGGCCGAAGCAGTAGCTCTCTGGGCGCGGGTGGAACGCCTGCTCGGTAACTACGCGGAGGCGGCGGCTATCAGCCGGCGCGAGTTGGCCGCCCTGCCAGCCGGTGCCGGACCCACCGGTGGCTACCGACTCGCCACCGAGATCGGCGTCGCCGGCATCCTGGCCGGCCGCCCCGTGCCCGACGGGCTCACCGGAGATCTCGGCGGCTCCGGCGCAGACCAAGCCGGCCTGCTGGCCGTCCGCAGTCTGGCCGCCGCGCACGATGGCGCACTCGACGACGCCCGGGGCCTGCTCGATGCCGGCGTCCGGATCGTCGACTCACTGCCGGACCGGGACGTGCGGGACCACCCCGACTGCCTCACCGCGCTCGGCCTGAGTGAGTTGTACCTCGAACGGCAGGCCGACGCGGTGCGGCACCTCGACCGAGGGCTCACGCTCGTCCGCGCCTCGCACCGCGACGACGGATTGTGCGAGCTGCTGCTCGGTCGCAGTCAGGTGGCCTACTACGGCGGTCAGCTGACCACCGCCATCGGATTGGCTACCGAGGCGGGCATCGTCGCCCGGCGCATCGGCAGTCGCCACCTGCTGAGCTTCGCCCTGGCTTTCGAGGCGGAGGCGACGGCGTGGCGTGGTGGCCTTCGGGACGACGACCGGGCGGTGGCGCTGGCCCGCAGCGCCGTCGGAATCGCCCCCGACCTCGCCACCTGGTGCGGCCGTACCGCCGCGACGGCGCTGGCGACTGCGGCGCTGCTGTCCGGTGATCCGACGACCTGTGCCGAAATGGTGCGCTCAGCCGGCGGCGACAGCCAGCTGAGCCGCTTCCAGACCACCCTCCGACCCATGTGGTACGAGCTGCTCTGCGCTGCCGCGCTCGCTGCCGGGGAGGTGGCCGACGCCGAGCGGCAGGCGCGGCTGGCGATGGCCGAGGCGGACCAGGTCGGTCTCCCCGGGCAGCGGGGTTTCGCCGAGTCGGCGTACGGCGAGGTGCTGCTCGCCCGCGGCGAGGTCCCGGCGGCGCTGCTGCACCTGGAGACCGCGGCTGACCTGTTCCGCGCAGGCGGGATGGTCCTACGGCGCAGCCTTGCGCTGGCCTCCCTGGCCCGGGCGGCCGAAGCCGCGGGCCAGGCCGTCCCGGCGGCGCGTGCCCGCCGCCGTGCGCTGGAACTGGCCGGTTGGTGCGGGACGGAACGAGTCAGCCTGCGACTGGCCCGTCCGGTCGGCCCGCGCGAGGTCGCCGCCCTGACCGACCGGGAATGGCACATCGCGCGGCTGGCGGCGACCGGGGCCACCAGCCGACTGATCGGGCGGCAGCTGAACATCAGCCCTCGCACGGTGGAGGCGCACCTGACCCGCATCTACCGCAAGGCAGGCGTCGCTTCCCGGTCGGGTCTGGTCGCCTGGGTCGCTCGGCTCGATGACACCGATCGGTGACCGCGATCCAGGCCGGATGACGTCGTTTGGTGCAACGCCGACAGGCCTGGCAGCACGAGGCCGCGCCGCCACCGGCCTGGCACGACAACCGCTCACATACTCGACTGCATCGGGCGCGATTCCCGTGGACCGGTGGCGGATGGAGGACGAGATGCTGGGCGAAAGATCCGTCAGGAGCCCGCGTACCCTCGCCGCCGGCGTGCCGGCGATGCCGTTTGCCGCCGCCGCGGTGGCGCTGCTCGTGCTGACCGGCTGTGGTGGCGAGCCGGTGGACGCGGCCACCCCGGCGCCCCAGGGTTCGGCCACTTTCGGTCGGGACCGGGCCGCGCTGGTGCTCACCGCCTTCGACCAGGCCGACTCGGCCGCCTCGGTGGCCGGTGACGTCGAGGCGCTGCGGGCCCAGGAGGTCTCGCCCTCGCTGGACCTGAGCATCGCCGCAGTACGCCGGGCCGCCTACAACCAGCGTGCGCAACCGTCCTTCCAGCACATCAACCCGGCCTTCGCGGTGCCGCCCGGCGACCCGGCCTGCTTCCTCGCCACGGCCACCCTCAGGCTGACCGGCTCGGAGCTGGCTCCCACCGACGTCAGCCAGTTCCTGCTCGGTGCCGACGGCCAGTGGAAGCTCAGCCACAACGTTCAGGTCACCCAACCGTCGCTGGTGGTCGCCCGGAGCCTCGACGGCCGGCCGGCCACGGCGGGCGGCACCGCCCTGGACGAGACCAGCCGTCGGGCACTCGCCGCGGAGGTGTTCGCCCGCAGCATCGGGTCCACGACGGGCAACCAGACCCTCGTCGCGTCGAGCCCGCTGCTCGATGGCCAGTTCGCCGGCGGTTGGGAGGTCTACGGGCAGCAGCTCGCCGGTGCCGGCGCGGCGGTGCAGCGGACGATGGACCAGGCGGAGTGGTCCGACTGCGCGGTCGCGGTGCCGACCGGCACGCTGACCTTTCTGACGCTCCACGCCACCGACACGCTGCGTCCGGCACCCGGCGGTCCGGCCACCGTCCAGATGGTGCCGCAGAGCCCGGACCTGATTGCCACCGGTCATCGCACGGCGATCAGTGGAAAGTCGATCCGGGTCACCCGGGTGGAAACCTTCCTGCTGCTCGTACCGGCGCAGACCGCCGGCACCTCGGTGCTGGGGCTCAACGACACCGCGCTGACCGTCACCGTCAGCTGACCCGGCCACCGACCGTCCACGGCGCCCCCGACGGCAGAAACCGGTGGCATCAATCGGATCGGACGCCCCGGACCGCGACGATGGCAGCAGTCGTGATCAGGGCGGGGCCGGCGGTGCCACGGTCCGGCACCAGGCTCGGGAGGAGGAACCATGTGGCGTCCGCGCTTCCGATCGGACTACGTGCCGGTGCGGCTGCCCGACGGTCCGCTCGTGGTGCTGGGGGAGACCCGCAGCCTGCTCATCGACGACCCGGTCGCCGCGGACCTGGCCGACCAGCTCGACGGCGCCGCGCCGCTGGCCGACGTGGTGGCCCGGCTGGCCACCCGGCACCCGGTCGCCGCCGTCGGCGCCGCCCTCGCCCGGCTGCGCGACCACGGCCTGCTGGTGTCCGGGCCGGCGCACACCTCGCCAGCCGAGGCCGCCGGCTGGGACGCCCGGGGTGTCCCGCCCGAGGCCGGGCAGCGGTGGATGGCCGGGGGGACGGTCACCATCGTGGATCTCGGGGCGCCCCGGGTGGCCGAGACCGCCGACGCGCTGCGCGCCCTCGGGCTCGCCGTCACCGTGGTCGGGCCGGAGGCAACGGACCCCGACCCGGGCACCGCCCAGGTGCTGGTGCTGCCGTCGTCGATGCTCGACCCTCGGCTGGCCTTGATCAACGACCGCCAGCTGGCTGCCGGTCGCGCGTGGACCCTGGCCCGGCCACACGGCAACGTCGTCTTCCTCGGCCCGCACCTCGTGCCGGGCAGCACCGGCTGCTGGGTCTGCCTGCGGCAACGCTGGCAGGAGAACGAGCAGGTGAACGCCTTTCTCGGCGGGCAGGACCTGGCCGGTCCGCTGCCGCAGCCCGGCCGGGCGGTCCTGCCCGGACTGGCCACCATGGCCGCCGGGCTGCTCGCCGCCGAACTCGCCGTGCTCGCCGTACGGGGCACGTCGCCCCGCCTCACCGGCCGGATGGTCGCCCTGGACACCCGGGACCTGAGCACGGAGAGCCACCAGTTGGTACGCCAGCCGCAGTGCCCCGCCTGCGGCGACCCGGACCTCGTCCGCAAGGCCGAACCACGGATCGACCTGCCACCGAGCGGCGCCCAGCCCAGTCGGACCGGGGACTCCCGCACCCGGGAACCCGCCGAGGCGTACGCCGCGCTCGTTCACCACGTCAGCCGCTATCTGGGCGTGGTGAGCCGGCTGACCTCGCTGGAGGCGACCGACAACGGCGTCACCCACACCTACTCGGCCGGGCACAACTTCGCCCAACCCCGCCAGCTCGCCGGGTTGCGCCGCAATCTGCGCGGGCAGAGCGGCGGCAAGGGCCGGACGGACCTGCAGGCCCGGATGAGCGCGATCGGAGAGGCGGTGGAGCGTTACTGCGGGGTGTGGCGCGGCGACCGCCCCGTGCACCGGGCGAGCTACCGGCAGCTCGGTCCGGACCGCGCGGTACACCTGCGGGAGTTGCTGCTGTTCTCGGATCGCCAGTACGCCGACCGGTCCCGGATCAACCCCGACCTGGGCCACCTGCACCGTATTCCCCGCCCGCTGCCCGACGAGGTGGAGCTGGACTGGACCACGGGTTGGTCGCTGACCCGGCAGACACCGCGCGAGCTGCCCGCCGCGTACTGCTGGTACGGGCATCCGGAGCTGACCGGGCTGGGGGTGTGCTCGGCCGACTCGAACGGTTGCGCGGCCGGCGGCAACCTGTCCGAGGCGATCCTGCAGGGCTTCTGCGAACTCGTGGAGCGCGACAGCGTGGCCCTGTGGTGGTACCACCGCTCCCGGATGCCCGGGGTGAACCTCGCCTCGTTCGCCGACCCGTGGACCGCCGCCTGCGTCGACCACCACGCCACCACGCTGGGCCGTGAGCTGTGGGCCCTCGACCTGACCGCCGACCTCGGCGTACCCACGTTCGCCGCGGTGTCCCGGCGGGTCGACCGAGGACCGGAGGACGTCCTGGTCGGCTTCGGCGCGCACCTGGACGCGCGGGTCGCGCTGACCCGGGCGCTCACCGAGGTGAACCAGTTCCTGCCCGCCGTTCCCGGACCCACCTCCGCACGCAACCGGTACGGCGTCGACGATCCGGACACCGCGCGCTGGTTCGGCACCGTGCGGGTGGCCGACCAGCCCTGGCTGTCCCCGGACCCCACCCGGCCGCCGCGCACCGCAGCGGACCACCCGGCGCTGACCACCGGCGATGTCGGGGATGACGTGCGTCGGTGCGTACGCCGGGCGGAGCGGGCCGGCCTGGAGGTGATCGTCGTCGACCAGTCCCGTCCGGATGTCGATCTGGCGGTGGTGAAAGTCGTCGTGCCGGGTCTGCGGCACTTCTGGCGCCGGCTCGGTCCCGGCCGGCTGTGGGACGTGCCGGCCCGCCTCGGCCGGGGCCCGCTGGCCGTCGACGAGATGTCGGCCAATCCGCTGAACGTCTTCTTCTAGCCGGCGCTCCCGGGACTACCGGGAACGTGGGAGGGATGTGGGGATGACCACCGTGGTGGACCCGGTCGGCCGGCGGTCGTCGTGAGCGGCTCCGTCGGCGGTCCGCCGATTCAGGAGTCGTACCGGCTGCGCCGTGACGCGGAACTGCGGCTCGCTGAGGACGGCTCGCTGACCCTGCGGCAGACCCGCTTCCAACTCACCCTGGAGCAACCGGGCATGGGCCGGCGGGCGCTGCTGCTGCGGCTCGCCGCCGACTGGGTCAGCGACGTCGAGGTCGGCCGGCTGATCAGCGGCCTGGAGGGGGAGAGCCGCGTGCTGCCCGCGCAGTTGCTGCTGCGCCGGCTGCTCGCCCACTCCTGGCTGGAGCGCCGCGTCCAGGTCGACGACCGGGCGCTGCTCGACCTGGTGCCCACCGGCCTGGGTCGGGGCAGTCTGCCGGAGAGCCGCCTGCACACACCCGGGATCCGCTACCGGCTCTCCCGCTTCGCCATCCTTCAGCACGAGCGGGGCAGGCTGATGGCCGCATCGCCGCTGAGCACCCTCGTCGTCGGCTGCGCCGACACCGCCCTCGGCGCGGTGCTGGCCGCCGCCGTGCCGGGCATCGGAGGAGACACGGTGGCCCGCACGCTCGGCGTGCCGCCGGAGGCCGCCGGTCGGGTGCTCGACGAGTTGGCCACCGCCCGGATCCTGGTCACCGACGCCGAGTTCGAGGCGGAGTGCGACGACGCGCCGCTGGCCTACTGGTCGCCGGAGGAACTGTGGCTGCACCACCGCTCCCGGGCCGGCCGACACGCGCTGCCGGTGGGCGGCACCTACCGGATGCGGGAGCGCTTCACCCCGCAACCGCTGCGCCGCCCGTTCGACGGGGGCCGGGCGATCGAGTTGCCACTGCCGGACCTGGCGACGATCGCCAAGGCGGATCCCGCGTTCAGCCAGGTCGTCACGGACCGGCGCAGCGTGCGCGAACACGACGACGCGGCGCCGCTGCCCCTGGAGCGGCTGGCGGAATTCCTGCACCGGTCGCAGCACACCACCGCCGTCGGCGAGGCCGGCGGGCAGGAGGTCGGCCACCGGCCCTACCCGGGCGGCGGCGGCGTCTACGAGCTGGAGATCTATCCACTGGTCGCGCGCTGCGCCGGGCTTGATCCAGGGCTCTACCACTACGACGCGGTCGGGCACCGGCTGGAGCCGGTCGCCGGCTGGGGACCGGCCGCCGACCGGCTGCTGGCGTACGCCCGGGCGGCCGGCGCCATGCCCCGGGCGCCGCAGATGGTCCTGGTGGTCACCGCCCGGGTCCAGCGGCTGATGTGGAAGTACGAAGGGATGAGCTACGCCATGATTCTCAAGGACGCGGGTGTGCTGACCCAGCAGATGTATCTCGTCGCCACCGCCATGGGGCTGGCACCGTGCGCCCTCGGCGCCGGGGACTCCCAGGCCTTCGCCGAGTTGTCCGGGCTCGACCCGCTGGTCGAGCCGAGCGTGGCCGACTTTCTGCTCGGCTCGCGCCGCGCCGCAGGCCCGCCCGGAGCGGAGGGCCGGCCATGAAGTTCCGGCGGCAGGCGTTGCGCCAGTTGGAGGCGCCCGAGCAACTGGACCGGGCGGTCCGACTGACCACAGTGCCGAACTGGCTGGCCACCACCGCGCTGGTCATCGTCGTGGTCGCCGCGGGTGTCTGGTCGGTGCGCACGGTGGTGCCCCGGACCGTCGAGGCGGCCGGGGTTCTGATCCACTCCAACGGGATCTCCGCCCTCGACGCGCTCGAGAGCGGTCAGGTCACCAAGGTGTGGGCGTCACCGCACCAGCGGGTGCCGAAGGGTACCCCCCTCTACAGCCTGCGTGCGGCGGACGGCAAGGTGCGGGTGGAGACTGCGCCGGGTGACGCGTACGTCGTCGCCTGGCTGGTCTCGGAGGGCGAGATCGTCACCCCGGGCACGCACCTGGCCGACCTGGAACGGCTCGACACCGCCGGGGACGCGTTGCAGGCCGTCGTCTACGCCCCCGCCGTCGCCGCGCCGCTGCTGCAACCCGGCGTGTCCGTCGAGGTGGCCGCCGCAGCCGCGCCGCGCAACGTGTTCGGCACCCTGGCGGGCCAGGTGACCACGGTCGGCGCCTTCCCGGAGACCGAGGCCTCGCTGCGTGCCTTCCTGGGCACCGGGCCGGACGTCCGGCGGCTGCTCGCCCGCGGCAGCGTGGTCCGCGTGACGGTCGCCCTGGAGCCCGACCCGGCCGCCCCGGGCGGCCTGCGCTGGACCAAGTCCCCGCCGCCGTTCCAGCTCAACTCGGCCAGCGAGGTCACCGCCTGGTTCACGGTGGACCGGGAACACCCGATCGACTGGTTGCTGCGGCGATGAGCGCGCCGACGACCGCTGCCAGCGGCGCGCCGGAACTTCCCAGGATCCGGCGACGGCGAGTCCGCACGCCCACCCTGATCCAGATGGAGGCGGTGGAGTGCGGTGCCGCCGCGCTTGGGATCCTGCTCGCCCACCATGGTCGACACGTGCCCCTGGAGGAGTTGCGCCGGGTGTGCGGAGTGAGCCGGGACGGCTCCACGGCGGCCACCGTGCTCAAGGGTGCCCGCCGGTACGGAATGGTGGCCAAGGGTTTCCAGATGGACCTGGCCGGCCTGTCCGCCGTGGCGCTGCCGGCGGTGCTGTTCTGGCGGTTCGAGCACTTCGTGGTGCTGGAGGGGCTCGGCCGCAAGGTCTTCATCAACGATCCGGCCACCGGTCCCCGCGCGGTCAGCTGGGAGGAGTTCGACGGCGCCTTCACCGGCATCGTGCTCACCATGGAGCCCGGCCCGGAGTTCCGGCCGGGCGGCACCCGCTACCGGCTGGTCCGGGCGCTGGCCGAGCGGTGGCGCGGCCCGGGCTCGGCGATCGCGCAGATGCTGCTGCTCGGCCTGCTGATCGCCGTGGTCGGTCTGACCATCCCGGTGATGGCCCAGGTCTTCGTCGACCGCGTGCTGCTGCAGGAGGATCGGGCCGCGTTCGCCGGCCTGGTGGTGGCGGTGGCGGTGGCCACCGTGCTGACGTTCCTGGCCAGCCTGCTCCAGCAACGCCTGACCGTACGCGCGGAGACGGCGCTCGCCCTCAGCAGCGCCGCCCGGTTTTTCCGACATCTGCTGCGGCTGCCGCCGACCTTCTTCGACCAGCGGCAGGCCGCCGACCTCAGTCAGCGGGTCCGCGGCAACGAGGTGGTCGCCGAGGTGCTCACCCGCCGGGCAGCCACCACCGTGGTGGACACCGGCCTGGTGCTGGCGTACGGGGCACTGCTCTGCCAGTACGACCTGCTGCTCGGACTGTGCGCGGTGGTCCTCGCCGGGCTGAACGTCAGCGTGCTCCGCTACGTCGCCTCGACCCGGTCGATCGCCGTCGCCGGCCTCCAGGCGGATCGCAGCAAGCTGGTGACAACCGTCTACACCACGGTCCAGATGATCGAGACGGTGAAGGCCGGCGGCGAGGAGGAACGCGCCGTGGCCCGGTTCGCGGCGCGCCACGCCACCGTCGCCACCCGTCAGCAGCGGCTGGGGGTGCCCACCGCGGTGCTCTCTGTCCTGCCGGCGTTCCTCGCCTCGGGGACCACCGCGGTGCTGCTGGGGTTGGGCAGCCGGCAGGTCATGGCGGAGGCGATGAGCGTCGGCGTGCTGGTCGGCATGCAGAGCCTGGCCGTCGCGATGAACCGGCCGTTGGGCAATCTGACCGCGCTGGGCTCGCGGCTGCAGGACATGAGCGCCGACCTCAACCGGCTGCGCGACGTGGAGCGGTACCCACTGCCGTCGACCGACGACCGACCCGCCCGCCTGTTGACACCGATGGAGGGGCACCTGCGCATCGAGGAGGTCACCTTCGGCTACAACCCGCTGGGCCGTCCACTGCTGGAGAACTTCAGCCTGGACCTGCCGCCGGGTGCCCGGGTGGCGCTCGTCGGGCGGTCGGGCAGTGGCAAGTCGACGGTGGGCCGACTGGTCGCCGGGCTCTACCGTCCATGGACCGGCCGGGTCACCGTGGACGGCCTTGAGCGGCCGGCGGCCGACGACGGCCTCTGGGCGGCCACCGTCGCCATGGTGGACCAGGACCAGCGGCTGTTCGAGGGGACGGTCCGGGACAACGTCACCATGTGGGACCTCACGGTCGCGGACGAGGACATCGTCACCGCGCTGACCGATGCGTGCCTCTACGACGAGGTCGCGGCCCGTCCGGGCGGCCTGGGCAGCCCGGTACGGGAGAACGCCCGCAACTTTTCCGGTGGACAGCGGCAGCGGCTCGAGATCGCCCGAGCACTCATCCGCAACCCCCGGGTGCTGGTGCTGGACGAAGCCACCAGCGCGCTGGACGCCGAAACCGAACGCCGGATCGACCTGCACCTGCGCCGGCGTGGGGCGACCTGCCTGATCGTGGCTCACCGCCTGTCCACGGTCCGCGACTGCGACCTGATCGTCGTGCTGGACGGCGGTCGAGAGGTGGAGCGCGGCACCCACGAGCAACTGGTCGCCCGGGACGGGGTGTACGCGCGCCTGGTCCGGGACCACTGACCACGACGATCCGAGGAGACGCTGATGAGTGGCGCGGTGGAGGATTCCCCGGCCGGCGGCCTGATCGGCTTCTGCGCGGAGGGCGTACGCCAGGTCTGTCGCCTGGACGGCCCGGTGGCCGGCTGGTTGGTGACCGGCGGCGAGGCCGACCTGTTCGCGGTGCGCCGGGCCGGGATGAGCCCCTCGCGGCGTCACCATGTGGCCCGGCTGCCCGCGGGTGGCCTGGTGCCGACGTCCACCGCGATCGGTGCGTGGCAGTTGATTCTGGTACCGCTGCCCGGCACGGAGTTGCGTGGGCTGTCC
This sequence comes from Micromonospora sp. NPDC005413, assembly GCF_040606435.1. Lineage (NCBI taxonomy): Bacteria > Bacillati > Actinomycetota > Actinomycetes > Micromonosporales > Micromonosporaceae > Micromonospora > Micromonospora sp. NPDC005413. Next base: position 178,849 of record NZ_JBEXEV010000005.1, read on the forward strand.
CGGCGTCACCTGTCCCTGCTGGAGCGACACGTCCGGCTCGGCCGCGTGGCCGACGAGGGGGTGTCGCTGCGGGCGCGGACCGCCGCGATGGAGTTGGTCGCGGCGGTGGACCTGGTGCTGGTCACCATCGCCGACGCGCTGCGCCGCGGGCAGGCGCCCCGGGAGGCGTCCACCCTGCGTGGACGCGAGATCATTTCGCTGGCGCAGGGCAGCGCCCTCACCTCCACCGGCGGTGCCTGGTGGCTGCGCAGCGCCGGCGGACAGCTGCGACGCAACGACGGTGGCCCGGCGGAGATGTCGGGGGAGCGGGAGCTGCTACTGGTCGCCGAGCGGGACTGGGTGGTGGCCGAGTCGCCGTGCGCGGTGGAGAGTCACGGCAGCTGGGACCTGCTGGTCAGCGGTCAGCTCCGGTCGGCGGTCGACCAACACGTGGCCCGGCTGCTGCGGATGGTGGAGACCCGGATCGAGGAGGCCGACGCGGCCTTGCTGAGCGCCGTGGAGCGGCGCCGGCAGGCCGACGCCGCGGTGCTCGCCGCGGCGGCCCGCCGGTCGATCGGGGTGATCGGCGCGGGCGGCGCGGTTCCGATTCCGGACGGGGAGGCCGGCTTCGACCGGTACGGGCGGGCGGCCTCGGTGGTCCGGGTGGTCACCGAGGGGATGGGCAGCCCGATCAACGAGCCGGCCGACCGCAGCCGCGCGCCGCTGAACGACCGGGCGGCGGTGCACGCGGTGACCCGCGCGTCCAGCCTGTTCCTGCGTGAGGTGCGGCTGCCGGACCGATGGTGGCGGCGGGACCTGGGGCCGCTGGTGGGGTGGCGGGCGGGCGATGACCCGGAGCGCGCCGTCGCGGTGCCGCTGGTGTTCCGCCGAGGCCGCTACCACCACGTCGACCCGGACACCCGGGCGTACGGTCCGGTCGACGCGACGGTGGCCGCGACGTTCGCCGCGGAGGCGACCGAAGTGCAGGCGCCGCTACCGCCGACCGCTCGGATGCGCCACCTGCTGCGGGCCGGGCTGGTCGGTGCGGGCCGGGACGTGCGGGGCCTGCTGTTCGCCGCCGCCTGCGTGGCGCTGCTGGGCCTGGGCGTGCCGCTGGCCACCGGCGAGGTTCTCGGCCAGCTCGCCCGGCAGGGCGAGGTGAACGGGCTGTTCGGCTTCCTCGCGCTGATGCTCAGCGCCGCCGTGGTCGCGGGGCTGGTCGGTGTGGTGCAGAACCTGCGTCTGCTGCGGTTGGACGGCCGGATGCAGTCCGGCGCGCAGCTGGCGATCTGGGATCGGCTCATGCGGCTGCCGGCCCGGTTCTTCGCCGGTCGCAGCAGCGGTGAGATCGCCAACTCGATGTTGGGGATCTCGTTCGTCGGTGAGGCGCTGAGCGCGCTGCTGCCGCAGCTCGTCTCGGCGGCCGCGACCGTCGCGGTGACCCTTGGCATGCTCCTGGTGGTCGAGCCCGTGCTCGGGCTGTGGGGGGCGGGGATCGTCGCCGTCACCATGCTGACCTTCGGCGCGTTCGCCGTACTGATCGTCCGTCAGCAACGGTCCGCGCTGCCGGCCGAGCACCGGGCGGCGGCGATGACCAACCAGCTGCTCGGCGGCATCGTCAAGATTAAGTTGGCGGCCGCCGAATCCCGGGCCCACGCGCGCTGGTCGGAGGTGGCCGCAGCGGCCCGGGCGGCGCTGCAACGGGTCCGGCAGAGCCAGGCGGGCCTGGTCGCCTTCGGTACCGTGCTGCCGGTCGCCGGTCAACTGGTCCTGTTCGCCGTGCTGATGGGGCCGCTCGCCGGCCGGGTCGCTCCGGCCGACTTCTTCGTCCTCAACGTCGGCTTCGCGATGCTGCTCGGCGCGCTGCTGGTGCTGGTGTCGGCCGGGGTCGAGGTGATCGCGGCAGTGCCCCGGCTGGGCAGCCTGCGGGAGATCCTGCGCGCCGACCCCGAGGCGCGGCCGGACCGGGTGGACCCGGGCGAGTTGCGCGGCGAGGTCGCGCTGCACCGGCTCACCTTCGCCTACCAGCCGGACGAACCGCCGGTGCTCGTCGACATCGACCTGCACGTCCGCCCGGGTGAGTTCGTCGCCATCGTCGGACCGAGCGGCTGCGGAAAGTCCACACTGCTCCGGTTACTGCTCGGTTTCGAACGCCAGCAGCAGGGCGCAGTGCTCTACGACGGCCAGGACCTCTCCGAACTCGACGTGCACGCCGTCCGCCGGCAGTGCGGGGTGGTCCTGCAGGACGGCCAGCTCTTCGCAGGCTCGGTACGGGACAACATCTGTGGCGCCGGCAGCTTCCCACTGGACCAGGTCTGGGAGGCGGCGCGGATGGCCGGCCTCGCCGACGACCTGGAGACGCTGCCGATGGGGATGAGCACGATGGTGCCGTTCGGCGGCGGGACGCTCTCCGTCGGGCAGCGCCAGAGGGTGCTGATCGCCCGCGCGCTGGCTCCCCGACCTCGGATCATCTACCTCGACGAGGCGACGAGCGCTCTGGACAACCGGACCCAGGAGGTGGTCAGCCAGAGCACCGCGGCCCTGGCCGCGACCCGGGTGGTCATCGCCCATCGACTGTCCACGGTCCGTGCGGCGGACACCATCGTGGTCCTCGAAGCGGGGCGGATCATCCAGCGGGGCAGCTTCGACGAGCTGATGGACCAACCCGAGGGGCTGTTCCACCGGTTGGCGCGGCGGCAACTGCTGGCCGAACCGGCACCATCCGATGACGTGGTGGAGAGCCGGCAGTCGGACGGACAGCGCGCGACAAGCTGACGGTGCGGTCAGCCGTTGTCGATGACCGTGCTGCCTTCCAGGCACACGTCCGTGTCGAGGTGGTTCTCCAGCAACTCCGCGACGTGCGCCTCCGACTGGTTCTCCACGGCGAGCCGGAACGCCTCGGTGAGCACGTTGACCACGCCCTGGGTCAGCAGCAGGGTTTCCCGGTCGAGGTCGGCCCAGGACGACCGGGTGCCGCTGCGCACCAGCTCCGGAGCGAGGGCCAGCAGCCGGGCGGTGACGGCGGCGACCAGCTCGTCGGCCACCGGCCGCAGGCTGTCCAGCACCTCGCTGAGGGTCTGCAGTGCCGGCACCGTGCCCACCCGTACCCGATGCAGGTCCAGGGCGGCGCGCAGCGGGCGTGGCCGGACGGTGCGGACGGTGCCGTCGGTGGTCCGCCCGATCACGCCGTGTCGGGTCAGCGCGTGGGCCAGCGCGGGACGGTCGGCGGTCAGGCGTTGCAGCATCGCGGTCAGTCCGTCGGGCGCCTCGTCACTGGCCCGGACCCCGAGCATCGCCTCGATGGACACCAGGTTGAAGCCCTGCCGCTGCAGGGCGAGGATCGCGTCCAGCCGGCGGACGTGGGAGTCGTCGTAGAGCGCGGCCCGGCCGCGCCGCACCGGCGGGGGCAGGAGCCGCCGGGCCTGGTGGGCACGAATGTTGCGCGGCGACATCCCCACCTTGCGGGCGAGTTCCTCCACGCTGTACCCGGCCGGGCCGCCGGGCGTCGTCGTCACCTCGTCGATGGTCACGGTGGCCTCCGGCAGCACTCGGTGACGGAACGCGGCACCCCGTCGAACCGCGGTGACGGTGGGCGGTGCGCCGATCGCAGCGTATGTGCGGGCACCGGGCGGGTGACAGGCGAGGAATTACTACTTGTCCACAGTGGTGGCAATCATTAGAATCGCTCTCCGCCGCCAGTCGCTGATTCCCCAATTACCCGGCTTTCGCCGCAGCGTGACCTTTTCGCGGCCACATTCGATGAAATTCCCGCTCTTTGGGTGGACCGGATACGCCAGTGGCCCACGATGAAGCGAAACCGGCGGCCGGAACCTCCCGCGCTGCCTGTCGCCGCCGCCGGCGGCCGACCATCGAAGGGAGCAGGCTGTGACACCTGTCGATCGAGCGGTCTTCGTGGCCGCGTACAGCCGGTTGGTCGCCGACGTCTGGGCCGACCCGGTCAAGGAGCAGGCGCTCGACCGGGACCCGCGGGGGTTCCTCGCCGGCTACGGGCTTCAACTGTCCGAGAATGTGCAGGTCCGGGTGGTCCGGGACGTCGCCGACACCGATCCGGACATCGAGGTGCAGATCGAGTCCTGGCAGCTGGCGGAGACCACGGGCACCTTCGCGCTCTTCGTGCCGTCGCTGCTGCCGGTGGCCCAGTCGGAGCTGGCCGAGGACGAGCTGGACAGCGTCGTCGCCGGCCTGGACCCCAGCTGTGCCTGCTGCTGCCCGTGCTGCTGCACCTGACACCGATGTCTGCCGCCCAGCGGCCCGCGCGGCAGATTCTGATGACAGTCAGACGAAATCATTGATTGTCGCGCCTCGATCTTCGTAGCGTTCTCGCCACAGCGATCAACCCCCCGTCTTGCAGCGATCCCGAGGAAAGGACCGAACGATGAGCAACGACGAACAGGAATATGGCGCGAGGTTCGTGACCAAGTACTCGGAGCTGGTCACCGCAGTGTGGCGCAGCGACGAGGAACTCCAGCGTCTCCTCGCCGACCCGACCGGCTACGCGACGGCGGCCGGCCTGCCGGTCGCCCCCGGCGCCAGGGTCGAGGTCGACCGCGCCCAGCCCGCCACGCTCTACACCAAGGATCAGGTCGTCGCCGACTGGTCCGGCACGCCCGGCCTGCACGTGCTGCACGTGCCCGAGGTGCCGCTGGTCGACCTCAACGAGCTGACCGAGGCCGAGTTGGAGACCGTCGCCGGTGGCGTGGCCCCGGTGGCCGACAACAACGTCAACATCATCGCCGTCCTCATCCTCTGAGTTTCCCACCCCTCCGCCGGGAGCCTCGATGACTGACACGACCGAGACCATCGCGTTCCGATCCGGCACCTACCGGACGGCCACCGTGGAGCAGACCTGGGAGCGGATCGGTGGCATGCTCGACCGGTTCCGGATCACCCGGGTCGCCGACATCACCCGCCTCGACGAGATCGGCCTACCGGTGCACGTCGCCTACCGGCCGGTCGGAGCCACCATGGCGGTGAGCGTCGGCACCGGCGCCACGGCGACGCAGGCCCGGGTCAGCGCGGTAATGGAGAGCATCGAGTCCTGGCATGCCGAGAACCTCCGGCCGGGGACCGTCGTCCGGTCCCCGGCCGAGGCGCTCGACCTGCCGTACGACGTCCGGTGGCTGCACCTGGCGGAACGGTCGCCCCTGACCCCTGCCGTCGAGCTCGACTGGGTGGCCGGTCGGGGGCTGGTCACCGGTGTGCGTTGCCTGGTGCCCCGCGCCACCATCGAACTCGACTTCACCGTCCGGCGTGGCTGGGACCGCGCCCTGTTCACTCCCAGCAGCAACGGGCTGGCCACCGGGAACACCTTCGCCGAGGCCAGCCTGCACGCCCTGCTGGAGGTCGTCGAACGTGACTGCATCGCCCCGTACTGCACCTCCCCGTTGGCCGAGCGCACCTACACCGACCCGGGCACCGCCACCAACGCGATGACCCGCACGGTGCACCAGGCGCTGCTGCGGGCCGGCTGCTGGGTGGAGGTCTGCGACATCACCAACGCAGTCGACGTACCCTGCTACGCCGCCTCGATCTGGTCCCCGGACCTGCCGGTCACCTTCGGCGGCTTCGGCTGCCACGTGGACCCGGAGATCGCCGTCGGTCGGGCCATGGCGGAGGCGGCGCAATCGCGGCTGGTCATGGTCTCCGGAGCCCGGGACGACATCGACGCCACCGCGTACCACGACGTCGGCGCACCGCCGGTGCCGCCGCCCACCGTCGACCGGCCCGTCCGGCCGGTCCGCCGGGATACCCCGCCTGTGGGGGACGTGACCCAGGTGCTGCGCGAGCTGGCGTCGCGGGTGCAGCGGGTCACCGGCGTCGAGCCGTTCAGCGTCGACCTGACGCACGACGACATCGGCATCCCGGTGAGCAAGGTGTTCGCCCCCGGCCTGCGAATGTTCGACGAGCGGGCCCTGAGTACCCGACCGGGAGTGCCACGTGACTGACGTCGTCTTCATCGGTCCGAGCCTGCCGGCCGACGAGGTCGGTCGGCTGCTGCCCGGCGCGGTGGTGCTGCCGCCCGTCGCGCACGGCGACCTGCTCCGTCTGGACGTCGCCCCCGGCGACCGGGTCCTCGTCATCGACGGGTTCTTTCTGCAACACCCGCCGGTTCGCCACCGGGAGATCCTCTACCTGCTCGACCGTGGCGTGACCGTGGCCGGCGCCGCCAGCATGGGCGCCCTGCGCGCCGCCGAGTTGTGGCCGTTCGGCATGCGTGGCGTGGGCGAGGTGTTCCAGCTCTACCGCGACGGCGTCGTCACGGGCGACGACGAGGTGGCGGTCGTGCACGGGCCCGCCGAGGACGGCCACCGCGCGTTGAGCGACCCGCTGGTGAACATCCGGGTCGCGCTGCGCCGCGCCGTCGCGGCCGACGTGCTCAGCGACGCCGAGGCCGTGCTGCTGCTGGACATCGGCCGGGACCTGCCCTTCCGACGGCGTTCGTACCGCGCGCTGGAGCGCAGCGCGCCACCCGAGGCGGCGGCCATGGTGGACCGGTTCCTGACCTGGCACCGGCGAGACCCCTGGGACGCCAAGGGCACCGACGCGCGGATGCTGCTGTCGATGGCAGCGGACAACGCGCCCGAACTGTGCCCGGCGCACGCCGGCGACCAGCCGATCGACAACCTGCACACCCGCTTCCTCGACAGTTGGCGGTCGCGGTTCGCCGGGGAGTCGGTCGGTGGGCACTGGGTCAGCGACCGGGAGGCCGCCGCGGTGCTGATGCTGCTGCACCCCGAGACACCGACCTGGCACCGGCGGGGGGTGCTGGCCGGGCTGGCCGAGGTCGACATCGCCGACCCGATGGTCGAGGAGCGCGCCCGCGAGGTGGCCCGCCTGCGAGGGCTGACCGGTGCGCTGCCGAGCAGGTGGGACTGGCTGACCGACCGGGAACGGGGCCTCGGCGATCGCGAGGCGGTGCTGCGGGTGTTGGTGCGGGCGTTCGGCACCACGCCGTACCGCAGCCTGGCGCTGTGGATGGTCGCGGCGCCGCTGCGTACCCCCGCGTTGCTCGCCGCGGCGCGGCAGGTCGCGGCGACTGCGGCGTCGCTGAACGAGACGCTCGTCCCGCGTACGACGGGGCACCGCCGCCCGGGTGGGCGCCTGCACTTCCGCACCGAGGTCGTCGACCAGTGCTTCGCGAGGCTGTGGGGCTGTGCCCCCGACGGGCTGGAAGCGGCGGCGTGGGACCGGGGCTTCGTCGACCTGGCGGCGTTCCGGTACGCCGCCGAACCGTTGGTGGCGTACGTCAAGGCGTTCGGCGCCCCGCGACTGCCGGCGGTGGCCGAGCGCGCGCAGGAGGACACCCTGGCCGGTTCAGCGGCCCGGGTCGGCTGAGGAGGAGTCGATGAGCGGCACGGTGAAGGCGGCACTGATCTACCCCCCGCTGACCGATCCCACCTCGGGATACCACTCCCTGAACTACCTCGATTCGTACGCCCGGGCGCAGGGGCATCGGCCGGCGGAGATCATCGACGCCAACATCGAGGCGTTCCATCACTCGTACACTCCGTCGGCGTACGACTGGCTGCGGCGGGAACTGTCCCGGCTCTCGATCGACGACCTCAGCGGTCCGGACGCGCTGATGGCCCGGGCGAATCAGCTCGGCCTGCCCGACCCCGATCCGGAGCGACTGCGCCGGTCGATCGGGGTGCTGCAGGATCCGACCCTGTTCTACGACTACCGGCACTACCAGGACGCCGTCGAGGGCGTGATCTCCTGGATGGACGCGCTCGGCACGGTCGGATTCCCTGGGCAGTTCCACGCCGGCTTCCGGCTCCACCCGCCGCCGATGATCTCGATCGGCTCGGTGGCCGCGCTGACCGACGAGGCGCTGCTCGCTCGGCTCAACCGGCCCTTCCTGCCGTACTACGAGGACGTGCTGATCCCGCGGCTGGCCGCCGGCGGGCACCAGGTGATCGGGATCAGCGCCACCTACCAGTGGCAGCTCCCGTTCGCGCTCTGGATCGCCCGACTCGTCCGGCGGGCCTGCCCGGACGTCTTCCTCATCGCGGGTGGCACGGAGATCTCCGACGTCTGGAAGTGCGCCAGCAAACCCGAGTACGTCTTCCAGGTGCTGGCCGACTTCGACGCGATCGTGGTCGGGGAGGGGGAGAGCGCGTACACGGAGATCCTGGACGCGGTGGAGGCCGGCACCCTGCCGGCCGGGCACCCCAACGTCCGGCTGCACCCGAAGTACGGCCGTCAGCGTCAGCTGCCGCTGCGCTACGAGCGCCTGGCGCAGGTGCCGGTCCCGGACTTCTCCGGCCTGCCCTGGGACCTTTACCTCAGCCCGGAGCGGTTCGTCTACTATTCGCCGACCCGAGGCTGCTACTGGAACAAGTGCACATTCTGCGACTACGGCCTGAACACCGACGGTCCCACCAGCCCGTGGCGGCAGGACACGGTGGACACAATGATCGCGGACGTCACCGAGCTGTCGAAGTTCGCCAAGTTCATCTACTTCTCGGTCGACGTGCTCGCTCCCGCGACCATCCTGCGCTTCGCCGAGCAGGTCGTCGAGCGGGGGCTGGACTTCCGCTGGGGTGCCGAGATCCGGCTGGAGAAGTACTGGTCGGACGAGCGTTGCGAGCTGTTGCGGCGCAGCGGTTGCGTGGCCATCTCGGTCGGCTTCGAGTCCGGTAACCAGCGCATCCTCGACCTGATCGACAAGGGCACCAAGCCGGAGCAGGCACGGCGCACCATGACCGCGATGACCAAGGCCAACATCGGTGTGCAGATGATGGGCTTCACCGGTTTCCCCACCGAGACCCGTGAGGAGGCGCTGGACAGCATCACATTCCTGCGCGACAACCCGGACCTGTGGACCCTCGGCGGGCTCGGCGACTTCATGCTGACCCCGGGCGCCATCGTCGCCAAGGAGCCCGAGCGGTTCGGCCTTACCAACGTGCGGCCGGTGGAAGGCTCGGACATCGTCCGGGTGCTCCAGTACGACGAGCCGGTGACCGAGGCGGTGCGGGCCGAGGTCGCCCAGGCCAAGGCCGGCCTGAACCCCGGGCACTACCACCGTCCGTGGCTGGGCAGCACCGACACCCCGCACACGTTCTTCTACCACGACCGCTACGGCACCGCGGTACGCGGCGTACTCGCCCACGACCGGGTCCGGCACGACACCGACGACCAGACCGAGTTCCTCGCCAACGGCTCCTTCGTGGACCGCGACGACGAGCAGGTCTGGGACGCGTACCGGCGGATCCGGTCGGACGAGCAGGACGGCGTCCCCGGCGACCTGCCTGTGGACCGGCACCTGTTCCGCCGGGTCGACGGTCAGGTGTTCGCACTCAACCGCAGCAGCCGGCTGTTCCTGGATCTCTTCACCGCGCCGCTCACCCTCGCCGAGGCGCAGCGTCGGCTCTGGATCGTCGAACCGACCGTCGCCGACCGGGTCTGGCGGACCTTCATCGGGCAGCGGCTGATCCGCCGGCATCGGCTCCCAGCCCCGGCCGAGCCGACGCGGTGACTCGACCGTCGGGCGCGCAGGTTTCGTCGAGCAGCGTCACGATTGTCCGTGGAACTGGGCGCGGGCCTGAAAGACGCGATCCAGGTGTGTCTCTTCCCAGGTTTTGATCGCGACCACGGAACCGCGGTCAGAAGGTGGCGATCGGGTTGACCGGGCTGCCCGACGTACCGGCGAAGCGGACCGGCGCGACTGCGAGCTGGAGGTCCCACTGGCCGAGCTCGGCAGCCGTTGCCGCGCACGCCTCCAGGTCGCAGTTGTCGAGCAGCCACAGACCCATCGCGACGAGACTCACGGCGTGAACCGGCATCAACACGTCTTCGTACCCCGACGGCTGAACGTCCTGGGGGGTGTCCGCGCCGATCAGCGCGACGCCGCGTTCGTGTAGCCACGGCAGGCAGGATGCGTGCCAGCCGGCCTGCGTGAAAACGCTGGCCTCACCGGCCTCGTGCCGGGCGCGGCCGTAGCCGGTCCGCAGGAGTACCGCATCGCCGGATCGCACCCGTACACCCTGGCGACGCTCGGCCTCCTCGAGATCGTCGGGAAACACACCCTGCCCCGGATCTTGCCGCCGCCGAACGAGGCGGTCGCGGTCCCACTGCTGCTGGCCCGCATAGGCTGTCGTGGTGCGGATCGACCTGGTCGCCCTGATCGTCGACGAGTACGACCCTACGATCGCGTTCTTCACCGACGTACTCGGCTTCCACCTCGTCGAGGACTCCCCACCGCTAACCAATGACGGTAGCTGGCCGAGTCGGGTTCTTCTTCCACGTCGACGACTTCGACGCGGCTTACCGGCGGATCGTCGAGGCCGGTGTCACCTTCGTCCGGGAACCGCAGACCGAGCCCTATGGCCGGGTCGCGGTCTTCCTCGACATCGCCGGCAACCGGTGGGACCTGCTTGGGGCCGGCTGACGTCGCACCACTTGCCAGTGCGGCGCCAAGGTCACACTTGGTCAGGATCGCGTCCGGAACGGGGCAAGGACGGCACGGATCTGGTCACCTGCGCCCCAGTCGTCGTCGAACTGGGCCAGCACGGCGAGGTGTTGCCGCAGCTGGACAATCGGCATGCGAGCCCGCCAGTCGCCGTCGAGAGAGGTCAGGTCCGCATAGACCTCGAACATTCGTCGCGCCTCGGGCGGGGGCGAGGTGGACCACACATGGGCGAGGTCGACCTCGGCCCACATGTACGACACGGCCGGATCGATCAGCGCGGGCCGCCCGTCTGGAGTGGCCAAGATGTTTTGAACCCACAGGTCGCCGTGCGTCAGGCATGCCGGCTGGTCCGGCAGCAGATCGGGCAGCCGGTGACACAACCGCTCCAGCGCCGCCCGGTCTCCGGCATCCAGTGCCGCCTCAACGCGAGGCTGCCCGAGCCACCGAAGCAGCCGGTGCTCTGCGAAGAATGCGAAGCCGTCGTCATTCCACGTATTGATTTGGCGGCGGCGACCCAGCCAGTTGTCGTGGTGCCAGCCGAAGCGAGGATGGGTCGTGCTCATGTGCATGCCGGCGAGCACGTGTGCGAACTGCTCCCAGAAGATCTCGCTGTGCGGCCTCGGCCGGAGCACCGACAACACGAGCAGTTCCCGGTCCGCCAGGATCACCTCGGGTGTCGCCACCCCGCCGAGCTCGCGTAGGGCGGCCAGCCCTGCGGCCTCCGCGACGAAGACGTCGTCGGCCGGGGCTTCGGCGAAGGCCTTGACGAACACCGACGGTGCGTCCCGGCGGGTGGCGATGCCCGCGAGCGCCGCGACGCCACCCGTCACCGGCTCCACCGTGACGACCTCGCGCATCCCGGCCCGCAGCAGGCGCTCCAGCAGGACCGTCGTCGAGCGCATCAGGACGGATGCACCTCCTGGTCCTTGGTCGCCCCGGCGCCGAGGTCGCCCTCCGCCGCCTCGACGTAGCCGTCGAGCGAGGTGAGCATCGAGTAGAGGAGCACTGTGTGCGTGTCACCAAACGAGCACTCTGGGTCGGTCTCGTGGCCTGGGGAAGCCGGAAGCGCAGGTGCCCGGGCTGATGCCCTCAATCGAGGCAGTGGACGTGGACGACGATGTGCTGTGGCTGACCGCCCGTGTCTCGGTGTAGGACCTCAAGCTCGACCCGGTGCCGGTCCACTGAGACCGGGCCGTCCTTCTCGCCGGCCAAGCAGGTTGGATAGGTGCCATCGTGGTGCAGTGTCCCGCTTACGTCCTGCCAGCTTTCGGCGATCACTGAGTAGATCGTGTCGCCATCGAGAGGGCCCCGTAGAGCCTCGTCTTCCTCAAATGCGATGGACCTGGTCTGGTCGTTCGACCAGGTGACCGTCCCAACGAGCAGTTCCGGCTTGGCGGTGTGCGGATCGTCGGCAAGCCTGCCCGCTCCGAAGCCGCCGACCAGCCCTACCGCGACCAGCGCCAGGCCGAATGCACTCGTCGCGAGGCGACGATTTGGTGGGATAGCGACGGCAACTTGCCCCGAGTCGGCGGATGCCACTGGCATGCCTGCAAGGTACGCGATCCGCGCCCACTGGGCTGGCCCCAAAGAGCGCACTCTCCTGCCGCCGTTCATGCGCTGCGGCACGTCAGGTGTCGGTCGAGCAGTGGACGCTCAGGGGCATGTTCCATCAGCGGTGCGGTTCCGGCCAGTGGGAACTAGCGTCACACGACCGTTGAAGATCACGCCTTGCGGCGTAGTTCGCGCAACACTCCGTGCCGGCGCGCGGTCCACACGAGGCGCCGGACGCTCGGGTGCCGCACGAACAACACCGCCACCCGGCGGATCAAGCCGAACCGGTTGTCGCTCACCTGGTTGTCAACAGCCTGCCAGATCAGCTCGCGCACCTTGGCGCTGTCCAGCACCGCCCGTACCTCCCGCCGCACCGCAGGATCCTCGGCCGCCGAAGCGATGGCGGCCGCCTGACCCGGCCGGTCCGCAAGCGGCTCCACCACCGCTGCGACGAGCGGCCGGCGCACCTCGTCCTGCTCCAGCATCAGCAAGACCGCCTCCCGAATCTCGATCGTGTCCAGGCCGGATCGCAGCAGGCTCAGCAGGCTGATCTCAACCTCGCGATCATGATCCGCAACGGACAGCGTGGCCAGCAGAACCGACACCTCGTCGAGATCGATGAGGTGGCGCACTCCGTTGCGGAACTCCGGCAGCCCCCATGCAACCTGCAGAGCCTTCACGAGATTGCGGTTCATGAGCCATCCGCTACCCGGAAGCGACAGTCGGCGAAACCCCGCGACCTATCCGGTCCAACGCATCGGCCACGACCCCCGTTGGACCGGGCAGGCTACCTACCGTGTGAGCTGGGGCGTCGCCGCGACGACTTCGGTGCGTCAGGCCGGGACAGCCAGACAGCTCGCGCCGGCCGGCGTTGTGGCTCTCTCGATCAGGTACCGCCGAGTCAGATCAGAACTGCGGCGAGAGCGCGGAACGCGTCGGCGGGGAATGTCGTGGCGTCGCCGCCGTTGAGTACCTGGATTGCTACCTCGTCCGCCCCGGCCTGGTAGTGCTTGTCCAGCCCGGCCGCGACCTTTTCGGCGGTGCCCCAGGGAATCAGGGCGTCGACGAGGCGGTCGCTGCCGCCTCCGGCGAAGTCCTCGTCGGTCCAGCCGAATCGCCGCAGGTTGTTGGTGTAGTTCGGCAGGGCGAGGTATCCGCTCGTGTACTGCCGTGCGGTGGCACGCGCGATGGTGGCGTCCGGTTCGAGGACCACCGCGACCTCGGGAGCGAGCAGCCGGTCAGGCCCGAGTGCCGCCCGGGCCTCGGCGGTGTGCTCCGCAGGGACGAAGTACGGGTGCGCGCCGGCTGAACGGTCGCGGGAGAGCTCAAGCATCCGCGGGCCGAGTGCGGCCAGGATCCGCCGCTCGGGAGGGAGTCCGGCCGCGTCGAGACCGTCGAGGTACTCCACCATCTTCGAGTACGGCTTGCGGTAGCTTGTGCCGCCGCCTTCCACCAGCACCGCGTGGCTGGCGCCCAGACCGAGCAGGAACCGGCCGGGATGGGCCTGCTCCGCGTCCTGGGCAAACGCCGCCACCTCAGGGGGCGACGAGTGCCAGATGCTTACAATCCCTGACGCGACCCCGATGCGCTTGGTCCCGTCCAGGATCTCCCGGAAGCGTGGGGCGACGTTCTCCTCGAAACCGCCCGAGAACCAGAGCCGTGAATAGCCGAGCTCCTCCAACTCGGTCGCGGCATCGATGGCCGCGCCCTGACTCGCGCTACCAAGGAAGAACGGTTGCCATACGCTGACGAGTCGCTGTGCCATACCGAAACACTACCCACCAGCTCCTGGGTCCTACGCGAGACGGGTTGATCCCCGACGACGCGTCCGAGGTCACTGTGCTGCAACGGTGTTGCGGGGTCGAGCAGGTTGTCGTCAAACGACACCAGGGCCATACGTGGCTGGCTGGCGACCTGGCACATGAGCCGGGGAAGAAGCGGCCGAATCCGCACCTCCGTCCTCGCACCAGGACAAAAATCGGTGGCCTCGCCAACGGCCCCGTCCTACCTTGCAGCTGGATCGTTCTTCTCCGACCCGCTCACGAGAGGACTTCACCCCGCGTGACGCCGCCTGCTCTTTAGACCTGACACCTTGCCGCGCATCGGTCGCCGACGTCGCCGTCGGCTCATTCCCATGCCTTTCGTCAGATCTTAAGAGGGATCATGTCTACGCGTCCTCATATCGTGCTGTCCTGGATTCTTCAGCGCACGGGCCTTCCCCTGCTCGCCTGCGTTTTCTGCGACCGCAACCACAAGATCACCCTTTACGATCGCGTCCCGGTCCGGTACCTGGATCCGATCCTCCTGAGGGACTACTCCGGCAACTCATTGGTTCGCGTTCCCCTCGACCGTCCCACCCGACGCGCTGATCGCCGGGCGCAACCGGTTCGCCCAGGGTCTGAGGCGAGGGGTGAGGCAAATTGGCCTCGCCCCGGGCTGCATCACTCGGCGGTCCGCGCGCGGTCGCTGATGACCGGGCGCGAACGAGTGTCCGGGCCGGCCCGATACCGGCGACGAAGGTGAACGCCAGGGTGCGATGCGCCGGGACCACGATACCCGTGGGGGGTATAGTCATCGGTCAGGGAGGCGATGACGATGTCGCACGAACACGACAGCACGCCGATGGTGCCGACGGGCAGCCGTCCACACGGGGAGCGCGACACAGCAGCCCCTCCTGCCAGCCCTGGTCACGAGGGACACGGCGGGCAGGGTGGGCATGACAAGCACGCCGGGCACGACCCGGAGATGTTCCGGCGCAGGTTCTGGCTGAGCCTGGTGCTGACGGTGCCGATCGTGGCCACCAGTCACATGGTGATGGACTGGTTCGACTACCGGCTGGACTTCCCCGGCATCGGTTGGGTCGGGCCGGTGCTGGGCACGGTGGTGTTCGCCTGGGGAGGGTGGCCGTTCCTGCAGGGCGCGGTACGGGAGGTCCTCGACCGGGCGCCGGGGATGATGCTGCTGATCGCGATGGCGATCACCGTGGCGTACGCGGCGTCGCTTGCCACCGCGGCCGGCGCGTTCGACCTGGACTTCTGGTGGGAACTGGCCGCCCTGGTCACCATCATGCTGCTGGGGCACTGGCAGGAGATGAAGGCCATCGGGCAGGCACAGGGCGCCCTGTCGGCCCTGGCCGCGCTGCTGCCCGACGACGCCGAACGCCTCGACCCGCATGGCCAGCCGCAGCGGGTGAGCCTGGCCGACCTGACGGTCGGGGACGTTGTCCTCGTGCGCCCGGGCGCACGGGTGCCGGCCGACGGCACGATCATCGACGGCGACGCAGAGATGGACGAGTCCATGATCACCGGCGAGTCCCGGCCGGTGTCGCGCACCTCGGGTGGGCGGGTCGTCGCCGGCACCATCGCCACGGACGCGGCGATCCGGGTCCGTGTTGACGCCGTCGGCGCGGACACCGCCCTGGCCGGCATCCAGCGACTCGTGGCGCAGGCGCAGCAGTCGAGCGGCCGGGCGCAGGTTCTGGCCGACCGGTTCGCCGCGTGGCTGTTCTACATCGCCACTGCCACCGCCGTGCTGACCATGCTGGTCTGGACGCTGATCGGCAACCTCGACCAGGCCGTCGTGCGAACCGTCACCGTCCTGGTGATCGCCTGCCCCCACGCTCTCGGCCTGGCCATCCCGCTGGTTATCGCCCTGTCCACCGCGGTCGCGGCGAAGGGCGGCATCCTGGTCAAGGACCGCCTCGCGCTGGAGCGGATGCGCACCGTCGACGCGGTGCTGTTCGACAAGACCGGCACCCTCACGCGCGGGCAACACGTCCTCACCGGCGTAGCCGCCACCGCCGACACCAGCGACGACGACGTCCTGGCCATCGCCGCCGCCGTGGAAGCCGACAGCGAACATCCGCTGGCCCGGGCCATCGTCGCCGCGGCCGCCGACCGCGGCCTTACCCGCCGCGGCTCCGGCTTCCAATCGCTGACCGGACGGGGCGTACGCGCCGACGTCGACGCCGCCACCTTTGCCGTCGGCGGACCCGCCCTGCTACGCGAACTGCGGGCAACCGTTCCCGAGGCCCTGCGGCAACACCAGGACGACTGGGTGCGGCGCGGTGCCGCCGTACTGCACCTGCTGCGCCTGCACGACGGCGACCGGGCCAGCGTCGTCGGCGCCCTGGCACTCGAGGACCAGGTGCGTCCCGAGGCCCGGCAGGCCATCACAGAATTGCGCCAACAGGGTATCCGCAAGATCGCGATGATCACCGGGGACGCCCGGTCCGTCGCCGAGGCCGTCGCCGCCGACCTCGGGTTCCGCCCCGGGGAGGACGAGGTGTTTGCCGAAGTGCTGCCCGCCGACAAGGACGAGGCCGTGGCCGCCCTTCAGAAGCGGGGCCTGCGGGTGGCGATGGTCGGCGACGGCGTCAACGACGCCCCCGCCCTGGCCCGCGCCGACGTCGGTATCGCCATCGGCGCTGGCACCGACGTCGCCATCGAGTCCGCCGGAGTGGTCCTGGCCTCATCCGACCCCCGCGCCGTCACCGCGGTGATCCGACTGTCCCGGGCCTCCTACCGCAAGATGATCCAGAACCTGGCCTGGGCCGCCGGCTACAACGTGATCGCCCTGCCTCTGGCAGCCGGTGTCCTCGCCTGGGCCGGCGTCACACTCAGTCCGGCGATCGGAGCGGTGCTCATGTCCGCGTCCACCATCGTCGTCGCGCTCAACGCCCAACTCCTGCGCCGGGTACGACTGCGCCCGGCCGCCGAGTAACAGTCCTGGTGGCGAGATCTGAACGACGACCGAGCGACAGGCTAGCGTGGAGGCTGTGACAGCGCGAGCAGCACGAACCGGCCCCCTGGTCCGGTTCGTGCTGCTCGCCTGCACCCTCGTCGGGTTGGCCGCGATGCACAGCCTCGGTCACGACCCGGCCCCGCCCACCACCGGCACCGGCGCTCACACCGCGGCGATGCCCGCGCCAGCCGGCCAGCACGACGACTGCGCGGGCGACGGCTGCGCCCAGGCGATCACCGCTCCGGCAAGCCACGACGGACACATGCCCTCCTGGGCGGTCTGCCTGGCCATCCTCGGCGCGTTCACCCTCACCATCGCGCTCGGCCTCGCTCTGCTGACCGAGACCAAGATTGTCCGTTCCGGCCTGCGGCCAACAGTCCGCGCCGCCTGGTCCCGCGGGCCGCCAGCGCGCCTCATCGGACTTCACCTCGCCTCGGTATCGGTGCAGCGCACATAGGAGCTGCCGCGCGGCAGAGGGCGACACGTCGTCGCCCTGCCGCATGCCCGTTCCTGTCCCGCAGCTCCAGCATTACCGAGAGGCAGTACCTGCGATGACTCGCATCTACCTGCGCCGTGCCTTCGTGGCCGGCGTCAGCATCACCACCGCGTTCACCCTGAGCGCCTGCGGCTCCTCCAGCAACCACAACACCGACGCCGAGCACACCGTCACCAGCAGCCCCACCCACGGCACAGGCCAGACCAACCCCGGTGCCGGAAACGCGGCGGACGTCATGTTCGCCCAGATGATGATCCCGCACCACCAGCAGGCGGTGCAGATGGCCGACCTCGCCGCCACCCGCGCCGTCGACACCGACGTCAGGCAACTGGCCGCCCAGATCAAGGCCGCGCAAGCCCCCGAGGTCGCCACCATGACCCGCTGGCTGGCTGGCTGGGGCACACCCGCCCCCACCGCCGGGATGCCAGGAATGGATCACGGCATGCCCGGCATGAGCGGCAGCCCGACGCCCGGGATGGGCCACGGTATGCCCGGCATGATGACCGAGGCGGACATGGCGAAGCTCACCGTCGCGATCGGCGGGGACTTCGACAAACAGTTCCTCACCATGATGATCGCCCACCACCAGGGCGCCATCGCCATGGCCAAGGACGAACTCACCAACGGCGCCAACACCGACGCCAAGAACCTCGCCCAACAGATCATCGACGACCAGCAGGCAGAGATCGTCACCGTGAACAAGATCCTGGCTCGACTCTGACGTCATTCGGTGCCCGGGCGTCATTCCGACGCCCGGGCACCGGGTCACATCAACACGCCACTATTGATCCCCACGTCGTTAGGGGTTCGAAGCCCCTGAGCCGAGATCCCGACGCCGAGGGCCGCGAGGTCTCGCCGGCCCTCGGCGGCACGGTCGGGTAACAGCAGGAGCGTGCAGGCTCGTTCGAACCGGGCGCCGATGCGCTCCCATCCCGCCACCGAGGCGGTGAGGGCGGCGGTGTCGCCGTACAGGCGGCCTCGGGCGCGGGCGGTGCAGGCGGCGGCCCACGCGCTCTCGTTCCGCTCGGCGGCCGATAGCAGGTCCGGTGCGTCGGGGAGTTCGGCGACGACGGCCAGTTCGGCGCCCACCGCCCGCGAGTAGGGCGGAGACCAACTGCGGATGCCGTCGAACGTCCGGCGGACAAGCGCGGCGGCGTCCTGGATCCGCCCGGTGTGCACGGCGAGCCGTGCGTCGACCATCGACACGAACGTGGAGTACGGGGGTAGCTCCCCGATGACCTCGATTGCGCGGGAACGCCACAGCGTGCACTCCTCGTCGTCGCCGCGCAGCCCGTGGACGAGGGCGACCGCGGCCATCGGCGGCGACATCGTGCCGGTGCGCGGACGGCCGGCCCGCCGCCAACCCTCCCACGCGGTGCCCGCCATCCGCAGCGCCTCGTCGAAGCGTCCGCTGAGCACCAGCGGCGTGATCAGGAGGGCGGCCGAGTAGTAGGAGCTGCCGGCGAGGTCGTCGTCCACTGTCCGCTGGCCGATCGACAGGGCGGCCGGCAGGTCACCGACGCCGAGGGCGGCCAGGTGGGCCATCCGGTACGTGTCGACGATCTCCGGGGCGGCGCCCGGGTCGTGCCGGGACATCGCGGGCAGCAGGGTCAACCGTTCATCCACGATCCGGCGAACGTCCGCGCCCCGCCCTGCCACGATGTCGGCGGTGGCCACCGCGTCCAGAGCCGCGCTGATCAGCACCGGATCGCCGGTGGCCCGGGCGGCTGCCACGGCGGCCTCGGCGAGCGCCGGGTCGGCCTCGTACCTGTTGGAGGTCGCGGCCCAGGCCGCCGCCTCGGCGAGGCGGGCCACCACCACGGCGTCGCTCGACCCGTCGGCTGCCGATATCGCCTCGTCGAGGAGGTCACGCAGGCGCTCGTACGGAACCTCGGCGGCGAACCCTGCCGGGTGCCGCCGCGCGGTGGTGACCGCCTGCGCCAGCGCGATGGCCGTGGCCCCACGATCCCCGGCCGCACGGGCCCGCTGCGCGGCGGCCAGCAACAGGTCGAAGGGCCGCTGACCGTCGTCGCCGATCGCATGGGAAACGGCGGAGGCCGCGTAGAGGTTCGCCGCGGCCTCGCCCGGAGCGGGGGCCCGTTCGGCGGTGGTCCGGTAGTGGCCGAGCGATTCCATCAGGAACCGCCGCGCGTAGGCGAGGTGTGCCAGTGCCTGGGCCAGCCGGTGCGGCAGCTCACCCGGCCCTTCGGGGGCGACGGCGAGGGCGGCTCTCAGATCGTCGGCGACGCCGTCGAACTCTTCGTACCACCCGTCGCCGTCCAGCCTCGTCTCCAACTCGGTGGCGACGTGCGCCGCCCAGCGCAGGTGCCGGTCCTGGATCTCCGGCCGCTCGCCCGACACGTCCAGCTGTTCGCTGGCGAACGCGCGTACCGTCTGCAGCAGTCGCCACCGGGCCGCTCCGCCCCGGCGGTGCACGCTGACCAGGCTCTTGTCCGCCAACCTGCCAAGCACGTCCGCAACCGCACCGCGGGTGCACCCGGCAGGGCTCACCCCGGCGACGGCGGTGAGGTCGAACGCCCCGGCGAAGACGGCGAGCCGCCGGAACAGTGCCTGTTCCTCGTCATCGAGCAGGTCGTGGCTCCAGTCGATGACCGCACGCAGCGAGTGGTGCCGCTCGTCCACACCCCTACCGCCGGCCACCAGCCGTAGCTGGTCATCGAGCGCCGCCAACAACCCGTTCTCGCCCAGGGTGGCACTGCGGGCCGCAGCCAACTCGATGGCCAGCGGCATACCGTCCAGTCGCGCGCACAGCTTGGCGACCACCACGGGATCCGCCCCGAACCCGGGGTCCGCGGCGGTAGCGCGGTCGATGAAGAGTCGCTCGGCGTCGGACTCCAGCGGCAGCGGACCCAGCGGTACGACACGCTCACCTCGTACGCCGAGGCGTTCCCTGCTGGTGGCGAGGATGTGGGTACGCGGACAGGCGGCCAGCACCCGCTCCGCGAACGGCGCCACCACGTCGATCACATGCTCGCAGTTGTCCAGCACCAGCAGCGATCGACTCTCTCCGAGCCGCTCCACCACCGCGTCCTCCAGCGACTGCTGGGGGCGCTCGCTGACGCCGAGCGCGGTGGCCACCGCCTGTGCGACGTACCCGCCGCGGGCCGGGACGAGGTCGACGAACGCGCCGCCGGCGGGAAAGGAGGGCCCCGCCGCCCCGGCGATCCGGGCCGCCAGCCGGGTCTTCCCCATCCCGCCTGGCCCCACCACGGTCACGAGTCGAGCGCCGCGCAGCGTCTCCAGCAGGTGCTCGCGCTCGGCGCTCCGTCCGACGAAAGTGGTGAGCGCCGATGGCAGGCCGGCCAGCCGGCCAGGCACCGGTGCCCCCGCCTGCATCTGTACGGCAAGGTCGCCGAGCGCCCTCCGGTCGGCGACGCCGTACTTGCGCAGCAGCGAGGAGACGTGATTCTCCACGGTCCGCACGGAGATGTGCAGCCTGCCGGCGATGTCGGCGTTCGGCAGGCGCGCGCCGAGCATGACGAGTACCTCGAGCTCTCGCTTCGACGCTCCGGCGGGATGCGTGACCTCCATCGCCCCATCATGCTCGACGCTGGATCAGTAGTGCGTAGTCCAATGAGTGGTGGAATGGGTGGTCGCCGCCGATGCCCGTCCCGACTCCCGTGCAGCAGGCTCTACCGGGCTGACCCGCGCTTCCCAGTGAACAGCGATGAAGGAGGAGACCGTGAACGACGATGTCACCCAGTACATCAACAAGACGCAGCCGTGGCAGATCGACGTATGTGAAAAACTACGTGCGATGGTCGACCAGACCATCCCAGGTGTCGAGGAACGGCTTCAGTACGGCAAGCCGCATTACCTGAAGAACGGCCACTACGCGGCAGTCATCGCGGTAGCCAAGTCCAAGGTCTCGTTCATGGTCTTCAACGCGACGGACATCCCCGAGGTCAAGGGATTCCTCCGGGCCATGGGCAACGGTGAACGCAAGACTGTCGACATCACAGAAGGGCAGGACGTCGACTACGGCGCACTCGCCAGCATCCTGGGAAAGACCACGGCTACCTTATAGTTCCCAGCGTGAAACAGACTGCCCATGGGCGGCCGACGTGGACGCTCGCGCCAGGTTCGCCGTTGGTGCGGCCTTATCGCGACGACGTGTTGGTGTCGGTGTCGATCGGACCGGCCGGCGACCTTTTCGCGCTCTGGGCCAACGCGGCCGACGGCGCGGCGATGGGGTCGGTCACCACCCAAGCGGGTGGGGCGACATTCCCTGACCCGACCACCGACCGTACCGTCACGGTGCGGGGAAGCAGGCAGGCCGGCGACAGCGTCCACGTCACGTCGTTGCAGGGGATGACGGTGGCCTATCCATCGGTGCAGCCCCTGCCGCAGGGACGGTTGCTGGTGGTCGGAGCGCGGTGCCGGTGGCGTCCGGACGGCCCGGACCGCAACGCGGTCATCTACGACAGCGACGGACACGTCGAGGTCTCGGCAACTCTCGGCGACGGCATCGAGCATGTCTTGACCACGACCTCGGGCGAGGTGTGGGTGGGGTACTTCGATGAGGGCGTGTACGGCAACTACGGCTGGGGTGGCGGGAACGCCCCGCCGCCGATCGGCGACAGGGGCCTGATCCGCTTCTCACCCGAGCTGCGGCCGGTGTGGCGGTTCCCGTCCCATGTGGACGGGACCATGGGCGCGATCAGTGACTGCTACGCCCTCAACGTCACCGACGACGCGGTCTGGACCTGCTACTACACCGACTTCCCGATCGTGCGGGTCCGAGGTGGCGAGGTCACCGGTTGGCGCAACTCGATCGACGGAGCCAGAGCCCTGGCTGTCAGCGGCACCCGGATCGGATTGCTGGGCGGGTACGGGCCGAACAAGGACCGGCTCGTCGTCGGGGAACTGGACAGCGATGCGCTGCGTGTCGCCGACGAGTACGGGCTCGTCCTGCCCGACGGCGGCCCGCTTCCGACCCGTGTGACGGCTGTCGGCCGCGGGCCGGTGCTGCACCTGGTCACCAACGAGCACTGGTACCAGCTGCACCTGGATGACGTTCCCGCCAGGTGAAGAGGGGTTGAAACGGGTGCGGTGCCGGTGCCCGCACCAGCGAAGTTTCAGGATCGGTTCCTTGGCTGGCCGAGGAAGCGCAGGTACTCCACCCGGTCGAACGGGTTGCCGTCGGTGCGGGGCCGGCGCGGCGGGTCACCGGAGATCAGGCGGTCGCCGCCGGGCACCGACGACCACAACCCTTCCCCGCTGGACAGGTCCGGCAGCCGCCGCTGCGCCTCCGGCTCGAGCCGCGCCGGCAGCACCCCGCTGATCCGCCAGCCGGCCGCGATTTCGTCGGTGCCGTCGATCCGGGCGCCGAGCCGACCCAGGTACGACGTGACCGAGCCGAGCCGGTCGGCGGGTACCTCCGCCTCGAACCGGCGACACGGCTCGAAGACCCTGGTGCCGGCCTCGGCGAGCGCCTGCATGAGGACGTACGGCGCCAGGTCCCGGAAGTGCCCGGCCGTGGTGATCGGCGACCAGTAGCCGCTGTTGGTGAGGGTGACCCGGATGTCGGTGACCGGCCAGCCGTAACAACCCTGGTCGAGAGCAGCCCGGGTGGCCTCCTCGATGGCCTTGTGGAACGACAGCGGCAGCGAGCCGAGCTCCACCTCCAGCCGGTAGTCCACCCCGGAGCCGGGCTCGACCCGGAACCCGACCGTGCCGAAGAAGCCGTGCCCGATGATCTCCACCGCCCTGCCGGTGTCGGTTGGCCGCTCGACGTGCATGAGCCGGCCCGGCCCGAACTCCGCCTCGATCCCGTACGCCTCGGCCAGCGTGGCGGCCAGCACCTCGCGCTGCACTTCGCCGTAGAGCAGCACACTCGTGCCGCCGTCCGGGGGCACCCGGGTCCGGATGAACGGGTCGGCGTCCGCGATGTCCAGCAGCGCGGCGTGCAGCGCCAGCGTCCGGGCCGGGTCGCGGGGTCGAACCACCGCCTCCAGGGTCGGCGCCGGAAAGTACGACCGCCCGTCGAGGCCGGCTGGGCTGCCGAGCTGGTCGCCGAGGCGTACCCCGGTCAGGCCGGCGACCCGGGCGATGTACCCGGCGGTCAGCGCGGCCGGCCCATGGTCCCGCCCGGTCGGGTCGGCGTGGTCGGTGCCCGCGCCGATCACGTCGAGCCGGGTGATCCGGGCGCGGGTCGCGGTGATCCGGCCGTCCGGCTCCCGGCGGTACGCGATGACCCGCTGCCGCGCCCGGAGCTGCCCGCCATACGACCGCAGGTACGCCACCCGCTCGCCGGCGAGGTCGCGTTCGATGGCGAAGACCCGGGCCCGCGGCTCGGGCTCCGCCGACGGCGACACCGGGAGCAAGGCTGCGATGGCGTCCAGCAGTTCCGGTACGCCGGCGCCGGACAGCGCCGAGCCGAACAGCAGCGGGTGGACCTGTCCGGCCGCGGTCTGCACCCGGAGCGCCTCGTCGATCCGGTCCGGGTCGGGCGGCAGGTCGTCCACCAGGGCGGCCAGCAGCTCGTCGTCGTGCTCGGCGAGGGCCTCGGCGAGCCGGTAGGCGCCGCTCCGGTCGTACCGCGGATCGTGGAGCCGGAAGGCGGCCTCGGGGGTGCCGGGCGCGCGGACCGTGCCCAGCGGGGCGACAGCCGGGGTGAGTAGCCGGCGCACGTCCGCGACCAGCTCGTCGACGCGGGCGCCCACCCGGTCGATCTTGTTTACGAAGATCAGCGTGGGTAGCCGGAGCGACCGGAGGATCCGCATGATCCGCCGACTGTGCGGCTGTACCCCCTCGACGGCCGACAGCACCAGGATTGCCGCGTCCAGGACCCCGAGCGCGCGTTCGACCTCGGCCACGAAGTCGCTGTGCCCGGGGGTGTCGAGCAGGTTGACCTGGCAGTCGCGTACCGGGAACGCGGCGACGGCGCTGCGGATGGTGATGCCCCGGCGGCGCTCGATCTCGCCGGTGTCGGTCTGGGTGGTGCCCGCGTCGACGCTGCCGAGCCCGTCGATGACGCCGGTGGCGTGCAGCAGGCGTTCGGTCAGGCTGGTCTTACCGGCGTCGACGTGGGCGAGAATGCCAAGGTTGACGGTCTTCATGGGCTGACGGGTCCTCGAAAGCTCGCGTCCGGATGGGCGGGAAGGTTTCGAGTCCTCGCATTGCCGTACTCCCGTCGGTCGGTTCGATCCCGTCATGGCGCCAGCCCGGCGGAACCCGGTCAAGTCGGGTTCATCGTCGGGTCAGGCTGGCACGGTCGCGGCCGGCCGGTCCACCGAAATAACGCTCAGCCGGTCGGGCGGCTCGCAATGGCTTGATCTCACCCGGACCGCTGACGCTTGAATAGATAGGAATTTGTCAATAGATTGAGGTTGGGCACCGCCGGGGTCCGGGCGACCGGGCCGTCGGCGACTGACAGGTCCACCCCGAGCCGGGCATTTCGGTCGTCCGCACCGACCAGCTGTGGCGCGCCGCCGCGCCGCACCCAGGGCGCGTTGTCGCGCCGCGTCCGTCCAGGACGCGCGCCGCCGCGCCGCCTCCGTCCAGCTCGATGGCAGAAGGACCTCTCATGACGATTCTCCGCGCCCGCCCCGTCCCGACCCTGGCAGTCGTCGCCGCGCTGGCCGCCGCCGTGACCGCGACCGGAACGGTCCTGCTCACCGGCTCGGCCGCCGCCGCCCAGGGCTGCCGGGTCGACTACACGCCCAACCAGTGGCCCGGCGGATTCACCGCCAACATCAAGGTCGCCCCCGGCGACACCGCCGTCTCCAGTTGGACCGTCACCTGGACGTACGCCGCGGACGAGCGCGTCACGAACGGCTGGAACGCCACGGTCAGCCAGTCCGGATCGACGGTGACCGCCCGCAACATGTCGTACAACGGCAGCATCCCGGCCGGCGGCTCCACCGAGTTCGGCGTGCAGGGCACGTTCGGCTCCAGCGGCGGCGCGCCGACCGGGTTCAGCCTGAACGGCGTACCGTGCAACGGCACCGGGCCGACCCCGACCAGCGCGCCGCCGACCAGTGCGCCGCCCACCACGCCCCCGCCCACCATGCCCCCGCCGACCAGTGCGCCGCCGACCAGTGCGCCGCCCACCACGCCCCCGCCGACCGGGTGCGCCGGGGCGGTGCTCTGCGACGGCTTCGAGAACCAGACCGGCTCGACGCCGTCCGGCGACTGGACCGTGGTGAACCCGGACTGTTCCGGCGCCGGCACAGCCGCCATCGACACGGCCGTCACGCACAGCGGCAGCCGAGCGGTCCGGATCAACGGCGCGGCCGGTTACTGCAACCACGTCTTCATCAGGTCCACGAAGAACCTCAGCAGCGTGGGCAGTGTCCGGTACGGCCGGATCTGGGTACGGCACACCACCGCCCAGCCCACCGATCACACCACGATGATGGCGATGACCGACGCCGCAGACGGCAACAAGGACCTGCGGATGGGCGGCCAGAACGGCACCATGCAGTGGAACCGCGCCTCCGACGACGCGACCCTGCCCGAGCAGAGCCCGGCCGGGGTGGCGCAGAGCGTGCCGCTACCCACCAATCGGTGGGCCTGCGTGGAGTTCATGGTGGACGGGTCGGCCGGTCAGCTCCGTACCTGGCTGGACGGCACCGCCATCACCGGGCTGACCGCGGACGGCGTACCGACGCACGACATCGACGGCCAGTGGTACAACCGCACCTGGCGGCCGCAGCTCACCGACCTGAAGCTGGGCTGGGAAAGCTACGGCGGCGGGGCCGACACCCTCTGGTACGACGACGTCGCGATCGGGTCCAGTCGGATCGGCTGCTGACTCGTCGTTCCGGACTGGATCGACGACCCGCTGTGCTGCTCAGCGCTGGTCGGCTGAGGTGTCGACCGGTGTGCTGGTCGCGGCCCAGCTGGCCAGCAGACGCAGCGCGTCGCCGGAGGGTGTGCCGGCTGCCGCGCTGTAGGCGGTGAGGGTCAGTCCGGGGTCGGCCGGGAGAGGCATGGCCTCGAATGCCAGGTCGAGCCGGCCGGCAACCGGGTGCTGGAAGTGTTTGACGCCGGTGTGGTGCAGACGCACGTTGTGGGCCGCCCACCGGGTGCGGAAGTCGTCGCTGCGAGTGGCGAGCTCGCCGACCAGGTCGCTGAGGGCTTTGTCGTACGGGTCCCGGCCGGCTTCGGTGCGCAGCAGCGCGACGGTGGTGTTGGCCGCGTCGTCCCAGTGTGGGTAGAGGTCGTCGGCGCGGCGGTCGAGGAAGCAGAACCGCGCCAGGTTGACCGGACGGTCCGGGCTGTCGAAGGCCGGTGCGTACAGGGCCCGGCCGAGCTGGTTGGCGGCGAGGATGTCGAGGCGGCCGTTTCGGACGAAGGCCGGGGCCTCCGTCATGGCGTCGAGCAGGCCCTGCACGCCGGGCCGGATCTGCTGCTTGACCGACCGGCGTCGAATGCGCGGGGTGTTGGCGGTGCGGGCAAGGTCGTACAGGTGGGAGCGTTCGGCTTCGTCGAGCCGCAAGGCACGGGCGATGGCGTCCAGGACGCTGTCGGAGGCGCCCGAGAGGTTGCCGCGCTCCAGCCGGGTGTAGTAGTCGGGGCTGACTCCGGCGAGCATGGCGACCTCGGCTCGGCGCAGCCCGGCGACGCGGCGGGTGCCGCCGAAGGACGGCAGGCCGGCCTGTTCGGGGGTGATCCTGGCGCGTCGGGAAGCCAGGAATTCGCGGACGTCGTCCTGGTTCTCCATGTCCGCCACGCTACGGCCCCCGCCGTACGGCAGAGGGGTTCTGTCATTACCTGTTTCGACAACCCCTCCCACGGGCGGCCTGGGGCAGGTTTCATGGATGACGTGAGCCGCGACGGCGAGCGTTTCCGCTGCTCGGCCTGCTGCCGCTGGGTCGAGCGATGATGCGCCCAACCTGGCCCAATGTCCGAGACCGAGGAGCACGACATGGAACTCAAGCCGGTCAGCCCCACCGTGAAGACGCCCGCTTCGTGGTTCACCGGGGACGTCTACCTGACCCCGATCTACAACGGGACGGAGCCGTCGCGGATGACCGTGGCGCTGGTCCGTTTCACTCCGGGCGCCCGTTCGAACTGGCACTCCCACGCCGTGGGCCAGACATTGCACGTCACTGAGGGTGTCGGCTTGGTCGGCATTCGCGACGGATCCGTGGTGCGCATCCACGCCGGCGAGACGGTCATCTGCCCGCCCGGCGAGGAGCACTGGCACGGCGCCGCAGCGGACACGTTCATGAGCCACCTGGCCCTGCTCGAGGCCCTGCCCGGCGGCGAGGACCCCACCACGTGGCTCGAAGCCGTCACCGACGAGCAGTACCAGACGGCGAACCAGCACTGACCCCCGCCCGCGACATCCTCAACAACAACCGCACATCAACCCCTTGCTTCAACCCGAAGGAAACAACACATGCGTGCCACCCTGATGTACGGCGCCGGCGACGTCCGCGTCGAGTCCATGCCCGACCCGACCATCCAGCAACCCACAGATGCGATCGTTCGCATCGTGCGCGCCTGTGTCTGCGGCAGTGACCTGCACCCGTACCACGACCTGCCCGTGCGGGAGCAAGGGATGCAGATGGGGCACGAGTTCATCGGCGTCGTCGAACAGATCGGGGCCGACGTCGCTACCGTCAAGCGCGGCGACCTGGTCGTCGCCTCCTTCTCCTACCAGGACAACACCTGCGAGTTCTGCCGTGCCGGCCTCCAGACCGCCTGCGTACACGTCGGATTCTTCAGCGCCGCCCAGGCGGAACTGATCCGCGTCCCGCTCGCCGACGGCACCCTCGTGGCCCTGCCCGTGGACACCGACTCCGCACTGCTGCCCTCGCTGTTGACCCTGGCCGACGTGTATGGCACCGGCTACCACGCCGCCAAGCGCGCGAACGTCGCCGAGGGTGACACCGTCGCGGTCATCGGTGACGGTGCGGTCGGGCTGCTCGCCGTGCTGTCCGCCAAGCAGCTGGGTGCCCAGCGCATCATCCTGATGGGACGCCACAAGGTCCGTACGGATCTGGGCCGCGAGTTCGGTGCCACCGACGTGGTCGCCGAGCGCGGTGAGGAAGGCATCGCGAAGGTCCGCGACCTGACCGGCGGTGGGGCGCCCAAGGTCCTGGAAGCGGTCGGGCACCGGCCTGCCTACGACCAAGCCGTCGGCATCGTCCGCTCGGGAGGTGTCATCAGCCGCGTCGGCGTACCTCAGTACGAGGAGGCGCCGGTCGGCTTCGCCAGCCTGTTCGGCCGCAACATCACCCTCAACGGCGGCCCGGCCCCCGTGCGCGCCTACATCGGCGAGCTGCTGCCCGGCATCCTCGACGGCACCGTCGACCCCGGCAAGGTCTTCGACCGGACCGTCTCGCTCGAGGACGTGCCCGAGGGCTACCGGGCCATGGACGACCGCGAGGCCCTCAAGGTGCTCATCGCGTTCTGACGAGTCACCTCAGGATCCGCTCGGGTACCGGCGGAGGGTCCGCCCGCGGGACGCTTTCGAGCTGATGTCGTAAACGGATCAGTGGTCGGCTGGCGCCACCGCGGCTGAGACGCCACCCGATGTCACAAACGATTCAGCTCGAAAGCGTCGTACGACCCCTCGACCACGAACCACCTCGGCCACCACCACCGCCCCCAGGGAGCACCTAATTACCCGTGCAAGCCAGCATGACGAGGCACCAGACGTGCGACGGCTCCATGAGCCGTTTCAAGGTTGCGCCGGTTAGGACGCACTCGGTCAGCTGCTGCGACAGCCCCGCTGTGGCCGGGCCGCGCGGCCACGGGCCCGCGCGGCATAGGAGCGGGTCAGGGTGCGGTGGCGGGCTTTTTGGTGGGATCGGCCGAGGTGGCGCCGTGAGTGGGGCGGCGGGTCAGAACCTGGGGGCCGGATGCGGTGACGGCGATGGTGTGCTCGGAGTGGGCGGTGCGGGAGCCGTCGGCCGAGCGGATCGTCCAGCCGTCCTTGTCGAACTTGATCTTGTCGGTAGAGCGGCAGAACCAGGGCTCGATGGCGATGGTGAGGCCGGGGTCGAGTTTCATGCCGCGGCGGGCGCGCCCGTTGTTGGAGACGTGCGGGGCCTCGTGCATGGTGCGGCCGATGCCGTGGCCGCCGAACTCGGCGTTGACGCCGTAGCCGTAGGAGTGGGCGACCTCGCCGATCGCGGCGGAGATGTCGCCGAGCCGGCCGCCGGGCCTGGCGGCGGTGATGCCGGCCTCCAGTGCGACCTCGGTGGCCTCGATCAGCTTCAGGTCGGCCGGGTCGGGGGTGCCGACGATGACGGAGAGCGCGGAGTCGGCGACCCAGCCGTCGATGCCGGCCGCCATGTCGATGCTGAGCAGGTCACCGTCCCGCAGAACATAGTCGTGCGGCAGGCCGTGCAGCACCGCGTCGTTGACCGACAGGCACAGCACGTTGCGGAACGGGCCGCGGCCGAACGAAGGGGCGTAGTCCCAGTAGCAGGATTCGGCACCGCGTTCCTTGATCCGGCGGCGGGCGTGGTGTTCGAGATCCATCAGGTTGACGCCGACTGCCGCCACACCGCTCAGCTCGGCGAGTAGTTCGCCGACGAACTGGCCGGTCACCGCCATCCGGCCGATCTCCTCGGCGGACTTGAGCTCGATCACGACAGTCTCCCTCTCCGGATGCGGTATTTTTATACCGTTATTTTTATACCACGCCAGGTCGGGGATGCTCCGGAGGGCTATCCTGCTGCCATGGTTCGCCAACCACTCACCACCGAACAGATCGCAGCGGGCCAGCGCCTTGGAACCGCCCTCCGGGCCGCACGGGCCGGCCGTAGCCTCGTCGAGGTGGCCCTGTCAGCCGGCATCTCTCCCGAGACGCTGCGCAAGATCGAGGCGGGCCGCCTTCCCGCACCGGCGTTCGGCACCGTGGTCTGCCTCAGCCAGGCCCTCGACGTCCCCCTCAGCGACCTGGCCACCGTCTGGCTGGCTGACATGCCCATCCGCCAAGCGTCCTAGAGACCAGCCGCGTACTCCCTTGGGAGATCCGTCTCAGAGGTCGGGTGCCGATGGTCCAGAAGTACCTACTCGTCCGGGATCTCCGCCGCGGGTCGGCGGCGTCGTCATCGTCCGCTCTCCTGATCAGCAGGCGCGGCGTCTCGGATCGCGAGTGCGGCCTGGATGAGCGCGGCGTGGGTCAGCGTCTGCGGGTAGTTGCCGAGGAAAGCGCCGGTTGTGGGGTCCACCTCTTCGCCGTAGAGGCCGAGTGGGCTGGCGCGTCCGAGCAGTTCCCGGAACAGTTCGACCGCCTCGGCGCGTCGTCCGGTGTGCGCGAGGGCCTGCACGAGCCAGAATGAGCAGGGCAGGAACGCGCCTTCGGAGCCGGGGAGGCCGTCGCGTCCTGGCGGGTAGCGGTAGAGAAGCGGGCCGCCGGCAGAAAGCCGGTCGCGAATGGCATCGATGGTGCCGCGTACGCGATCCGACCCACTGTCGTCCATGCCCAGCAACGGCAGGACGAGCAGAGCCGCGTCCAGTTCCGGTGCGCCGTAGCTGCGGACGTAGCTTGCCTGCGACGGGTCGAAGGCCCGGGCCCGCACGTCGGTGGCGATGGCTTCCCGGACCTCCTGCCACCGGCGGCGTTGCCGCTCGGAGACCCGGTGGGTTGCGGCGATGCGCAGGGCGCGGTCGACGGCGAGCCAGCCCATGAGTTTGGAATGCACATGCTGGACGGGCTCGCGCACCTCCCAGATGCCGGCATCGGGCTCCGGCCAGCGCCGGGCGACCAGATCGGCGAAGCCGCGCACGGCCCGCCACGTCTCCGAGTTCAAGCGGTGCCCGGCCTGTACGAGCACCCATGCGGCATCGACCACCCAGCCGTAGCCGTCGAGCTGGTGCTGCTCGGCGGCGCCGTTGCCAACCCGTACCGGCCTGCTGTCGAGGTAGCCGCTCCAGCCGGGCAGCTCCCGCTCTCGCGGTACGTGGCGGCCGTCCAAGGTGAGCAGCGCTGGCAGGCGTGGTCGCTGCAGCCGGCTGGCATGCAGCAACCACGCGAGGAATCCGTTGGACTCCTCCAGTTTGCCTACGCCGAGGAACGCGTTGACATTGATGCTGGCGTCTCGTGGCCAGACATAGCGGTAATCCCAGTTGCGCACCCCGCCGGGATCCTCGGGCAACGAGGTCGTCGGTGCGGCCACCGGTGCCTGCGAGGGAGAGTAGGTCAACAACCGCAGGGTCAGCAGACTGCGTACGACGCTCTCCCGGAACGGCAGTGCGGCGTCGATCTCTGCGGCCCAGGCCCGCCAACGGTTTTCGTCGGCGACGAGAAGGTCCCAGGCCGCTGCCGGCTCGACATGGATCAATGGCTCGCGATGGGCGATGGCCAGCACGAGCGTCACCGAAACACCCGGCTGGACGGTGATCGCGGTGGGCGCACCCGGTTCGACGGTGAATCCAGGTGCGCAGCCCAGCGACACCGCGAGGGCCCCCCACTCGCACACGAGATCCCTGTCGCGGTGGTGGACCCGGGGTCGGCGGTGCTGGGCGCCGAGCCGGGGATCGAACTCCACCACGGCGTCGACAGGGCCTCCCTCAGCCGACAGACGCCGTACGAGCAACGTCGTGGGCAGCAGACGTCCGGCGAGCTCGGCCACCATGGACTCGGTGAGGGTGAGCCGACAGCCGTCCACCGTCCAGGTCGTCTCCAGCGTGGCGGTGTGCTGCCGGTAACGCCGCTCGACGACTGTCGCAGGCCGGGCCGGCCCGACGCGGAACGTCCCCGCCGCCGGGCCACCGACCAGCCGGCCGAACATGGGGTCACCGTCGAAGCGGGGTACGCAGAGCCAGTCAATCCCGCCGTCACTGGCGACGAGGGCAGCGGTGCGGGTGTCGCTCAGCAGCCCGTAGTCGCCGATCGGCGCCGCAGGCCGCTGATGAGCCATGGGGACGTCGGTCATGGAGAACCTCCAGCGACGAGCGGCAGCCGGCGCCGGCTGCGGCCGCGCGCCAGCGAAGAACGCTCACCGCGGCCGGTGCAGGTCACCGAGCCTGTAGGAGCAGCCCGAGGACCACCCCGTAGATGACATGGACGACAGCCATGACCGCCGGTGTCTGAACGCCATAGTTGAGGGCGAACAGGCCGGGCGGCTCCAGCACGGCGGTGCTGGCCGGGCCGGCCCGATGTGACGCCATGCGCGGATGGACACCAGGCAGCAGGGGCAGGAGCACGGTCAGCGCTATCGCGACGTGGAGCGCACCGAGCAACCCCCCGATCCACCAGTTGGCGCGATGCAGCATGGCGAACACGGCCGCATACCCGAGAGCGAAGCCCTGACCGGCAGTGAGGTGGATGAAGAACCCGACGGCCCGCGCCCGGTCGGGATCCTCGGTGACGATGGTCCCGAGCACCAAGGGAAGATCGAGACGGGTGAGCCCGGCCATCTGAGCGGTGATCATCGCCGCGGTGAGTGACACAGTGGCGACCAACCCGAACAGTGCCCATCCAGCCCAGTCCATCTCAGCGAGAGTCGGCGTCGTCCGCTGCCGCCGCTGCCGCCGCCTGTGTCGGTGCCGAAGACGCTCTCGCGTCAGAGCGTGAAGGTGGCCGGGTCGGCACCGGTCGAACGAGCGTGGCGCCGCCCATTCGTACGCGGCAAGGCGAATTGACCCCGGACATCGCACGCCTTCCGGCTAGCACGGAAAGAGCCTTGTACAGCGCCGTCCGTAGCGCGATTCAGCCACGGTGGTCGCCCGGCTCCCACCCTAGGCGCACGGCACCTGCAGGGCCGGCGGTTCGCCGGACAGCCTGGTGAACACAGTGCGGCCGGCCCCGGTCGCCCGCCGTGCGGGCGGGCGTCCGGGGCCGGGTGGGTCGGTCAGGCGCGCTTGCGGCGACGCCTCAGCACGAGGATTCCCGCGCCGGCCGCCAACAGGGCGGCGCCGCCGCCAGCGGCGAGCGGCAGGGTGCTCGAGAGGGTGCCGGTGGCGCCGAGCCCCGTCCGCTGCGCGGGCCCGCGACGGTCAGCCGGCGTCCAGCACGTCGCGCAGCCTTGCCGCGAACTCCTCGGGCTTGCCCGCGTAACCGAACTGACCACCGAGGAAGCCTCCGTGGTGGCTTGGGAAGACCACGGCCTCCTGGCCGAGCAACGCAGCAGTGCCCAGGGTCGTACGCGCGGTGTACGTTCCCGCCGACTCCTCGCCGACCGCGATCACGATCCGCGTCGTTGCCGCGGTGAGCGCGCTCGCGTCGGGGCGGTAGTCGGTGATCGCCCACGAGCTCTTCGACAGCAGCGGATCGTCGCGATTGCCGTCGTCGTCGGTCGACAGACCGAACATCGCCGGGTCGGGCGCGGGCTGGGCGAAGTAGGCATCGGTGAACTCGCCCTGCCAGGACGTCATCGCGATGAAGGCGGCCATGCCTGCCCCGGTGCCCTTCGCCTGGTAAGCCTCATAGAAGGCGGCCTGGGCGCGCTCGGCGGCCGTGGCGTCGGGGAGCACGGCGTTGATCGGCGGCTCGTGTGCCACCAGTGTGACGACGTCGTCGGGGTGGGTCGCGACCAGTTCGAGCGCGGTCACCGCACCGCCGCTGCTGGCGAACACGTCAACCGGGCCGGCGCCGAGCGCCTCGATCAGCAGGTGCAGGTCGGCAGCCTGACGCTGCGGCGTGTGGTCGGCCCGGCCGTCCGTCCGGATGCTGCGGCCCAGGCCGCGAGGGTCGTAGGTGACGACCGTGCGGTCCGTGAAATGCGGGGCGAGCGCTTCGAAGCCCTCCGCCGTCATCGGCTGGCCGATCATGAGCAGCGCGGGGTGCCCGCCGGACGGGGGTAGTGGACCGCGGACGTCGTAGACCAGATCGACGCCGGTCACGGCGAGGGTGTGGGCCTGCGCTGTCGTCATGTCGGTGAGCCTACGGCCGGCGGGATCGGATCGGGGGTGCCCGCCGACGGCGAGCCGTGACGTTCCGAGGAAAAATCCTCGTGGTGTCGCCCACTTCTCTATGCATGACCATGCGGGATTGTGCATACTCTTCCTCGTGTCCAAGGTTCTCACCTCCCTGCCCATCGGTGAACGTGTCGGCATCGCCTTCTCCGGCGGCCTCGACACCTCGGTCGCGGTCGCGTGGATGCGCGACAAGGGCGCCGTTCCCTGCGCCTACACCGCCGACATCGGCCAGTACGACGAGCCCGACATCGCCTCGGTGCCCGGTCGCGCGCTCAGCTACGGCGCCGAGGTCGCCCGACTGGTCGACTGCCGCGCCGCCCTGGTCGAGGAGGGCCTGGCGGCGTTGACCTGCGGGGCCTTCCACATCCGCTCGGGCGGGCGGGCGTACTTCAACACCACCCCGCTGGGTCGGGCCGTGACCGGAACCCTGCTGGTGCGGGCGATGATCTCCGACGACGTCCAGATCTGGGGCGACGGCTCGACCTTCAAGGGCAACGACATCGAGCGGTTCTACCGGTACGGCCTGCTGGCCAACCCGCAACTGCGCATCTACAAGCCGTGGCTCGACACCGACTTCGTCACCGAACTGGGTGGGCGTAAGGAGATGTCGGAGTGGCTGCTCGAACGCGGCCTGCCATACCGGGACAGCACCGAGAAGGCGTACTCCACCGACGCCAATATCTGGGGCGCCACGCACGAGGCGAAGACCCTTGAGCACCTCGACACCGGCATCGAGACGGTCAACCCGATCATGGGAGTCCGGTTCTGGGACCCGTCGGTGGAGATTCCGACCGAGGACGTCACCATCGGCTTCGACCAGGGTCGCCCGGTGACGATCAACGGTAAGGAGTTCGGCAGCCCCGTCGACCTGGTGCTGGAGGCCAACGCCATCGGCGGCCGGCACGGCCTGGGCATGTCGGATCAGATCGAGAACCGGATCATCGAGGCCAAGAGTCGGGGCATCTACGAGGCACCCGGCATGGCGCTGCTGCACGCCGCGTACGAGCGGCTGGTCAACGCCATCCACAACGAGGACACCCTGGCGAACTACCACAGCGAGGGCCGCCGGCTCGGTCGGCTGATGTACGAGGGGCGCTGGCTGGACCCGCAGGCGCTGATGCTGCGCGAGTCACTGCAGCGCTGGGTCGGCACCGCGGTCACCGGCGAGGTGACGGTGCGGCTGCGCCGGGGCGAGGACTACTCGATCCTGGACACCACCGGCCCGGCGTTCAGCTATCACCCGGACAAGCTGTCGATGGAGCGTACCGAGGACTCGGCGTTCGGGCCGTCGGACCGGATCGGCCAGCTCACCATGCGCAACCTGGACATCGCGGACTCGCGGGCCAAGCTGGAGCAGTACGCCACCCTCGGCATGGTCGGCGGCGCGACCCCGCAACGGATGGTCGGCGCGGCCCAGGCGGCCTCGACCGGGCTCATCGGTGCGATGCCGGAGGGCGGCGCGGAAGCCATCGCGTCCCGGGGCGTCTCCTCCGCCGACGACGCGGCACTCGACCGCGCCGCGATGGAGTTCGGCGTCGACTGAGCGACGCCGTGGCCGGTCCTCCGCCACGAGCAGCCCGACACCCACCCTCAGCCTTCTGTACGAGTCACCGCAGGTTCCGGCGGGGCTCGGACGCGGACGGGCCCGCCCTTTCGGGGCGGGCCCGCACTGTTCCGTTATCGATACGTGCCGTGCGAGGTCAGCTGAGCCAGAGGCCGCAGTTGTGCTCCGCCGCGAAGGTGTTGATCACTCGGCTCGCTCCGCCGGTGCGCAACTGCATCACGTTCTCGTCGCCGCCGTAGGTCGGCCACGACGGGGCACCCCGGTAGTTCGGGTTGCCGTTGTGGGCGAAGGCGCCCCAGTACCGCATCATCTGGTCCGACAGCTTCTTCTGCTGTGCGGTGAGGGGCCGCTCGCCGAGGGTGAAGTCGAACAGGTAGGCCAGCTCGCCGCTGTGTCCGTTGGAGACGTCCTCACCCGGGACGCGGAACCCGTAGAGGGTCGGCGAGGTCGGGTCGTTGAACTCGTAGCGGTAGAGCGAGGTCTTGGTCGAGATCACCCGAGCGGCCTGCTCGGTCTGGCACGCGCGACCGGCGTCGGTGTGCACCTGCGTGATGGCGTCCCACGGGCTCTTGAACTTGCTCAGCGGGTACAGCTCCAGGACGCGGTCCGCCTTGACGCCGTACTCGCGCTTGATCGTGTCGACGTAGCCCTGCGCGGTGATCCCGGCGAGGGCGGTCTCGGTGAGCCGGTTCTCGGAGCGCGTGGTGCCGCTCATCACCGGCACCTTGTTCCAGGTGCCGTCGGCGAACGCGTCGGCGAACGACTTGGGCAGCAGCGAGCCGCCCACCTTCGAGTTGCCAAGGTAGTTCGCCTGGTTGGCGACGAGCTTCCCGGGCCACGCCGCACGCAGGCAGTTCACGACGGTGGCGGCATCGGTGCAACCCACCGACTCGGCGAATCCGACACCCCGCTGCTCGCCGACCGCGAGCGTGTTGCGGGTGGCCAGGCACTGCTGGCTCTGCACGATCGCCTTGTGGAACAGGCCCTTGGCCGCGGGCATGGCCAGCATGTCGCAGACGCCCTGGCCGCCGGCGGACTGGCCGTAGATCGTCACGTTGTTGCGGTCACCGCCGAAGTTGGCGATGTTGTCCCGAACCCACTTCATCGACGCGAGCTGGTCCATCCGGCCGTAGTTGCCGGACCCACCTTCGGTGACCTCGCTGAGCGCGGGGTGGGCGAGGAAGCCGAGGGCTCCGAGGCGATAGTTGATCGAGACGATGATCGTGTCAGTCTTGGCGGCCATCGTTCCGCCGCCGTAGATGACGCCGGTGCCCTGGGTGTGGCCACCGCCGTGGAACCAGAGCATGACCGGCAGCTTGGCCTTCTTCGCGACCTTGCTCGGCCGGTAGACGTCCAGGTAGAGGCAGTCCTCGCTGACGGCCTGCTCCTCGCGGATGCCGGTCGGCTCGAACTGGATGCATGCCGGGGCCTGCTGATCGGCCGCCCTGGTTCCCCGCCACGACTCCGGCGCGGCCGGAGGGGCGAACCGCAGCTCGCGTACGGGAGGCGCCGCGTACGGCAGCCCGAGGAACTGGTCGAACTGGCCCGCCGCGACGCCGCGGACGAGCCCGCTCTGGCTCTGCACGACGGGGTCACCGCCGCGTGGGTCGCCCTTTCCGTTGGCCTGGGCGACGGCACTGGCACCTGCGCCGAGCAGCAGCACGGGAGCAACCACGGCCGCAACCCACGTGGCGAGGCGACCCTTGGAGAAACTTCTCACCTAACATTCCCTTTCGGTCGTTACGAGGGGTCTGCGCAGCTACGACTTGCCCGCTGCGCTCGCTTCCGGGATCCGCGATGTGGTGCCGAGACACCACATCGCGGACCTCGTTGAATTCGTCAGACAGCGGGACTGACCGCGTCCCACACGGAGCAGTTGTGCGAGTTGCCGATCGTGGCGTCGGCGACCCGCTGGGCGCTGGGGGCCGCGAACTGCAGGAGGTCACCCTGCGGGACGTACCGGGGCCAGGTCGGCGCGAACTGCGCGTTCGGCTTGCCGTCACGGGCGAAGCTGCCCCAGTAGCTGATCATCTGGTTGGACAGGTCGACCTGCTCGCTGCTGAAGGGCAGGGCGGTGCCGAGGTAGTCCCAGAGGTAGCCGAGGTCGTTGACGTGGGTCGCACCGAAGGGGTAGTCGGTGTTGAGGCGCCAGATCGAGACGAAGGCCGGGCCGTTCTTCTCGGCGAACTCGTAGGCGTAGGTCCTGGTGTCCTTCGCCAGCCGCTCGCGCAGCGTCTGGTCCCGGCACGCACGCTGGTCGCTCTGGATCGCACCCCAGGTCACGGTGGGCGACTTGTAGTTCGCCACCGGGTAGGTGGCGCGGATCCGGTCGACACCGTCCGGGTACGTGGTGGAGATCAGGGTGTTGAGCTGCTCGGTGGTGAGCG
Source organism: Micromonospora sp. NPDC005413 (assembly GCF_040606435.1). Lineage (NCBI taxonomy): Bacteria > Bacillati > Actinomycetota > Actinomycetes > Micromonosporales > Micromonosporaceae > Micromonospora > Micromonospora sp. NPDC005413. The sequence continues at coordinate 216,852 of NZ_JBEXEV010000005.1, forward strand.
GCTTGCCGAGATAGTCGTAGGCGGCGAAGACACTCTGCTGCGACTCGTCGGACGTGCCACCGACCAGGACCGGCAGATCGGTCAGCTTGCCGGTCTTCATCAGGTCGATCGGGTCGGTCGGCACGACGCGAGTGCCGGCGACAGCGCCCGACTGACGGACCTTGGCCTGTGCCGCGAGGATCTCGGTGGGGTTCTTCGAGCGAAGGCAGTCGACCTGGCCCGCGCCCGTCGGGCAGCCGAGCTCGGCGCTGAACTGCTCGCCGCTCTGGCGAGCCGCCGGCAACATCCGCAGAGGGCTGCCGCCTCCGCTCTGGAGGATGGCGCGGTCGAAGAGACCTCGCGCCGAGGGCGAAGCGAGCTGCACGGCCGTGTTGCCGGCGCCGGCGGACTGCCCTGCGACGGTGACGTTGTTGGGGTTGCCGCCGAAGGCCTTGATGTTCTTCTGGACCCAGCGCAGTGCGGCCTGCTGGTCCAGGATCGCGAAGTTGCCGGCCGAACCGTCGCGGTTGTCCGCCTCAAGGGCCGGATTCACGAGGTAGCCCATGGCGCCGAGCCGGTAGTTGATCGTGACGTAGACGGCGTCCTCTCGCGTCACGAACTTGTCCGGGTTGGTGTCGCGCCCGGCGCCGGCGAAGTTGCCGCCGCCGTGGATCCAGAAGAAGACTGGAAGGTTCTTCTTGGAGACGGTGCTGGGTCGGTACACGTTGAGGTAGAGGCAGTCTTCCGTCAGCGTGGGCTTGTCATATCCGGGGTCCCATCCGGTGCCCTGCACGCAGGAGGCGCCGAACTGTGTCGCGTCCTTCGTGCCCTTCCACGTGGCGGCCGGCTGCGGCGCCTTCCAGCGGAGGTCGCCGGTCGGCGGCGCGGCGAAGGGGATGCCCTTGAAAGAGGTCACCATGCTCTTGGCCTCGCCCCGGACCGCACCCTTGTCGGTCTGGACGACGGGGGACTGGCCGGGGTAGCTGCTGGCACCGCGCGAGGCGCTGGCGAAGTTGGCCATCGCGGGTGGACCTGCGGTGACGGCCAGAGCAACAGCCGTTGCCGCTGACATTCCCGCGACCCATCGAGCGGTTGGTCGGATTTTCATCGGTGGTCGTACCTCCATCTTTGCGGCAGGGGAGGTCCCCGGCTCGCACCGGTCCGGTGCCGCAGTTGGTCGTGGACGGGGGGAGTCCACGGTGATCGGGAGGTGCATTCGGATCAACGAATGCACCGGCCCGCGAAGGAGGCCAGGCGACGGTTCAGGCGAGTACCGGGCAAGGAGCCGGAGTGGAACGGTCGCGACGCTGGCGCTTCCCCCGACCGGCCGAGGACGGAGGAAGACTTTGTTGTGGGGCAGAACATATCCGCTACCAGGGGACTTCGCAACACGAGGGAACGTGAGTGTTGCGGACACGCTGCGGCCGTAACCTCGCCGTTACCTTGTGGAGGTTGCGGCGGGCAGCTGCCCCGTCCGGGCAATCGCGACCGCGCCGAGCATGTCGGCCCGCTCACCGAGCACGCCGGGAAGTAGCTGAAGGCTCTGGGCCAAGACATTCGGCATGCGGCGGTCGATCGCGTCGCGCATGCCGGCGAGGAACGGCTCCGCGGCGGCCCCGAGCATTCCGTCCACGATGATCGCTTCCGGGCTGAGCATGACGCAGACGTCGGCGAGCGCGCGCCCGAAGCCCCGGCCGAGGTCGGCCATGATGCGCCGGGTGCCCACGTCGCCCGCCGTGGCGAGCTCGCGCATGTCGGCGAAGGTCAACGGTTCCGGGTAGGCCGAGCGGCCGATCGATTCCACGAAGCCGCCATAGGTGGCCGCGAGGCAACCGCGACTCCCGCACAGGCACGATCGTCCGTCGGGGAGCACCTGCACGTGTGCCAGTTCCCCGGCCAGGCCGCGCGCACCCCGGTGCAGCCGACCACCGAGGATCAGCCCGGCGCCGACCCCCTCGACCAGCTTGATGTAGATGATGTCGTCCATGCCGCGCCCCGCCCCAGCGGTCGCCTCGCCCAGCGCTGCGAGGTTGGCGTAGTTCTCCGCCGTCGTCGGGATGCCGAGTCGTTCGGTGACGATCGGTACCGGGTCCGACCGAAACCACCCGAACAGCTTCGCCAGCTCGGGCACGGCCGTGCGGGCTGCGTCGGGCAGCTGGTCGAACACCGCCCCCACCCCCTGCTCGAAGGCTGCCGGAACGCCGACGACGGCAAGGTCGGCCTGCTCTGGCGTCGACCCCGTCTCGGCGAACGCCTCTGCGAGCAGGCGGAGCCCTCGGTCGAGCACGCGTTGCTGGTCGCGATCTTTGCCGATGTCGCTTGTCCGGGAGGCGGCAAACGTGCCGTCCCAGCCGACCGCTGCGGCCCGGATCGTGGTGTGGCTGAAGCAGAGGGCCGCGACGAGGCCGCCGGTGTCCGCCAGCGTGAGGCCACTCGCGGGCCGTCCGCGACCCCGGTGCTGCCGTCCGCTGTCGGCGGTGTGTTCGACCACCATGCCCCGTTGCAGGAGGCGATTGGCAATGCCGGTCACCGTCGTCTTCGGCAGGCCGGTCGTGGCGCTCAGCTCGGCGCGGCTGAGAACGGCTCCGCCCCGCAGAGCGGCGAGGACCAGCCGCTCGTTGCCGGTGGTGCCGTAGCTCGGCAGGACGGGGGCATCAGGTGGCCGCATGGGATCAGCGTACCGTTATTGAGACGAGAACGGTTCTAATACTTGCCGTTGACCAAGCAACTTGGCGCAGATAGCCTCGATTACGGCTCACTTAGAACGAGATGAGCCGAAAGGTGCGCCGGCAGGCCGAGCCGGACGCCAACTGGCGAACAGGTCTGGGACCCGGCCAGGTCGCGGACCTGCCAGCCGGCCGGCTGTGGGATCGCGGTCAACTGTGGTGGAACTCTGGCGAGTGCGCAGCGGGCCGCACCCGCAGCCGGGCGCTATCCTGCACCTCGTGACGCACGAACGTGAATTGACCTCACCTGTCGATCTGTGCCAACCGGACGGTCGACTCAACCCGGAGGCGGTCGGCTGGACCCGCCGCCCCCTGCACACCGCGAACCTGCGCGGCTGGGGCCGGACCAAACGGTGGGAGTACTGGGGCATCGTCACGCCACAGCACATCGTCGGGCTGGTCGCCTCGTCGATCGACTACGCCGGTGTGCACGGCGTCTACGTACTCGATCGGGACAGCGGCGCCGAGACGAAGACCGACGTGGTGGTGCCGCTGGCGCGCGGGACGGTGCTGTCGCCGCACAGCGGTGTGGGTGAGGCGCGGGCGCGGGGCCGTGACCTGGCGATCCGGATCGCTCAGCGTCCCGACGGCACCGCCATCTCGGCGACCGCCCCCGGAGTACGACTGGAGGTGGAGGTGCCGTTGCCGGCCGGGCACGAGTCGCTCGGCGTGGTCGTGCCCTGGAGCCGCACACGATTCCAGTACACGGTCAAGGACGTCGGCCGCCCTGTTCACGGCTTGCTGGAGCTGCACGGCCAGACGTACGAGATCGGTGGGCCGGACGCGTTCGCCGTGCTGGACCACGGTCGCGGCAGGTGGCCGTACTCGATCACGTGGAACTGGGCCGCCGGCGCGGCACCGGGACGAGCGATCCAGCTCGGCGGTCAGTGGACCGACGGCACCGGGGTCACCGAGAACGGCCTGTTCGTCGACGGCCGGCTGCACAAGATCGGCGAGGAGTTGCGCTGGACCTACGACCGGTCGGACTGGCTTCGCCCGTGGCGGATCAGCGGGGAACGGGTCGAGGCCGAGTTCCAGCCGTTCCACGAGAAGGTGGCCCGCAACAACCTCGGTGTCGTCGCGAACGAGACGCACCAGTGTTTCGGGCACTTCTCCGGGTGGGCGAAGACGGACGACGGGACGAAGGTGAGTCTCGACGGGCTCGTCGGCTGGGCCGAGGAGGCGCGCAACCGCTGGTAGCCACGGTCAGAGACGGAGCTGGCGGTTCACCTCGACCACCAGTTCGGCCGGCAGTTTGAGCACCCGGCGGTCGTAGGTGAGCAGACCGTTGACCTCGTCCTCGACGTCGGACAGTTGGGTGTAGACGGTGGCGCTCAAGCCCTTGGCGATCGCCGGGGCGATCTGCTCGGCGTGCAGCCGGCGGAAAGCCGCGCCGAGCGACGCCGCGTCGCGGAAACGGCGGTAGCCGAACTCGCGTTCGGTCGCGGTGTGCCCGCCGACGGCGAGGCTGTAGCCGCCGTACTCGGACAACACCAGCACGCGGTGGTCACGGCGGCGCCGCGGTACGCGGAAGCGGCGGAAGTAGACGTGCAGGCTGCGAAGGTCGCCACCGCCCTGGTCGTGCCAGCCGCTGGCGTGGTCGACGCTGCGGGTCGGATCCAGCGCGGTGAGTTCGGCGGCGATCGCGACGGCGTCGAACTGGCCCCAGCCCTCGTTGAACGGCACCCACACCGCGATGCTGACGACGTTGCGTAGGTGCTCGACGGTGTCGTGCAACTCGGCGCGGAACTGTTCACGCCCGGCGTCGTCGTCGCGGGCGAACAACCGCCGGTGGCGGTCGTTGAGCCGGAGCGGGCTGACCGCGGGTGCGGTGACGACCGCTGGCCGGTAACGACCACCGCCGTTCACCATGTCCTGCCAGACCAGCATGCCGAGGCGATCGCAGTGGTGGTACCAGCGCGCTGGTTCGATCTTGATGTGCTTGCGGAGCATGGTGAAGCCGAGCCGCTTCATGGTCGCGATGTCGTGGACCATCGCCTCGTCGGAGGGAGCCGTGTACCAGCCGTCGGACCAGTAACCCTGGTCGAGGATGCCGGCGTGGAAGTACGGCGCGCCGTTGAGCAGCAGCCGTGGTGTGCCGTCCGGGCCGGGGCCGACGCCGAACGAGCGCATACCGACGTAGCTGCGGACCCGGTCGCCGCCCAGGTCCACGGTCACACCGTAGAGGTACGGGTCCTCGGGGCTCCACCGCCGCGCTTCGGGGATCGGAACGCGTACCGGCCGTCCGGCAGGTGCCTGCGCCACGCCCACGACGTCGTCGCCGGCCAGGATCGTCACCGTCGCGTCGGGCGCGTTCGACCCAGCGTGGACCGTCACGTCGACGCAACCCTCGTCGAGCAGTGGGGTCAGGGTGAGTCGCCGTACGTGCAGGGCGGGCACGCACTCGACCCACACGGTCTGCCAGATCCCGGACTGCGGGCTGTACCAGATCCCGCCCCGACGGAGACGCTGCTTGCCGCGCGAGTGGTGGTCGGTGTCGGTGTCGTCCCGTACGGCGACGACCAGGGTGTTGTCGCCGTCGTGCAGCGCCTCGGTGATGTCGCAGTGGAACGGCAGGTAGCCGCCGGTGTGCCCGCCCACCAGCGTGCCGTTGACGAAGACCTCGCAGGTCTGGTCGACGGCGCCGAAGTGCAGCAGCACCCGCGCCGACGGGTCGGGCCGGAACCCGTCGGGCAGCCGCAACATCCGCTGGTACCACAGGGTCTGGCCTGGTTGGAGTTGCCGGCCGACGCCCGACAGCGGCGTCTCCGGCGAGAACGGCACGATGATCTCGCCGTCGTACCCGTCCGGTTGCCGGCCGCTGTCGGTGATCGCGTACTGCCAGCGGCCGTTGAGGTTGAGGTAGCTGTCGCGGACCATCTGCGGGCGTGGATACTCCGGCAACGGCCGGTCGGGGTCGAGCGCCTCGCCCCACGGGGTCAGCAGCGGCCGGGTCATGTCCGCGCCGCCGAGCCGTACCGCCGGCGGCGCAGCGCGAGCACCGGTACGAGGATCAGGACGAGCACCGCCAGCGCGGCCAGGAAGATGTTCGGCGTCGGCACCTGTTTGACGACGCCCAGGTCGGCGTAGGTCTCACCGGCGCCGGTGATGACCGCCGCACCGAGGTAGGGCCCGACGACCATCGGCACCAGGATCGCGAAGATCATGCGCAGGCCCTGCACGTGGCCGGCGCGCTCCGGCGGTGAGAAGTCCCGTACCAGCGCACCGATCGGGGCCAGCACCAGCATGAACCCGGACATCATGAGCAGCCCCGCGGCGATCGCCTGGCCCGTGCCCCGGGCCAGGTACATCGCGAGCAGGCCGGCCGCGTACACGCCGACGGCGGGCAGGAGGAAGCTGACCCGGCCCACCCGGTCGATGAACCGGCCCACGATGATGCTCACCAGGGATGCGCCGAGCAGCACGACGCCGAGCACGAGGGCATAGCCGTCGATGTCGAGGTAGCGCTGCACGTAGATGATCAGATACGGCAGGAACACCTGGGTCGACACACCCCAGATCGACCACGCGGACAGCGCCAGGTACAGCCCAGGGTTGGTGCGTACGGCCGCTGGGCGCAGCCCGTGCAGCACCGATTGGAGCAGGCGCTCGTCCCGACGGACGGGCACGGGCTCGTCGCGTACCAGGAACCAGGCCAGCACCCCGACCGCGGCGATGATCACACCGATGATCAGGAAGAACGTCCGCCACTGCCCGGCGCGGGTGAGACCGTCGAAGCCGCCGAAGACGGCGAGCATGGCCAGCAGCGGCATCACGGCCAGCACCGACTCCACCCGGCCCCGGTTCGCCGGCCTGGTCACGTCCGTCACCCAGGCCTGGAACCCGGCGTCGTTGGCGCCGGAGCCGAGAAACGACATCAGGCAGTCCAGTGCGATCACGGCGACCACGGCCAGCAACACCGCGTCGGCCGCCGGTGCCAGTGCGGCCACGCCATCCACGGTGAGAAGGCCGAACGCCGCCGTGGTGACACCCCACGCGAAGTAGCCCACGGCGATGAAGGCCCGGCGCCGACCGGACCGGTCGGAGACCGCACCGATCAGCAGCGTGGCCACGGTGGCGGCCAGCGCGCTCGCCGCGACCATGGTGGCGATGGCGGTGGGGTCGTCGGTGATGGTGTCGTAGACGAACACGTTGAGGTACATGTTCTCGACCGTCCAGGCCAGTTGGCCGACGAAGCCGAGCAGCACCAGCGAGGTCCAGGCCCGCCTGCCGAGCCGCTCGCCGTCGCGGGCGGGGGAGAGCGTCGGGGGGCCGGTGACGGTGGGTACGGACACAGCGCACCCTCCTGAGAAGTCGGACCGGGGCGGCCCGAAGGTGAGACGGATTCTATATATGCGAACCGCCTGCGCGTTCTGCTGTCTCAACCGTGTCGAGGACTGACCCCCGCCACGGTCAGGCCTAGCAGTCGATCTGCTTCGGCAGCGGGGTTCGGGTGGTGCTCCGTTGCCAGGGCAATGCCGGTGACCAGCGTGAGCAGGTCGGTGATGGCCACGCCCGGTGCCACTGCGCCATCCTGCACGGCGCGGCGCACCAGGGGGTCGCCTGCCTCGGTGAGCTGCGCCGAGGCGCAGCTTCCCTGCGCGGCGTCGGCGTCGGCCGCCAGGTCGCGGTTCAGCGCGACGGCCAGTCCTCGGATCGTCGACGCGGACGTGGTGACGGCGCTCAGCCACTCCAGAAGCGCGGCCCGGGTGTCGGCCCTGCCGGTCAGCTCGCGGGCGAGAGCGCACAGGGTCTCGACTCGTTCCCGGAAGACCGCCTCCAGCAACGCGCGGCGGCTGGGAAAGTGCCGGCGCGCGGTTGCCGATCCCACTCCCGCAGCGCGGGCGATCTGCTCCAGGGATGCGTCCGCACCGTGCGCGGCGATCTCCGCCACGGCGACCGTGAGCAGACGAGCGTAGTTGCGTTGGGCGTCAGCACGCAGGGCCGGCATGGCGTCACCTCGGAGTTTGCTAAGTGGCGGGGTCCGCCGTATCTTAGCTGAAGGAAAACGGCGGACCCCGCCGTTTAGTGCTCGCACACCACAGGAGACTGCTCATGTCGACCGATTCCGCACCCGTCCTGGTCACCGGCGCCACCGGGAAGCAGGGCGGTGCGACCGCTCGGGCCCTGCTCGCGACCGGCGTCCCCGTCCGGGCGTTGGTCCGCCACCCCAGCAGCGACCGGGCGAAGGCGGTCGAGGCGCTCGGCGCCGAACTGGTCACCGGCGACCTGAACGATCGTGACTCCCTGAGTAGAGCAGCGGAAGGAGCCCGAGCCGTCTTCTCGGTGCAGATGCCCGCGATGAGTGACGATGCAATCGACTTCGACGGCGAGTTGACCCACGCCGTCAACCTGATCGAAGCCGCGCTGGCCGCCGGTGTGCCCCAGTACGTGCACACGTCCGTCTCCGGCGCGGGCCAGCACAGCGAGACTCCCGGCTGGTCCGAAGGTCGCTGGATGTCCTTGGAGCCCTACTACACTGCCAAGGCCGGCATCCAGAACCGGGTACGCGAGGCCGGCTTCACGAACTGGACGATCATCAAGCCGGGCACCTTCATGGAGAACTTCCTGCCCTCCATGGCCTACCTGTTTCCCCGTGGCGTCGAGGGTGGCCTGGCCACTGTGCTGAAGCCCGAGACCCGGATCTCCCTCGTCGCGGTCGACGACATCGGCACCGCTGCCGCCGCGGCCATCGCCGCACCGGGGCGGTTCCACGGAGTCGAACTGGAACTGGCCAGCGACTACCTGACGATGACGGACATCGCCGCAGTCCTCTCGCGTGCCCTGGGCACCAAGCTCACCGCGCCTGACATGACCGAGGAGGAGGCCGTCGCCGCCGGTATGCCGGTGTGGGCGGGCACCTCCCATGAATTCATGCACGTCGCCGGGCAACCCGCCCGCCCGGAGTACGCGCGGGCCCTCGGTATCCCGCTCACGACCTTCGAGGAATGGGCGCAGCGCCTGCGGCCCACCGCCTGACTCCGCCTGCCGTGGCCGGAATCCGTTGGGGTGCGGCACTTTCGCCTCTCGCTCCCGAGGTTACGCCTGCCTAGGCTGCCTTTCGATACCGCACTTCCGCAGAGGTGACAGGGCTGAAACCGTGCTTCGTTATGTCATGCCAGTCGTCATTGGGCTGGTCTACGTCGGGCTCAATTCCTTTGTTCCCGAGCCGCACCGTCGTCGTCTGAACGCGCTCATCGTCACGGGCGCTGGCGCCGCCTACATCAGCGGCGGCGGATTTGGTCTGTGGGAGCTGGCCTTCTGTGCCGTGCTGGTGGTGGTCGGTTACGCCGGGCTCAGCTCCTACACCTTCATCGGCATCGGATGGCTGCTGCACACCGCCTGGGACGTCCTGCACCACCGCCGCGGCACCCCGCTCATTCCGTCGGTGCACGACTCGTCGTTTGGCTGCGCCATCTGCGATCCCGTCATCGCCCTGTGGTGCTTCGCGGGCGGGCTGCCGATCAGCGACGTGTACCGCCGGCTCACCCGCCGCCGTACGGCCGATGCGGACAGACCCACGCCATCCGTCACCGTAGAGGCATAGCTGGCTAGATTTCAGCGATGCACACCGTGGCCGTGCTCGCCCTCGACAGCGTCGTCCCGTTCGATCTCGCCACGCCGATGGAGGTGTTCCAGCGCACCCGTCTGCTCGACGGCCGTGCCGGCTACCGGGTTCAGATCTGTGCGGCGACGCCAACCGTCACCACCGGCGCGTTCAGCATCGCAGTGCCGTGGGGCCTGGACATCCTCCACGACGCCGACACGATCATCGTGCCGGGTGTCGCCGACCCCGACGCGGCGGCCCCCGCCGAGGTTCTTGACGCGTTGCGGACCGCCGCGGCCAACGGCACCCGCATCGCCTCGATCTGCGTCGGCGCGTTCACCCTCGCCGCCGCCGGCCTCCTCGACGGACTGCGCGCCACCACGCACTGGGTCGCCACCGATCAGCTCGCCGCCCAGTACCCACAGATTCAGGTCGACCCGAACGTCCTCTACGTCGACAACGGCCAGCTTCTGACCTCCGCCGGCGCCGCCGCCGGGCTCGACCTGTGTCTGCACATGATCCGACGCGACTACGGCGCCACGGTGGCAGCGGACGCGGCCCGACTGTCGGTCATGCCGTTGGAACGCGCTGGCGGGCAGGCGCAGTTCATCGCGCACGAGCCGCCCACCCCCGACGGGACCACGCTGGAGCCCCTCGTGGCGTGGATGCGTGACAACGCCCACCGCGAGCTGACCCTCACCGACATCGCTCGTCACGCCGGCATGAGCATCCGCACCCTGAACCGCCGCTTTCGTGACCAGATCGGCTCCACCCCTCTGCAGTGGCTGCACCGCGTGCGCGTCCACCAGGCGCAGCGCCTCCTGGAAGCCACGGCTCATCCCATCGACCGCGTCGCGGCCCAGGTCGGGTTCGGCTCCACCACCGCCTTCCGGGACCGCTTCAAACTCGTCACGGGCACCAGCCCTCAGGCCTACCGCCGTGCTTTCCGCAGCGCCTGACGGTCCGCGGAGCATGACGATGAGGGCGGGGGCAGGAGCTTGCAGAGCCGCACGATCGGGCTGGGCGAGCAGCATCATCGCGACGCGCCGCAACCGGAGACCCACCGCGGCCCACCCCTCTGTCACGGTGCGGCACACGGTAGCCCTCAGGGTCGATCCGTGCTGCCCTGCCGAGTGCCGTTGCGGGCGACAGGCTTTGGGGTGTCGGATCGGCAGGGCGGCGCCGTCTCGTGATCCGGGCCCGGCGTCACCCCGCCGATCCGGGCGTCAGCCGCGTCCGTTCCAGCCTGCGCCACCGGTAGTGGCGCCAGGCGGCAACCGCGCAGGCCACGGCCACGAGCAGAGCGGTGGCACCCTTCCAGGCGCGCTCGAACCACGATCTCTCGGTGCCGAATGCCGCCTCGGCGCTCATCATCAGCCACAACCCCACCCACGCCCACTGCCAGCCGTGCGGACGGGAGAAGTCGGCGGGCGAGCCGAAGAAGGCGACGGACGCGGCGACCGCGGCGCCGACGAAAACGAGCGACGGTACGCCGAAGCGCGAGACGGCTTCCCAGAACGACACAAGTCGATCATGACCCTGGTACGCGTGAATCACCAGAGCCATTCCGCGTCGGTCCACGCAACAGTCAGGAAATCGCGGCCTTCACCAACTCGACGACCTTCTTCTCCACGGCGGGGCTCCACTTCTGCAGCGCGTACGCCACGGGCCACAGGTCGCCGTCGTCGAGGTTGGCCGTGTCCTGGAAGCCCAGGGTCGAGTACCGGTAGTTGAACTTGCCGGAGTCCTGGAAGAAGACGACGATCTTGCCGTCGGCGTTCGTGTAGGCGGGCATCCCGTACCAGGTCTTCGGCAGCAGCTCTGGGGCAGCGGCGGTGACCGTCACGTGCACGCGCTCGGCGAGCGCGCGATCGTCCGGCTCCATCTGCGCGATCCGGTCGAGGAGCGCCTGCAGCCCGTCGGCCTTCTTGGCGCCCTTCTTGCCCTCGGCTCGCAGTTCGGCGGTGCGCTCCTTCATCGCGGCGCGTTCCTCGGCACTGAAGCCGTCGGACACGGTCGTGGAGGTCTTCGCGGACATTCTGGGGCTCCTTTTCGCCGTTCAAAGGCCCGGCGTGCTGCCGGCTACCTGGGGAAAGGCTAGGCCCGGCGAGACTCGGAGCGCTTCTCGATTCCTGATCGGAAGTGACGGCCGCGGGGTCGTCGCTGACCCAGAGACGGGATTCCGGCCGGTTATGCTCGTGAACGAGCATGGCGCGTCCCCCTGTCGGGGCAAGAATCGATTTGGGGGCGGTGCATGAACATCGGGGAGATCGCCCGCCGGGCGGGGGTGTCCCGCAGCACCGTGTCCTACGTGCTGAGCGGTAAGCGGACCGTGTCGGAGGCGACCCGGCAGCGGATCCAGGCGGTCATCGACGAGCTGGACTACCGACCGAATGCCAGCGCCCGTGCTCTCAAGGAGGGACGCACGCGCACCCTCGGGCTGGTGATTCCTCCGGCGAGCCAGCGGTTGACCGACATGCAGTTGGGCTTCGTCGCCAGCGTCGTTGAGGCGGCCGCTCGCCATGACCTCGACGTGCTGCTGTCGCCATCCGGTGGCGACCATGACCGATCGTTCGAGCGGATCGTCACCGGGCGCCGGGTGGACGGTGTGGTCCTGATGGAGATCCGGTTGGAGGACGACCGGGTGACTCGGCTGACCAAGGCCGGCCTGCCGTTCGTCACCATCGGGCGGACCGCCGAACCGCACGGCATGAGCTGGATCGACATCGACTACGCCGGGCTGATCGCCCGGTGCGTCCACCACCTGGCCGATCTGGGGCACCGGCACGTGGCTCTCGTGAACCGTTCCGCAGAGTTGGTGGCCGCGGGCTACGGCCCCAGCCACCGAGCGCTGGCTGGTTTCCGGGCGGCGGCGGCCGAGCGCGGCCTGACGGGCGTGGAGGTCTGCTGCGGCGACGACACGGCCTCCGGCGAGGCGTGCGTGGAACAGTTGCTCGCGACACATCCGGACGTCACGGCGGTGGCCACCATCAACGAGGCCGCGCTGCCCGGAATGCAGCGTGCCCTGACCGGCGCCGGGCTGTCCGTGCCACGCGACTTCTCCGTCACCGGCGTCGCCGCCCAGCACTGGGCGGAGGATTTCCGCCCGCCGTTGACCGCGGCGGATGTTCCGATGGTCGACATGGGCGCCGAGGCGGTGTCATTGCTGCTGGAGGTCATCGCCGAGCCCGGGGCCGTGCCCCGCCACCGGCTGTACAACCCGCCCATCTCGTTGCGCTCCAGCACCGGTCCGGTCTGGTCCCGCTGACCCGGGCGAGGGCCCGGAACGAGACCCGGGCCCGGCCGTCCAGGCCGGTCTACCCACCCGTGACTCGCCGTTCCTCCTGAGCGGCGGCGAGGATGAGGTAGCTGCTGGCAGTCCAGGTGTACGCGCGGTCCCTGAGCCCGGCGCCGGTTTCGGCATCGAAGTTCTCCGCGAACCCGGACTTCTCGCACAGCGCGAGGAATCGGCGGCTGATGTCGTCGGCGATCCTGGTCTGCCCGGCCCGCCGCAGGCCGTCCTCGACCAGGACGGTCGAGGGTGCCCAGATCGGGCCACGCCAGTAGCCGTCGGCCACGTAGTGGGCCGAGTCTGTCGGCTCAGTGGCCAGCCCGTGCGTGGTCAGGTGGGTTGCGACGCCTTGAGCCAGTGCGGCGGCGACCGGGGCGGGCAGGTCGGCACCGAGCGCGACGGGCATCAGGTCGAGCAGGCTTCGGCTTGCCCGCCGCTGCCCGGTGTGGGGGCTGCGAGCGGTGAAGCGTTCGCCGTCCCACAGGTCCCGGAGCATGGCTCCGCAGATCCGGTCGGCCTCCCGGGACCACTGGTCGGCGGGCTCGCCCAGCTCGCTGGCGAGGTCGGCCAGGCAGCGAAGCTGCGAGACCAGGAACGCGGCGAGGTCGGCCGTCTGGAGGACCCGGTCGTCGTCGAAGGTGGTCGCGTTGTCCCAGCCGCTGTCGTTGCCGTGCTGGTAATGAGGCAGATCGTGGCCGGGCGCTCGGCGCGCGTCGAGCCAGAAACGGGTCCAGCGGGCCAGCCGGTCGTACGTCTGCGCCAGCGCCGTCCGGTCCGGCGGCTGGGGAAGGCGTCGGCGCAGGTGCCGGAGGGCCCACCCGTGAATGGGGGGCTTGACGTAGTTGTGCAGGACCTCGGAGTGCGCGACCGAGTCGGGTAGGGCACCGGCCTCGTCCTGGTGGTCGAAGGGCAGTTGGAACTGATGCCAGGCCAGCTCCGGCTCGCCGGCAGCCAGGGCGATCGCGTTGAAGCAGTGGTCCCAGCTCCACACCTTGTCCATCCAGTGCTTGGACATGAGGACGGCTGGCCGGGTGATGAAGCCTGCCGGGGCGACGGTGGCTGACCACAGCACGTACGCGGCCAGTTCGGCGGCCGGGGTGTCCGCACCGCGCCACGGCGCTACCGCGTCGACGAACGCGGTGAACTCGGCGATCCGGTCGCGGCACAACTGGTCGAAGGTGGCGGATCCGGCGTACGGGTGGCGGGCGGTGGCGTACTCCTCGATCGCGATTTCCCAGGGTTGGTCGCTGGCGAGGTCCAGCGACCGGTCAGCGGTGCCGAGCGCCTCCACGCCGTCGGTCCGCTGGAGAGCGCCGGAGAGCACCGTGATCCGGTAGCGGCGACCGGTCTCGTACGAGGTGAACACGTGTGACCCGTCGACCGGGTCGAGATACAGGTAGGTGCCACTGAACGGGGTGAGGGTGCCCTCGGCTGCGGCTACCCGCAGGCCGAGCCGCCGACCGCGGATCCGCAGGGTGTCCGGCCCGTCGTAGACGGCGTCGATCCGGTCGTCGCCACTCCGCCAGGTCAGCAGCGCGGGGGTGGCGACGACCGTGGTGCCGGGGATCGCGGGGGCGAGACGCAGTACGGGGTGTAGCCCGGTCTGGTGCGAGACCAGGTGCAGATCGTCGGCGTACGTCTTCTCGGCTACCACCGGGGAGATGTTGAACCAGGATCCGCGGTAGCTGAAGGGGATGTCCTGGATGGGGAACTCCGGACCGGACGGGGCGACGGTCATGGGTGGCGGGTGCCTTTCTGTGGTGCGGGTGGTCAGTCCTTGACGGCGCCGGCGGTCACGCCCATCGAGACGTACCGCTGGGCCAGGACCAGCAGCACGGCGGCCGGGATGGAGGCGACGACAGCGGTGGCCATGATGGCGTTCCACTGCTGGTTGTTGTTGCCGATGTAGTGGTAGATGCCGATGGTGATCGGCTGGTGGTCGCCCCCGCCGGCGAGGGTCGAGGCGAAGATGAAGTCCGACCAGGACCAGAGGAACGCGAACAGCGACACCGTGACGATCGAGTTGCGGCTGACCGGCAGCACGACCGACCAGAAGGTTCGCAGCCGACCGGCGCCGTCGACCACGGCAGCCTGGATCAGCTCGTCGGGAATTCCCGACATGAAGGCAGTGAAGATCAACACGCCGAACGGCACCGCCAGTGTCGTGTCGGCCAGGATCAGGCCGGGCAGCGTGTTCAGGACGCCGAGGTGGAGATAGATGGCGTAGAAGCCCATCGCCATGATGATCCCCGGGATCATCTGCGCGATCAGCAGCACGAAGCTGAGCGCCGGGCCGCCGGGGGGCCGGAGCTTCGCCAACGCGTATCCGGCGGGGGCGGCCAGCGCCACGGTCAGCGCCACCGTGCCGAGGCCGACCAGGAAGCTGGTGCCGAGGTAGGGCAGTTGTTGGTCGAGCACCGCCCGGTAGCCGTCCAACGTGCCGTTGGTCGGGATCAGGTGCGGGGGACTGGCCCGCATGTCCTGGTCCCGGGTGAACGACACGTTGATCATCCAGTAGACGGGGAAGAGCATCAGCCCGGTCAGCACCAGGCCGATGCCGGTCTTCCACCAGGCCCGAGGCGTTGGAGTGGTCATCGTAGGTGCTGCCTCCGTTCGATCCGGATGTAGACGAGCCCGGCGATCAGGGCCATCACGATGAGCAGGTTGCCGACGGCCGCTCCCGGCCCGAACTCGGGCAGCAGGTTGCCGAAGCCGAGTCGGTACGACCAGGTGGCGAGCGTGGCCGAGGAGCCGGTTGGGCCACCCCTGGTCATGATCCAGATGATGTCGAAGACCTTCAGCGTGTAGATCAACCCCAGCAGCAGCGTGATCGCCGAGACGGGGCGCAACAGCGGGAAGGTGATCGACCAGAACCGTTGCCATCCGGTCGCGCCGTCGAGCGCGGACGCCTCGTACATCTCGGTCGGGATCGCCTGCAGGCCGCTGTACAGCACCACCAGGTTGAACGGGATGCCGATCCAGACGTTCGCGATGATCACCGAGGTGAGTGACCAGCCCGGCGAGGTGAGCCAGTTGACCGGGCCGATGCCGATGGCTGCGAGTGCCGCGTTTACCAGCCCCGAGTCGCTGTTGAGCAGCCACGACCAGGTCGACGCCGAGACGATCAGTGGCAGCAGCCACGGTACGAGGATCAACGCCCGCAGCGTGCGCGACAGCGGGAAGTGCTGGTGGAAGAAGAGCGCCAGGCCCATGCCGATGGTGAACTGGAAGGCGAGTGACGCGGCGGTGAAGACCAGGGTGTGCGTCAGGGTCGGCCCGAAGGCCGGGTCGGTCAGGACCGTCCGGTAGTTGTCGAGGCCAGCGAAGGGCGCACCGCCCTGCACGAACGAGCGGACGGTGTACTCGCGCAGGCTCAACTCGACATTGCGGTAGAGCGGGTAGGCGTAGAAGGCCGCCAGGTAGACGGTCACCGGTGCCAGGAAGCCCCACGCCACCCATCGGCTGGGCCGGCGGACGCGGGACGGGGAAGGACCGGGTGGGGCGGCGACGGCCGCCCCACCCTGGTCTTGTGCGGCGGTGGAGGTCTGTGTCGTCGGGGGCATGGTGTTGGTCGGGCGCGCTTACCTGGTCGTGGCCGCGGCCTGCGCGGCGGTCAGCGCCTCGCGCGGCGACTTTCCGCCGCTGAGGGCTGCCTGCACCGCGGTCCACAGGGATTCAGAGATCTTCGGGTACTTCGTGCCGAGGTTGTCACCGGTGCGGCCCTTCGCTGCCCGGACCGCCTCGACCCAGACCGCGAGCTTGGGGTCCGCAGTCGCCTGCCGATCCTGGACGGCGGCGACGGGTGCGACGTAGGAGAGCGTGGTGTCGGTGGTGAGAAGGTTGTCGGCACTGGTCAGACAGGCGACGAGTTTCTGCGACGTTTCGTACCGGCCGGTGTTCTTCTGCACCGGGATGGAGACGAACTCACCGCCGGTGGGCGCCGGCGCCGGGCCGCCCGCGCTGGCCGGGATCGCGATGGTGCCGTACGAGAAGCCCAGCTTCTCCGCGTTGGCCAGCTGCCAGGTGCCGTTCTCGGCGAACGCGTAGTCGCCGGTGGCGAACTCCTGCCAACTTGTGGTCTGGGTGTTGTTGATGACCGAGTTCGGGGCGTGGCCCTGCTTGAGCCAGTCCGTCCAGAGCGTCAGCGCGGACACCGCCTGCAGCGAGTCCAGACTGGTCAGTTGGGCGCCCGATCCCCAGAACCAGGGCAGGAACTGGAAGCTGCCCTCCTCGGTGCCGATCGCGGAGAAGGTGATGCCCTTCTTTCCCTTGGCCTTGACCTTGGTCAGCGCCGCGGTCAGTGACGTCCAGTCCTTGACGGCGGCGGGATCGACGCCGGCGGCGGTCAGCAGATCCTTGTTGTAGTAGAGCGCGAGGGTGTTCGCCCCGATCGGCACCCCGTACGTCTTTCCCTCGCTCTGGCCAGCGCCGAGCAGGTTCGGCGCCATGGCCGAGACGTCCAGCTTGTTGTCGTCGGTGGTGGTGAGGGCGCCGGCTTCGGCCAGTGTCGAGATGACCGGGTTGTCCACGATCAGCACGTCCGGCGAGTTGCTCTGCTGGGCGGCGAGCAGCGCCTTGTTGGTCAGGTCGGTGGTGTCGTAGCCGGTCCGCTCGACCGTCACCCCCGCGGAGGTGCCGCACTTCTTGAGCAGAGCGACCCACTCGGAGTCATCGGCGAACTGGGGATACGGGTCCCAGACGAGGTAGGCGCCGCCACCGGTGGGACTGTCGGTGGACGACGAGCAGGCACTGCCTGCCGCTGCGGCGAGCGCTATCACGGCGACGGCGGCCAGCTGCCGCCGACGGCTGAGTCCTGTCATGTGGTGCCTCGCTTCAAGTCGATCGTCAGGTGGGAGGTGCGGGTGACCGTCGCGGGCCGGACGCAGTCCGATCATGAGGCGAATCGATTCGACGAACCGGTTCGCACGAAGATAGGTCCGTCCATGGCCGAGGGTCAAGAGATGGTCGGCTGCGCGGAGAGCGGCGCCGGGAAACACTGCCTTCATCGAGTCTTCACTTCATTGACATGGTTCAGTGCCCGGTCCTACGATCCGTGCGAATCGATTCGCAAGCGCAGCCCTCCGGAGAGCGTCCCCCACGCCCCACCAAGGAGCCGCCCGTGAAAACCCCGTCCCGCGGCAGGTCAGGACCAGCCGGCGCGTTCGTCGCCCGACTCGTGGTCGGCCTGCTCGCCGCCGCTGCCGCCGTAACCGTCGTCCCGTCCCCGGCCCAGGCCGCCGACGAGTCGATCAGTGTCAACTTCTCCACGACCACCGGTACGCCGACCTACCGCGCTTCCGGCTGGATCTACGGCATGACCGAGAACGCCAGCGGTCCCGCTGACCACTTCTACCGAGACGTCAAGTTCCAGTACATGCGCGCCGGCGGCGCGCAGCTCCCGGGGAGTGGCTGGGTCGGCGGAACCTACGACCGCCGCTGGAACTCCACCCTTGCCCAGGCGCGACGGACCACCGCACTCGGCGGTCAGTTCATCCTGCTGCCGCACGACCTGTGGGGCGCGGACGGCGCCGGCATCTCCCGCTTCCCCGGCGACAACGGCAACTGGACCGACTACGACAACTTCCTGACCCGCCTCATCAACGACGTCCGGGCGTCCGGACTGTCGGTGCAGTGGGACATCTGGAACGAACCCAACATCACCATCTTCTGGAACCGCCCGATCTCCCAGTACCTCGAACTGTGGCGCCGGACCCACCAGCGCATCCGGGCGGAGTTCCCCAACCAGCTCATCGTCGGGCCGAGCTGTGCCTGCGTACCGTCGACCACGCACACCTTCTGGAACCAGTACCTGGACTTCGTCCGCTCGACCAACACGGTGCCGGACATCATCAGCTGGCACTCGCTGCCGGGTGACCCGGTCGCGAACGTCGCCGCCGCCAACGCCACCCTCGACCCGCGCGGCATCGCCCACCCGCGTCCGTACCAGATCAACGAGTACGGCTCGCCCGAGGAGCAGAACCCGGCCGACGGCGCCTGGTACATCGCGCGTCTGGAGCGGGCTCGGGCGGACGGCCTACGGGCGAACTGGGCCAGCGGCGGCAGCCTGCACAACGACCTCGGCAACCTGCTGATCCGCAACTCTGCCGGACAGCACCAGCCCAAGGGTGAGTGGTGGAACTACCGCTACTACGCCTCCCAGACCGGTCAGATCGCCGCGGTGACCGCCAGCCAGTCGTACGACGCATACGCCACGAAGACGACCGGCACGGCGAAGGTCCTGGTCGGTGGTGGCCGTACCACCGGGAACCTGACCGTCAACCTGCAACGCCTGGACACGACCACCGGCATCGTGCAGAACAACCAGGTCCGTGTCCTCACCCAACGCATCCCGCACAACAACGGCGGCGCCGTGCAGGGGCCGATCACGGTCTCGAACAGCGTGGTGAACGTGTCCAACAACAACGCCACCGTGACCCTGCCGTACACCAACCAGACCGACACCTACACCGTCACCCTGCTGCCCCCCTCGGACGGCAGCTTCCAGTCGGTGGCGGTGGCCCAGCACTCCCAGCAGTGCCTGAACAACGCCGGTCTGAGCACCGCCGACGGCAACATCCAACAGCAGAACTACTGCGACGGCGGTGACCAGCAGCTCTGGAACTTCCGCCCGGTCGCTGGCGTGGCCAACACGTACACCGTGGTCAACCAGCAGAGCGGCAAGTGCCTCGACGTCAGCGGCGTGTCCACCGCGGACGGCGCGGCCGTGCACCAGTGGACCTGCCTCAACGGCCTCAACCAGCAGTTCACCCTCCGCAAGGTGACCTACGGGGGCAACGACTCGCACGACTACCAGCTCGTCGCCCGGCACAGCGGCAAGTGTGTCGACGTCAGCACGATCTCCACGGCCGCTGGCGCCCCGATCCACCAGTGGACGTGCAACGCGACCAGCCAGGGCAGCCCGTTGAACCAGACGTGGCGGGTGCTGGGGCGGTAGGCGTCACCAGGGAACCTGGCGCTGGCCGTTCGCCCGACCGCCCGCACCAGGTTCCCCCTCGCAATCCCATCTATCGACATCACCTTCGAGGAGTCACCTCGTGCGAACTCCGTCCCGCAATGGGCCAGGAATGGCCCGCGATCTCATCCCGAGACGCCACCGTGTCCGACGTCTGACCCTCCTGGCTGGCGCGCTGGTCGGCGTACTCGTCGGCGTCGGCGCCGCATCCGCTACCCCGCCTCCCGCCGCCGAGGCCGCCGCCGCTGCGGCACCGTTGTCGGCGGCTGCCATCGTGCCGGGGCAGAGCGCCCCGATCGTCGGCACGCCATCCGGTCGCTGCCTCGAGGTCCCCAACTCCAGCACCGTCAACGGCACCCAGACGCAACTGTGGGACTGCAACGGCGGCGCCGGCCAGACCTGGACCTGGACCTCGGGCAAGCAGCTCACGGTGCACGGCAACAAGTGCCTGGACGCCTCCGGCCAGGGCACCGCCAACGGCACGCTGGCGATCATCTGGGACTGCAACGGCCAGACCAACCAGCAGTGGAACGTCAACAGCAACGGCACCATCACCGGCGTGCACTCCGGGCTGTGCCTCGACGCCAGCGCCTACGGCACCGCGAACGGCACCAAGATCCACCTGTGGGCGTGCCACGGTGGCACGAACCAGCAGTGGACCTCGCCGACCACCCCGCCGCCGACAGGTACGCGCCCGTGCGACATCTACGCCTCCGGCGGCACTCCGTGCATAGCGGCGCACAGCACGACGCGGGCACTCTATGCGGCGTACACCGGCAACCTCTACCAGGTCCGACGCTCGTCGGACACCACGACCCGCAACATCGGGCTGTCCGGCGCGGGCGGCACCGCCAACGCGGCGACACAAGACTCGTTCTGCTCCGGTACGACCTGTGTGATCACGGTCGTCTTCGACCAGTCCGGGCGGGGGAACGACCTCTGGTACCAGGGGTCGAGCGTGGTTCCCGGCTCACCGCAGAGCAGGCCCTCGGTCGCGACGTCGGAGTCTCTGACCGTGGGAGGCGCGAAGGCGTACTCGCTCTACATCAACCCTGGTAACAGTTACTGGCGGGACGGGCACCTCACCGGAGTGCCGACCGGTGCCGCGCCCGAGGGCATGTACATGGTCACCAGCGGCACCCACGTCAACAACGGCTGCTGCTTCGACTACGGCAACAGCGAGACGACGAGGAAGGCCGACGCCGCCGGAGCGATGGACGCCATCAACTTCGGTACGCAGTGCTGGTTCGGCGGCTGCTCCGGCTCCGGCCCCTGGGTGCAGGCGGACCTTGAGTGGGGCCTCTTCCCCGGCGGCAGCCAGACCTGGAACCCGAACCAGCGCTCCTTCACCAGCAAGTTCGTGACCGCGACGCTGAAGAACAACGGCACGAGCCGCTTCGCCATCAAGGGCAGCAACGCCCAGTCGGGCAGCCTCTACACGCTGTGGGACGGCTCGCTTCCGCCGGGATACAGCCCGATGAAGAAGCAGGGCGCGATCATCCTGGGCAGTGGCGGTGACTGCTGCAAGCCCGACGGTGGCGCGAACCTGAGCGCCGGCACCTTCTACGAGGGGGCCATGGTCGCCGGCTATCCGTCCGACGCGGTCGAGAACGCGGTGCAGGCCAACGTGGTGACCGCCGGCTACCGCTGACCCTGGCAACAGTGGCTGAACACCTCGTACGCCGGCCACCATCCTGTGGTGGCCGGCGCACGCCCTCGTCGACGCCGGCCTGGACGGGCCGACAGGTGCCGGCACTCCGGGGAGGTGCGGGGAGCGTGGCCATCCCCGGAGTACCGCTCGGTGTCAGGCCACCGAGCAGGACGCGCCGTTGAGGGTGAACGAGCTCGGCTTGGCCGTGTTACCGGAATGCGTGGCCTGGAAGCCGATGGTCACCGATCCTCTGGCGGGGATCCCGGCGTTGTAGGCGACGTTCCTGGCCGTCACCTGCCCGGAGTTCGGAGAGTAGGAGGCGTTCCAGCCCGAGGTGATGGTCTGGCCCGAGGGCAGGGTGAAGACCAGGGACCAGCCGTTGATGGCAGCGGTGCCGTTGTTGGTGACGGTGATGTTCTCGGTCAGGCCGGTGTTCCAGGCGTTGACGGCGATGGTCACGCCGCAGGTGCCGGAACCTGGCGGCGGGGTGGTCGGGTTGGGCGGCGGAGTCGTCGGGTTGGGCGGCGGGGTGGTCGGGCTGGGCGGCGGCGTCGTCGGGTTGGGCGGCGGGGTGGTCGGGTTGGGTGGCGGCGTCGTCGGGTTGGGCGGCGGCGTCGTCGGGTTGGACAGGCCGAAGAACTGGATGGCGGACGCGGCCATGCCGCTGCCGGGCAGGCTGTGCCCGGCGCCCTGGATGCTGTACGCCTCGACCTGAACGGTGCCGCTGGTGTCGGCGTACCTGCGCCGGTTCCAATTTGCCTGGGGAGTGTCGGTGGAGGTGGGTGTCTGGCTCAGCCCGAACACGTTGGTCCACTGCTCGATCGACTCCTGCAACAGCGAGTACGGCACGAGCGTGTCGTTGGTGCCGTGCCACAACTGCACCCGCGGGCGAGGGCCGGAGTAACCGGGATTCACCTGGCGCACCGCGTCGCCCCACTGCTGTGGGGTGCGGTTCATGTTCCCACCGGTGCATTGGCTGCTTGTGGGTGGGAAGTCCGCCGCGCCGGCGAAGCAGTTGTAGGGCACCCCCATGAAGGCCGCACCGGCCTTGAACAGGTCGGGATAGAGCGCGAGCATGTGATTGGTCATCATGCCGCCGGAGGAACTGCCGGTGGCGTAGACCCGGTCGGGGTCGGCGGCGTACTGCCGTTGAACGTGTTGGACCATGGAGACGATCGACACGGGGTCGCTGCCGCCACCACGGCGCTTGGCGGCGTCCGACCAGACGTCGAAGCAGTTGCCGAACCCGGCCTGCTGGGTCGCGGACGGGTAGATCACGATGAATCCGTACCGGTCGGCCAGGCTGGCGAACTCGCTACCGGAGTAGAAGCCGGGGCCCGACCCGCCGCAACCGTGCATGGCCACCACGGTCGCCGGCCTGGCCGGGCGGTTGTCCGGCACGTAGACGTGCATCCGCATCCGGCCCGGGTTGTCGCCGAAGCTGGTCACCTCGGTCAGCGACGCCGCGTACGCGGGTTGGAACGCGGGGACCACCAGGCCGGCCGCCACCAGCGACGCGGCCAGGGCGAGCAGCAGTTTCCTTCTGATTCTCAACGGACGACTCCTTCGATTACCTGTGCAGGTGGGGTTGGCCGCGCGATCCGGCCGCGGGTGCGCCCGACTCCCGCTGTGACCGCGCCATGCCCGCTACCTGTGGCTCGCCCTGCCCGGCTCCGGAAGGCATCACGTAGCAGTTAGTGTTCCCTCCGCCCCGACAAGTGTCAATCGACGTCACTCTATTGGCTGTCGGTGTCGCCTGCCGCGCCGAGACCCGCTCGTCGGCGGTCCGTCTACAGTCGTCACACCGTCCCTGAAGAGCACGGAGCGCTTGTGGCAAGCCCGTTCGACATCGACGAGATATATCCGGACGACGGAGACCACCCACTCCGGCTGCCCCGGCGGCAGATCGGCAACTCGCCCCAGGGCGTCGCGGTGACCCTGCTGGCGGACTACACCCTGCGGACCCGTGCCGCCCTCCCGTCCGCCGCCATCGTCGCCCTGCTGGCGGAGACCGGGGTGACGACGGCCGGCGCGCGTACCGCGATCAGCCGGCTGGCCCGCCGTGGCGTACTGGAGGGCAGCCGACTGGGACGGCGCAGTTCCTACCGGCTCAGCCGCGCCGCCGCCGCCAACCTCTCCGCCGGGGGCAACTGGATCCTCGTCTCCACCACCTCGACGGCGCGGTGGGACGGGTGCTGGACGGTCGTCGCCTTCTCGCTGCCCCAGGATCGCAGTACGCAGCGACGAGCCCTGCGCGCTCAGCTCCGGTGGCTCGGATACGCGCCGTTGTACGACGGGCTGTGGATCTCGCCGCACGAACTGACCCCTCCGGCTCGGGCGCAGCTCGACCAGCTCACCCTCGGTGCCGTCACCGTGTTTCGCGGACGGCAGACCCCGATCGACTCGACCAGCCACCGTGCCCCGATCGAGGCCTGGGACATCGAGGCGATCAGCCGCAGCTACGAGGCATTCCTCCGGCGTTGGACACCGCTGTTGCCCCGGGTGGTGTCCGGACACGTCGACGGAGCAGCCGCGGTGCGGGCTCGTACCGAGATCATGGACACCTTCCGGCGCTTTCCCGTCCTCGATCCTCAGTTGCCCGTGGAACTCCTCCCGGAGGGATGGCTCAGACGGCCGGCACGGGAGTTGTTCGAGGCCGTCTACGACGGCCTCGCCGCACCCGCCGAACGACACGTCCGGGCGGTCGTCGCGCGGTTCACCGACGGCGCGGAGCCCGGCATCCAGGCCCACACCACGGCCGAGATCATCGCCGGGGTGAGCGCCGACGCGAGCCGGGCGAAACCCGCTGAGGGCAGGTCGGCCGGTTGACGGCCGCGCGCTCCCGCCCGCCGGCGCGACCGTCCTCGGCGATCGACTGTGAGCGATAACAGGACCATCGTCATGTGCACCCTCGGTTGTCGAGGCGCCGGGCTCGTCCGCTGGTAGCGCGGCGGGGTGGAGGCATGTGGTGGGCGAGGCCCGTCCCGGGTGAAACGACGCGTTCCGGTGGACTCACGTGAACGGTTCGTTACGTCTTGACGAACGACATGTTATCGCTCACTCTCGATGTGCAGGACGACGGCAGACGGCTCACCGGGCGAGCCCCGCAGGTCGTCGTACCTCGGATCACGACGTCCCCCAGGGCATGCGGACGTCACCTCAGGGCTCTCGACAGTTGCTGGCGACAGCCTGTCGGACTGCGCGCGCCGTCCCGGACGGTTTGTCCTGAGCGAAGTGGCACATCACCACCACCGATGCAACCACTGAGAAGGGCCGACATGAAACCCAGAAAAGCTCTACTAGCGACGGTGACTCTCGCCGTCGCCCTCACCGCGGGTATGACGATGGCGCTCGCACCCATGGCCAGTGCCGGGACGACCCTGAGAGCGTCGGCGGCCGAGAAGGGTCGTTACTTTGGCGCTGCTGTCGCGACGAACAAGCTTTCCGACAGTACGTATGTGACTGTTCTGAACCGTGAGTTCAACAGTGTCGTGGCTGAGAACGAGATGAAGTGGGATGCCACTGAGCCGCAGCAGGGTCGCTTCAGCTACACGGGGGGCGATCGTCTGGTGAGTCACGCGCGGGCCAATGGGATGAGTGTGCGGGGTCATGCTCTGTTGTGGCACGCGCAGCAGCCGGGTTGGGCGCAGGGCATGTCGGGTAGTGCGTTGCGTAATGCGGCGATCAATCATGTGACGCAGGTGGCCACCCATTTTCGGGGTCAGGTCTATGCCTGGGATGTGGTGAATGAGGCGTTCGCTGACGGGGGTGGTGGTGGGCGGCGTGATTCGAATCTGCAGCGCACCGGTAATGACTGGATCGAGGCGGCGTTCCGGGCGGCGCGGGCGGCTGATCCGGGTGCGAAGTTGTGTTACAACGACTACAACACCGACGGGGTCAACGCGAAGTC
>NZ_JBEXEV010000006.1:0-216599 GCF_040606435.1 Micromonospora sp. NPDC005413
GATGACCCGGCGTCCGATCAGCGCCGGGTCGACGTCCGGCCCGACGGCGGAGATCACACCGGACGGGTGCCCCGGGCCGCTTCCGGACGCGGACCGGGGCTCCGCGCTGGGAGCGGGGACCAGTGTCGCAGGTCGACCGTGATCAACGGACAGCGGTCGATCATGAGACTCGTCGCTGTCCGCCACGACCACGCCGTCGCGCATCGTGATCCGACGCTGGGCCCGGGCGGCCACCTCCTGGTCGTGGGTGACCATCACCAGCGCCACCCCCGACTCCGCGTTCAACTGCTCCAGCAGCTCCAGCACCGCCGTGCCGGTGACGCTGTCCAGGTTGCCGGTGGGCTCGTCGGCCAGCAGCACCGTCGGCTCGGTGACCAGCGCGCGGGCAATGGCGACCCGCTGCTGCTCACCGCCGGACATCTGGTTGGGTCGGTGGTCCAGCCGATGCCCGAGGCCGACCCGGCCCAGCATCGCCGCCGCCCGCTCCCGGCGCTGCCGGGCCGGCACGCCCCGGTAGACCAGCGGCAGGGCCACGTTCTCCACCGCCGAGGTACGCGGCAGCAGGTGGAACGCCTGGAACACGAAGCCGATCGTCTCGTTGCGCAGGGTGGCCATCTCCGGCGGGGCAAGGGTGCTGACGTCCCGCCCGCCGATCACCAACCGGCCACCGGTGGGCCGGTCCAGCCCACCGAGGAGGTGCATGAGGGTGGATTTACCCGAGCCGGACGGGCCGACCAGGGCAACGTAGTCGCCCGGTTGCACGACCAGCGACACCCCACGTAACGCCTCGACGGACACCCCGTCCAGCTGGTACGTCCGGGACACCTCCACCGCCTCGATCGCCGGCGGGGTGCCGGTCACCGCACCTCCTGGCCGTCGCGCACCTGGTCGGTGCCTCGGACCACGATCCGGTCGCCGGGTTGGACACCGTTGAGGATCTGCACCAGATCCGACCCTTGGACGCCCACCGTCACCGCCGCCCGGCCGGCCTTGCCGTCGCGGACCACCCAGACCGCGTCCCGGCCGTCGGCGGAGAACACCGCCGAGGCGGGGACGGTCACCGCGTCGGCGGCCTCGCGTACGCGCAGGTGCACGATCGCGTTCATGCCCGGCCGGGGGGTCGGGGCCGGCTCGTCCTCGGCCAGCTTCCCGGCGCCCAGTGCGAGGCGTACCCGGTAGGTGACCCCGCCCTGGGCAGAGCTGGTGGGCAGCACGTCCACCGAGCGGACCGTGGCGTCGTAGGTGGCACCGGTGACGGCGTCCAGCTCGACCGTGGCGGTCACGCCGGCCTTGACCAGCAGCACGTCGGTCTCGTCCACCTCGGCGAGCAGCCCCAACTGCCCGGTGTCCACCACGGTCAGCACCGGTGTGCCCGCGGTGACCTGGCCACCGACCGCGACCGCGTCGTCCACCCCGGCGGGCGGCCCGCCCTGGCTGGGGGCCAGCACGGACGGGTCGATGCCGGCCGCCTGGGCGCCACCGGCCTGCTCCAGCAGCCCGGCGAGGCCACCGGTCGGGCCGCCGCCGGCCCGGGTGCCACCCGGCTGCACCACCCCGGCGATCGGGGCGCGCAGGGTCAGCGCGTCGACGGTCGCCTTCGCCAGGTCGTACGCCTGCTGGGCCTGTAGCCGTTGCGCCGCCGAGAGCGCGCCGACGGCCGAGCTCAGCCCGTTGATCCCCCGCTGCACCGCGCGGACGGCCTGGTCGGCGCTGCGCGCGGCGGCGGCGTACTGCCGCTGTGCGGACGTCACCTGGGTCAGCAGCGCGTCCCGGAGCTGCGGGTCGGCGATCTTCTCGGCGGCCTTCCGGGCGGCGTCGAATGCCTCGTCGGCGGCCTTGTCGGTGCCGCGCCGGCTGCTGGTCAGGCTGCCCGTTCCGATGCCTCGGCCGGCGCGCTTCGCGGCGGTCAGCGCCTCCTTCGCCTGACGGAGCCGCTGCTGGGCGGAGGGTGAGTCGACCACGGCGAGAATCTGGCCGCGCTTCACGGCCTGTCCAGGTTGGACGCGCAGGCCCGCCAGGGTGCCGTCGGCGGGAGCGGTCAGGGTGGCGGCAGCACGGGCAGTCACCGTCGCCGGCGCGTCGAGCACCTCGCTGACGGGGTTGCGGGCGGCTGAGGCGAGCGCGACAGGCGGCTCGTCGTCACCGCACGAGGCGGCGGTGGTGCCGGTGAGGACGGCGACGGCGGTCAGGGCGACGAGCAGGCGGGGCCGCGTGGCGCTGACGAGCCGCGGCGACTGAGGGCGGCGCACCGCTCGATGCTACGAGCGGTGTACCACAACCACCATGGGACGAGAACAGTTACATCAACCACATTTGATGAATTTGACCGTGTCCAAGATCTCGACGGGTTCCACCCTCAACTGGCGGCGGCCCGGATGTACGCGACGCATTCGTCGTGCAGCGTCGACCACTGCTCGCCGAACGCCTTCTCCGCGGCCGCGTCGAGGGTCCTGCGATCGTGCACCACGGTCTTGAAGAAGGTGAGCAACCGCAGCGGCCCGTACCGGTCGACGAGGTGCCGGACGGCCAGGTAGCCGATGCCGTAGCTGCCGCCGACACGTTCGGCGGAGGCGTCATCGGCGGGGTTGATGCCCTCCAACTGGCCGTTCCAGCCGCCCCGGACCAGTTTCCGCACCTCGGCGATCCCCTCGTACCGGTCGACCGCCTGGCCGCCGGCACCGGCGAACTCGGCCAGCCCTTCCACCAGCCACCAGGTGTCCTTGCCCGGGTAGCCGCGCTCCGGCAGGGAGGCCGCGTGGGTCAACTCGTGCCGGAGCAGGTCATCGGTGCCGCTGCTGGAGAGCCCTTCGGCGTTGAGGACCACCTCGTGGTGCCCGCCGCCCACGGTCACCGCGTAACCGCCGGTCCATTCTGGTCGCTCGCCGCCGTACCAGCGTTGCCACTCGGTGCGGCCGGCGTAGAAGATCCGGTAGCGGTCCGGCCGCGATCCGGCTACCGCGTACCCGTCGGCGACCTTGGCCGCCGCCTCGGCCTGGGCGAGCAGGCCGGGCAGTTTGCCGCGCAGCGCCGGGGTGGTGGCGACGATGGTCCGCTCGCCGATCGCGACGGCCAGGTCGCTGATCTCCCACGGTCGGGTGCCGGTCTCCACCGACTTGGATTCCTCCATGGCGACCAACCGGGGCTGGTCGCCGTTCTCCCGCCAGCGGGTGCCGATCAGCACCGGACTGGGCCGGCAGTTCGGTGTGACGAAGCAGTACTGGAAGCGCACCAGAAGACGCCACTCGCCGGGCTTGCCGATGATCGGCGCGGGCAGACCGCTCGGCTCGGCTCGCCAGCCGGTCACCTTGAGCTCGCGCAGTGCGGCGAAGCGTCGGCGCAGGTCGGCGTGCGCGGCTGGGTCGGCGATGGCGAGGAAACCGGCGCGATCGCCGCCGAGCAGCGCCGCGGACTGCCGGTGGAGCTGGGCGGTCATCCGGTCGGCCAGCCCTCGGGCGACCGCGGTGGCCGGGTCGTCGGCCGCTGCGACGCCGACCCGGCTGACCGTGGGCTGGGCACCGCTCTCCCGGATCACCCCCACGACGAGCAGCGCGGGCAGGCCGCAGCCCAGCAGCAGGACGACCACCACGAGCACCGTCCACAGCGGCCAGAGCCGCCGCACTGCTGGCTGCTGCACCCCGTCAGTCACCCGCCGAAGGGTACGACCAATCGGTGGATGCGGCGAGGCCGCCCCGGGCCGCCCGGCCCGACCGGCCGGATCACCTGTCGGAGGCCGGCCAGGAGCGGAGCGAGATGTCCATGCTGGCGACCAGCTGATGGTACGAGCGGTCGACCTCGCGGGGCAGGCCGAAGCCACCCGCGGCCTCCAGGGAGACGAAGCCGTGCAGGGCGCTGCGCAGCGCCCGGGTGGCGTCCACCGCGTCTTCCCCGGTGAGCTCGTACCCGCGCAGCACCGCGAAGATGGCACCGACCGCGCGCTCGCCCGCCTCGACGTGCTCCGGGTCGGTCGGGTCGGGCACCTGCTGGGTGGCCGGGTAGCGGCCGGGGTGCCGGTGGGCGTAGTCACGGTAGGCGTCGGCCATCGCCCGGAGCGCGTCGCCGCCGGCCCGGCCAGCGGCGGCGGCGGTCAGCTCGGTGGCCAGCTCGGCGGTGACCAGAGCGGAGAGCTTCTGGGCCAACGCGTCCGCCCCCCGCACGTGCTTGTAGAGGCTGGGCAGCGCCACGCCGAGCCGGCCGGCGAGCGCGGCCAGGGTGAGTTGCTGGTAGCCGACCTCGTCGGCCAGCCGGGCCGCTTCCCGCACGACGGTCTGCTGGTTGAGGCCGACCCTAGGCACCGGTACACACCGCCAGGAAACCGAGCAGCTCGTCGGCGGTGCGCCGCGGCCGATCGGCGTGGGGGTAGTGGCCGGACTCCTCGATCATCCGGGCCTCCGCGGTGCGGAAGAGGCGGCGGGCGGCTCGCGCCTCGGCACCCGGGTCGGGGAAGTCCGGGTCCTTGGCGCCCATCAGCACCAGCACGGGCTGCCGGACCTGCGGGGCGCGGGCGGTCCAGTGCGGCTCGACCGGCACCTGCACGCCGCGCAACGCGGCCATCCGGCCGGGCTCGCGCAGCTTTGCCACCATCGACCGGCGGTACGCCGCGTCGTCGGCGGGCCGGTGCACGGGGAAGAGCGTCTTGTGGAACATCCCGAACAGTCGAGGGCTGCGGAGCACGGCCGCCAGCGCCATCCGCATCAGCGGGTTGAGCTTCGCCGCACCGACGAACGCGCCGATCTGCACGATGCCCGCGACCAGCTCGGGCGCGTCGGTCGCGGCGAAGACCACCGCCGCCGCGCTGGATGAGCTGCCGACCAGCACGGCCGGCCCGCCGTCGAGGTCGCGGACCACGGCCAGCAGGTCGGCGCCGACCTCCGCCGGGGCGTACGTGGGCCAGCCGACGCTGGACTCCCCGTGGCCCCGGACGTCGACCGAGGCGACCCGGTGGCCGGCCGCGACCAACAGTGGCACCAGGTGCCGATAGCTCGCCCGGTTCTCACCCATGCCGTGCGAGAGGACGACCAGCCGGCCCTCCCCGTGCACCTCGTACGCGATGTGTCCGCCGTTCCGCCGCACCTGGCTAGTTGTCATAGCCGTAAAGCTAATATCATTAGCCAACTCCGTCAAGCGCATACGCGAACGGGCCGGCGGGACCACAGAGGTCACCGCTGGCCCGTCGACCGGGTTCGGGTTACTTCTTGGAGATCAGGGCGCGGCCGAAGAAGACCAGGTTGGCCGGGCGCTCGGCGAGCCGGCGCATCAGGTAGCCGTACCACTCGTCGCCGTACGGGACGTAGGTGCGCACCGTGTAGCCCTCGCCGGCCAGGCGGGCCTGCTCCTCGGGCCGGATGCCGTAGAGCATCTGGAACTCGAAACGCTCCGGCCCCCGGTCGAACCAGCGGGCCCGGTCCTCACCGATGGCGATCATCCGAGGGTCGTGGGTGGCGAGCATCGGGTAGCCGTCGCCGGACATCAGGATGTTCATGCAGCGGACGTAGGACTTGTCCACCTCACGGGCCGACTGGTACGCCACCGACTCCGGCTCCTTGTAGGCGCCCTTGCACAGCCGCACCCGCGACCCGGCCGAGGAGAGCTCCCGGCAGTCCGACTCGGTTCGGCGCAGGTACGCCTGGAGCACGGCCCCCGTCGACGGGAAGTCCTTGCGCAGCCTGCCCAGCACCTCCAGCGTCGAGTCGGTGGTGGTGTGGTCCTCCATGTCCAGGGTGACCGTGGTGCCCGCCGCGTCGGCCGCCGCGCAGATCGCCCGCGCGTTGTCGTACGCCAACTGCTCGTCGAACATCTGGCCGAGAGCGGAGAGTTTCACGCTCACCTCGGCGGCCGGGGTGAGCCCCGCACCAGCGAGCATCTTCAGTAGCCGCAGGTATTCATCGCGGGTGGCGATGGCCTGCTCGGGAGTGACGGTGTCCTCACCGAGGTGGTCGAGGGTGACCGCGAGACCGTCGTCGACGAGCCCGCGGGTCGCGCGCAACGCGTCGTCGGTGGAAGCGCCGGCGACGAACCGGCGGACGACGTCCCGGGTGAACGGGGCAGTCGCGACGAGCCGCTCGACCTGGGATGACCGGGAGGCGGCGAGGATGACGGAACGGAGCATGAGCCGAGCGTATCGCCCCTGCCAGGACCCCCGCCGAGGGGCGGCCGGCCCACCCTTGACTTGGGGGCGGGGCGGCGGCGGTGGCGTCGATCGGCTACAACGATGCCGTGGACCAACGCCCCCGCCGCCGGCTCCGGTCGGCCTCCGTGCAGCTCGGCGCGCTCACCGCTCTTGCGCTCGCCCTCTCCGGCTGCAACATGACCTCGGACGACGACGATGACGACGACTGCGCCCTCGGGCCGGTCGGCGGCGGTGACACGGTCGCGCTGGCGATGCGGGTCCCCGAGCCGGCCACCGGCCGCGCCGCACCGGAACCGACCACGGCGGCCCTGCCGGAGGGCGGCGGGTTCGGCACCCACCTCGCCGCCTGCGGCGGCTGACGTGCGCCGCGAGACGGTCGCGCCGCGACCCGACTGGGACGCCACCATCCGGGCGCAGGGTCTGGTCTACGTCGACACCGAGCTGCCCGACGGCGGGATCATGTCGTACTGGGACGAGACCGCCGCGTACGCCTTCGAACTGGACGAGGTGCTGCGGCTGGAGGAGGCCACCGAGGAACTGCACCGGATGTCGGTGGCCGCCGCCGAGCACGTGGTGGCCCACCGGCGGTACGCCGAGTTCGGCATCCCGGCGTGGGCGGCCGACGCGGTCGCCCGGTCGTTGCGCGAGGCGCCACCCACCCTCTACGGGCGCTTCGACCTGGCGTACGACGGCACCTGGCCGCCGAAGATGCTGGAGTACAACGCGGACACCCCCACCGCGCTGGTCGAGGCGAGCATCATCCAGTGGTACTGGCTGGAGCAGACCCGGCCGGAGCTGGACCAGTGGAACAGCCTGCACGAGCGGCTGGTCGGCGCCTGGGCCAAGATCGGGGCCGGGCTGCACGACCCCCGGGTGCACGTGCTCTGGTCGAACGAGGAGGAGTCGGGCGAGGACCACATGACCGCCGGCTACCTCGCCGAGACCGCACGACAGGCCGGCCTGACCGTCGAGCTGCTCCCGATCCAGGAGATCGGCTGGGACGGCCGGCGCTTCCTCGACGCCGCCGACCGCCCGGTCACCACCTGCTTCAAGCTCTACCCGTGGGAGTGGATGCTGGCCGAGCCGTACGGGCCGGCGGCGCTCGCTCCGGGCACCCCGACCACCTGGATCGAGCCAGCCTGGAAGCTGCTGCTGTCCAACAAGGCGCTGCTGGCGGTCCTCTGGGAGCTGTACCCCGGCCACGAGTACCTGCTCCCGGCGTACCTCGACTCACCGCGCGGCATGTCGGAGTACGTGGCCAAGCCGCTGCTCGGCCGGGAGGGCGGTTCGGTGCGCATCGTCACCGCCGAGGAGGAGATCACCAACCCGGGGATCTACGGCGACGAGGGCTGGTGCTACCAGGAATTCCGGGCGTTGCCGCAGTTCGCCGGCAATCGGATGGTGTTGGGCAGCTGGATCGTCGACGGTGAGTCGGCCGGTGTGGGAGTGCGGGAGAGCGCCAGTCTGATCACCGACGGCTACGCCCGGTTCCTGCCGCACTACATCGACGCGCCGCGCACCCCCTGAGTCGTCTACCGTTGGGGGCGTGAACTTCGACGCGTACGCCCGGACCGGCGTTGACCTTGTCAACACCCGCCTGGACGACCTCGACGACCTGCGGGCACTCTTCCCGGACGACAACGCCTGGATGCGCGACGAGGTCGCGGACCGGGACTTGGCGATCTTCCGGCGGGTGCAGAAGCGGTTACGCGACGTCTTCGAGTACGGCACCTCGGGGCGCGATGCCCAGGCAGTCACCGAGCTGAACACGCTGCTCGAGGCGTTCCCGGTCCAGCCGCGCATCTCCGGGCACGACTCCAGTGACTGGCACATGCACGTGACCAGCCGGGGCGCCTCGGTCAGTGCGGAATACCTGGCCGGCGCGGTCTGGGGGCTGTCGGTCTGGCTCTGCGAGTACGGCAGCGCCCGGTTCGGGGTCTGCGCCGACGAGCGGTGCGGCAACGTCTACCTGGACACGTCATCCAACTGCTGCCGGCGGTTCTGCTCGGAGCGTTGCGCCACCCGCTCGCACGTGGCGGCGCACCGGGCCCGCAAGCGGGCGGCGGTCGGCGAGCAGGTGACGGTCGCCGCGCAGCCGACCGCGGGCGCCGACTCGCTCACGCCGGTCAGCTGACGTCGCCGCCGGCCTGTCGCGGGGGCGGACGGGTCAGGCGTCGACCGGCGACGGCGTGGTCAGGTGCTGGTGGGCGAACTCCAGCGCGGCGCGCAGATCCGCCTCGCGCACCGCGCGACTCTTCGCGCCCCGGGTGGCGACCTCAACCGCCACCGACCCGGTGAAACCGCGCCCGGCCAGCGAGGAGAGCAGCTCGCCGCAGGGCTGGGTGCCGCGCCCGGGCACCAGGTGCTCGTCGCGGCCCTCGCCGGTGCCGTCACCGAGGTGCACGTGCGCCAGCCCGGCGCCCATCCGGTCGGCCATCTCCAGGGGGTCGCTGTGCGAGGCCGCGCAGTGCGACAGATCCAGGGTGTACGACGCGTAGCCGGTGTCGGTGGGATCCCAGCCCGGGACGTACGGGACGAACTGCCGGCCCGCCATCCGTACCGGATACATGTTCTCCACCGCGAAGCGCAGCCCGGTGAACTGGTCCGCGACCGTGGCCAACCCCTCGGCGAAGTTGCGGGCGTAGTCGCGCTGCCAGGTGAACGGTGGATGCACCACGACGGTCGGCGCCTCCAGCGTCTCGGCCAACTCGGCGGCCTTGCGCAGCCGCTCCCACGGGTCGGGGCTCCACACCCGCTGGGTGACCAGCAGGCAGGGCGCGTGCACCGAGAGCACCGGCACGCCGTAGTGCGTGGAGAGGCCGCGCAGCGCGCCCGCGTCCTGGCTGACCACGTCGGTCCAGACCATCACCTCGACGCCGTCGTAGCCGAGTGCCGCAGCCAGTTGGAACGCCGCCGCGGTCGGCTCGGGAAAGACCGACGAGGTGGACAGGAGCACAGGAACGCGGGAAGTCACATCAGCCAGCGTAGCCCGGCAGCGCCGGGGCCATCGTGACGAGCACTGGCAAATCGGCCGAAACCGGCGGGCCGGTCAGATCGGTTCGAGTTGATCGAGTCGGCGGAGAATGACCCCCTCCCGCAGCGCCCACGGGCAGATGTCCAGCGAGTCCAGATCCAGGCGGCGCATCACCGCCTCGGCGACCACGGCGCCGGCCAGCAACTGGTGGGCCCGGCCCGCACTGACCCCCTCCAACTCCACCAGCTGGGCCGGTGGGATGTGCCGGATGAAGCCGATGACCTGCCGCAGGCCGGCCCGGGTCAGGCTGCGTCGCACCCAGAGCCCGGCACCGGACGGCGCCGCCCCGGCCAGGCGGGCCAGGGTGCGGAACGTCTTCGAGGTGGCGACCGCCCGATCCCAGCCCACCTCGGTCATCTGGTCGACGACCTTGTCCAGCCGGCCGTCCACGTACTCCCGGAGCTTTTCGACGGCCTCCGCCGACGGCGGGGCCGCGGTGGCCGGATCGACCCGCAGCCGCTCCCGGGCCAGCCGGCCGGCGCCGAGCGGCAACGAGACCGCGACGTCCGGGTCCTCGTCGATGCCAGCGGCGATCTCCAGCGAGCCCCCGCCGATGTCCAGCACCAGCAACCGCCCCGCCGACCAACCGAACCAACGCCGCACCGCCAGGAAGGTCATCCGCGCCTCGTCGGCCCCGGAGAGCACCGCCAGGCGTACGCCGGTCTCGTCGCGCACCCGGGCGAGCACCTCGGCCGCGTTGGTGGCGTCGCGCACCGCGGACGTGGCGAACGCGATCAGGTCGGCGGCTTCCAGCCCGGTGGACGCCGCCTTGGCCATGCCCACGGCCTTGACCAGGCCGTCCGCGCCCGCCTCGGTCAGCGCGCCGTCGGGGCCGATCTGCTCGGCCAGCCGGAGCACCACCTTCTCGGAGTGCGCCGGCCACGGGTGTGCGCCGTGGTGCGCGTCAACCACAAGAAGGTGCACCGTGTTGGATCCGACGTCGAGGACACCCAGTCGCATGGTGAAGACCCTAGGTGCAACACGTTTGCGCGGCTCGCCGGCCCGCGGACGTCACCGCGCGTACGCTGGGCCGGGTGACGATGGAGCTCCGTGTGCTGGTGGACGACCCGGGCGACCCGCGCAGCCGCGAGGTGCCACTGGACTTCCCGCGGGAGTGGATCGAGTTCACCGACCCGGCTGACGACACGCACCTGATCCGGGCCGACCTGACCTGGCTGCTCTCCCGCTGGACCTGCATCTTCGGCAAGGGCTGCCACGGCATCATCGCCGGCCGGGCCGCCGACGGTTGCTGCTCGCACGGGGCGTTCTTCACCGACTCGGACGACGAGAAGCGGGTCCGCAACGCCGTCAAGCGGCTCACCCCGTCGACCTGGCAGCACTTCCAGCGCGGGTTCAAGAACTGGACCGACCAGGACACCATCGACGGCAAGAACCCGGCCCGCCGCACCGCCACCCAGGGCACCGAGGGCCCGTGCGTGTTCCTCAACGACGCCGACTTCGTCGGCGGGGGTGGCTGCGCTCTGCACGCCCAGGCGCTGCGCGACGGGGTGCACCCGTTGGAATACAAGCCGGACGTCTGCTGGCAGCTGCCGATCCGCCGAGATCAGGACTGGGTCAAGCGGCCGGACAACAGCAAGGTGCTGGTCTCCACCCTGTCGGAGTTCGACCGGCGGGGTTGGGGAGCCGGCGGGCACGACCTGGACTGGTGGTGCACGTCCTCGACGGACGCGCACGTCGGCGCCGAGCCGATGTACCTGTCGTACTCCCCGGAGCTGACCGCGCTGATCGGCGCTGCCGCGTACGAGCGACTGGCCGAGCTGTGCGCGGCCCGGACGAAGCAGGGTTTGGTCGCCCCGCATCCCGCCGACGAGCTTTAGCTCGCCGGACGCCGCGCCGCACTGGGTCGGGACGCCTTTGGAGCTGAATCGTCTACGACATCAGCGTCTGACTCGTTTGTGACATCAGCTCCAAAGGCGCCGCAGGGCACTATCCCCGTCCCGCCGCGCGCGCAGGCCCCTTCGGGCACGCCGATCACGGCTCGAACTTGTAGCCCAGGCCCCGGACGGTGACGATGAAGCGCGGTGCGGACGGCTCCGGCTCGATCTTGGAGCGCAGCCGCTTGACGTGTACGTCCAGTGTCTTGGTGTCACCGACGTAGTCGGCACCCCAGACCCGGTCGATGAGCTGACCGCGGGTGAGCACCCGGCCCGCATTGCGCAGCAGCAGCTCCAGCAACTCGAATTCCTTCAACGGCAGCTGCACGGCCCCGCCGTCGACGGTCACCACGTGCCGCTCGATGTCCATCCGCACGGGCCCAGCGGACAGCGTCGGGGCGCCCGCGTCGGCCACCTCCGGGCTCTGCCGGCGCAGCACCGCCCGGATCCGGGCGACCAGCTCCCGCGGCGAGTACGGCTTGGTGACGTAGTCGTCGGCGCCGATCTCCAGCCCGACCACCTTGTCGATCTCGCTGTCCCGGGCGGTGACCATGATGATCGGCACGGCCGACCGCTGCCGCAGTTGCCGGCAGACCTCGGTCCCCGACATCTCGGGCAACATCAGGTCGAGCAGCACGATGTCAGCGCCGGTTCGGTCGAACTCGGTGAGGGCGTCGGTGCCGGTCGCGGCGACCGAAACCTCAAAGCCCTCCTTACGGAGCATGTACGACAAGGCGTCGGAGAACGACTCCTCGTCCTCGACCACCAGAACGCGGCTCAACGGGGATTTCCTTTCCATTTGCTGTCAGACCTGCCGTAGCCCAGCCGGACCGGACTCGATCCCAACCGGCGGCAGTGTCGCCAGCAGGTCGTCCGGTGGACTGGCGGGCAGCCGGAGGGTGAACGTCGATCCGCCACCAAGAGTGCTCGACACTTCGACCCGTCCGCCATGGTTGCTCGCAATGTGTTTCACGATTGCCAGGCCGAGCCCCGTGCCGCCGGTGGCACGCGAGCGGGCCTGATCGGCCCGGTAGAACCGCTCGAAGATCCGGTCCACGTCGGTGGGGGCGATGCCGATGCCCTGGTCGGCGACGGCGATCTCGACGTACTCGTCGTCACCGCGGAGGGTGACCCGCACCGTGGTGTCCTCGCCCGTGTAGTTGATGGCGTTCTCCACCAGGTTCGCCACCGCCGTGGCGAGCTGGGAGTCGCTGCCGTACACGGTGAGGCCACGCTCACCGTCCACGATCACTTCGACACCCCGGGCGGAGGCCGTGGTGCGGGTCCGGTCGACCACCTCGGCGATCACCCAGTCCAGCGCGACCGGCTCCGCTGGCGGCTGCGGTTCGGCGCCCTGCAACCGGGTCAACTCCAGCAACTCCTGCACCAGCCGGCCCAGCCGGGTCGACTCGTGCTGGATCCGTTCGGCGAACCGGCGGGCGGCCACCAGGTCCTCGGAGAGGTCCGGCGCCGCGGCGTCGGCCGGCTCGGTCGCGTCGAGCAGCGCCTCGGCGAGCAGTTGAAGCGCCCCGATCGGGGTCTTCAGCTCGTGGCTCACGTTGGCGACGAAGTCGCGTCGCACACGGGTCAGCCGGTGCGACTCGGTCACGTCGACCGCCTCGACGGCGATGAAGCCGTTGCCGAGGCCCATCGCCCGCAGGTGCACGCCGAGCGGGTTCTCCCCCGCGCTGTCGCGACCTCGGGGCAGGTCCAGCTCGATCTCACGCCGCACCCCGGTGCGTCGCACCTGGCCGGCAAGGGTTCGGATCAGCGGGTGCGCGGCGATCGAGCCGGGCGTGCTGCCGGTACGCAGAAGCCCCATCGCGCGGGCGGCCGGGTTGATCAGCACGGGCACGTCGTCGTCATCCAGTACCACGACACCGGCCCGGAGCGAGTCGATCGTCCGGCGGCCGAGCCCGGCCTGCTGCTCGTCGGCTATCGCGGGCCTCCCCCTGCTCCAGCGGGAGCTCGCGCTCCCCGTCGACGTGGAGCGACCGTCCCGCACCGGCAGGAACCGGGGCAGCAGGAAACCGGCGGCCAACCCGGCCACCAACGCCACGGCCACCACGACCGCCACTGCCCACTCCACCCGGCGATCGTAGGGTCATTGTTAACCTGGCTACCACACAGACCGGGACGAAACACCCTCACTTTCGCGAATGTTCACCCCTACGTCCGGCGTCGTTCACCGTGGTTCATCCGGGGTCCGTCCGGGCCCCCTACCGTTGGCGTCGCACCTGCTCAACCCCCTGCGCCGGCACCCGTCGGCGGCGACCGACCACAGGACGTGATGATGCGCGACGAGTTCCGGGCCGACCTCCAGATCGTCAGCCAACTGCTGGTGGACATGGCGGAGGGCGTCCGCGCCGCCATGCGCCAGGCCACCCGGGCCCTGCTCACCGCCGACCGGCAGGCCGCCGAGACGGTCATCGAGCGGGACGCCGAGATCGACGACCTCTACCGGCACGTCGAGGAGCGGGTCTGTGACCTGCTCGCCCGACAGGCGCCGGTCGCCTCCGACCTCCGGGCGATGATCACCGCGCTGCACGTGGCCGCGGATCTGGAGCGGATGGGCGACCTCGCCGAGCACGTGGCGAAGACCGCGCTGCGCCGGCACCCCTCCCCCGCCGTCCCGGCCGAGCTGCGGACGGTCTTCACCGAGATGTCCGAGATCGCCGACCGAATGGCCGTGAAGATCGGTTCGGTGCTGGCGAAGCCCGACGCCGACCTCGCCGGCGAGCTGGACCACGACGACGACGCCATGGACGAGCTGCACAAGAACCTGTTCGCGGTGCTGCTCGGCGACGACTGGCCGTACGGGGTGGAGACCGCGATCGACGCCACCCTGCTGGGTCGCTTCTACGAGCGCTTCGCCGACCACGCGGTCAACGCCGGCGAACACGTGATCTACCTGATCACCGGGGAGAACACCCCCACCGCCAACTGACTGGCAAGGAAGGGCCCCTTGTTATCGCTCATTGCATAACAAGGGGCCTTTCCCAACGTCTCAGCGGCCCTGGTTGGCCACCGCCGCGGCGGCTGCCTTCGCCGCCGTCGGGTCGAGGTAGGTGCCGCCCAGGCTGAGCGGACGCAGCTGCGGGTCGAGGTCGTAACGCAGCGGAATGCCCGTCGGGATGTTCAGCTTGGCGATCGCCTCGTCGGAGATCTGGTCGAGGTGCTTGACCAGGGCGCGCAGCGAGTTGCCGTGCGCGGCCACCAGCACCGTCCGGCCGGCCAGGATGTCCGGCACGATCGAGTCGTACCAGTAGGGCAGCATCCGGTCGACGACGTCCTTGAGGCATTCGGTACGCGGCATCAGCTCGGTCGGCAGCAGCGCGTAGCGAGGGTCACCCACCTGCGACCACTCGTCGTCGTCGGCGATCGGTGGCGGTGGCGTGTCGTACGACCGGCGCCAGAGCATGAACTGCTCCTCGCCGTACTCGTCCAGGGTCTGCTTCTTGTTCTTGCCCTGCAGGGCGCCGTAGTGGCGCTCGTTGAGCCGCCACGACCGGCGCACCGCGATCCAGTGCCGGTCGGCGGCGTTCAGCGCCAGCTCGGCGGTGCGGATCGCACGGCGCATCACGCTGGTGTGCACGACGTCCGGCAGCAGGCTGTGCTCGCGCATCAGCTCGCCGCCGCGCCGCGCCTCACCCTCGCCCTTCTCGGTCAGGTCGACGTCCACCCAGCCGGTGAAGAGGTTCTTGGCATTCCAGTCGCTCTCACCGTGCCGCAGCAGGACCAGCGTCCCGATGGTGGGCCCTTCGCTCGCAGTCATGCGGATCATCCTGCCTCAACCGCCCTGGGGACACGCGGGCAGCCGTCGTGACGACCACCACGTGAAAAAGCGGGTGACCAGTGGATCTGTCCACCACTAGGGTCGTAAGGCGCAACAGTCACATCGGTCATTACTTGCAAGCGGGGGAACCACGTGCGGACGATGCGGAGCTGGTTCCGGGACACCACCGGCGGCCTGCCGACCACCTTCTGGTACCTGTGGTCCGGCACCCTGATCAACCGGCTCGGCTCGTTCGTCCTCATCTTCCTCGCCATCTACCTGACCCAGGAACGCGGCTTCTCGGCCTCTCAGGCCGGCCTGGTGATCGGCCTGTGGGGCGTGGGCGGCGCGTTCGGCACCACCGCCGGCGGCACCCTCGCAGACCGGTGGGGCCGCCGACCGACGCTGCTCACCGCACACGTGGGTGCGGCCGCCATGATGCTCGCGCTCGGGCTGGCCCGGGACATCTGGGCGGTGGCGCTGGGCGCCCTGCTGCTCGGCATGTTCGCCGAGGCGGCCCGGCCCGCGTTCGGGGCGATGATGATCGACGTGGTGCCGGCGAAGGACCGGCTGCGCGCCTTCTCGCTCAACTACTGGGCGATCAACCTCGGCTTCGCCTGCGCCGCCATCCTCGCCGGCCTCGCCGCGCAGGCGGACTACCTGCTGCTGTTCGTGGTCGATGCCGCCACCATGCTGATCACCGCGCTGATCATCTTCGTGAAGGTGCCGGAGACCCGGCAGAACGGTCCTGCCACCGCTGCCACCGCTGCCGCCGGGAAGGCCCCGGCCGGTGCCCTGCGCACCATCCTCAACGACCGGGTCTACCTCGGCTTCGTGGCACTGAACCTGTTCTCCGCGCTGGTCTTCCTCCAGCACATCTCGATGCTGCCGATCGCGATGGGCGACGATGGTCTGAGCCCGGCCACCTACGGATCGGTGATCGCGCTCAACGGCGTCCTCATCGTGGTCGGCCAACTCTTCGTGCCGCGGCTGATCCGGGGTCGGAGCCGCTCACACGTGCTCGCGCTGGCCTCCGTGGTGATGGGCGTCGGGTTCGGGCTGACCGCGTTCGCCGGCACCGCCTGGTTCTACGGGCTGACCGTGCTGATCTGGACGGTCGGCGAGATGCTGAACTCGCCGTCCAACTCCACGCTGATCGCCGAGCTTTCCCCGGCCGCGCTGCGAGGCCGCTACCAGGGCGTGTTCTCCCTCTCGTGGCAGATGGCCGGGGCCAGCGCGCCGATCCTCGGCGGCCTGGTGCGCGAGCACGCCGGCAACGACACGCTCTGGTACGGCTGCGCCGTACTCGGTGCCCTGACCGCCGTGGCCCACCTGGTGTCGGGGCCGGCCCGCGAGCGGCGTGCCGCCGCGCTGCGCCGCTCCGGCGAAGCACTGGCACCGGTCAGCGCCACCCGGGGGCCGCAGCCCGTCGAAGCAGTCTGACGACACGCCCAAGATCAGGACGCCGGCTGGCGCGACCCGGCCCGGGTTTTCTACCGTGCACGGGAAATGGTTAGGAAACTGAACTGCTGGGAGGTCGGGTGCACGCCCTGCGACGCTGGTGGCACGACACCGCGGGCGGGCTCCCCGCCACCTTCTGGTACCTCTGGGCCGGCCTGCTGATCAACCGGGCCGGCGCGTTCGCCATGCTGTTCCTCTCGCTGTACCTCACCGACGTGCGCGGAGCAAGCGTGGGGATGGCCGGCACGGTCGTCGGCGCGTACGGGGCCGGCGGGGCGGCCGGCGTGCTGCTCGGCGGAGTGCTTGCCGACCGGTGGGGCCGCCGGGCGACCCTGCTCGTCGCGCACCTGGCCACGGCCGGTCTGATGGTGGCGCTCGCCTTCAGCCGGCCCCTGCTCCTGATCGCGGCGCTCTCCGCGCTGGTCGGAGTGGTCCACTCGATGCCCAGCCCGGCGTTCGTCGCGGCGATCGTCGACGTGGTACCCGCCGAGCGCCGCTCGCGCGCGTTCAACCTCCAGTTCTGGGCGTTCAACCTGGGAATGGCGGTCGCCTCGTTGCTCGCCGGGGTGCTGGCCGAGGCGAGCTTCACCGCGCTGTTCCTGGTCGACGCTGGCGCCACACTGGCCGCCGCCGCCGTGATCGGCTGGAAGGTGCCGGAGACCCTGCGCCTGGCCGCTCCGACCGCCGACCTCCCGCCGGCCACCCGCCCGATGCCGAAGTCCCTCCGGCCCCGCCGACCAGGACTGCACACCGCGCTCAGGGACCGCACCTTCCTGGTCTTCGTCGGGCTCACCTTCGTGCTGGCCGTGCTCACCATGCAGACCTCGACGATCATGCCGCTGGCCATGCGCGCGGACGGCCTGGGCCCATCGGCGTACGGGCTGGTGGTGGCGCTCGGCGGCGCACTGATCGTGGTCGGGCAACTGTTCGTGCCCCGGCTGATCGACCGGCATCGTAAGGACGTCGTGCTGGCCGCCTCGACCGCACTGCTCGCGCTCGGCTTCGGGGTGCTCGCCGTCGCCGACGAGCTGGCCATCTACCTTGGTGCCGCAGTGGTCTGGACGGTCGGCTCGATGCTCGCCGCCCCGCCCAACGCGCAGATCAACGCCGACCTGGCGCCGCCGCAGCTACGCGCGCGGTACCAGTCGGTCTTCTACCTGACGTTCCCGGCTGCGGCCTTCATCGCTCCCACCCTCGGCGGGGTGAGCCTGCAGCACCTCGGCGACCGGCACTGGCTGATCGTCGGTGGGCTGGGCCTGCTGGCCGCGCTCGGGCACCTGCTCGCCGGGCCACCCCGGGAGCGGCACGTCGCCGCGCTGCACCGGGCCGCCGGCCGGGAGCCCACCACCCCCGCGGACCGCGTGCCGACCGCGTAACCAGCCAACGCCGCCCGTGGGCCTATTCGTGCGTGCCCCATTGCTCGGTTCTGCTTCAACGGACGCAACACCGCGTGTCCGGAATCGAACGTCGGGTGTCGCGTGGGTAAAACAGGGCAAATGTGGGGCAGGTCTATATGCGCAAAGCGCCCACCACGTCCCTAAGGCCGTGGTGGGCGCCCGCCGGCGGGGCCGGCGGCGGCGGGCAACACTCACCCCCGTAAGCATCGCCCGCTCACGCCGCCGGTCCAAACAGGTGGGCACCGTCCCCCAACGGTTAACCACCCGTCCCCTCGCGCCTCGCCTGGTGCGCGGATCTGATCGATCCGCCGCTCCCCCGAACGTTTCCAAGCGTGGCGCGGTGCAATAAAGTTAGTTCGCCCGGATTCTGGATTCAACCCAGAACGCTGTCTCGCCGGTCACAACTGGCGAGTATCCGCTGCTCGGGCCTCGGTCTTTGGTAACAGCGGCGTACCCGTCATCCATTCCCGCAAACACCTCAACCGTCCTCCCGATCAGGTGACTCGGTCCGGAAAAAGTTGCTCTGCCGGCCGTCGCGCATCTGTTCCTGATAAATCAGGTTCAGGCGGCGCAGGTCAAAGGTGTGGAACCACTCATCCCAGGTGATCTCGCGTATCCGGCTGCTTTCCCGGTAGCCGGGGATGTTGAAGGTCAACACACCCGCCCGGCCGTCCCGCTCGGTGCCGGCGATGGTCGCTGGCTTCGCCCCTCGCTCCCGGGCCCAGCGCTGGATCACCTCGTGGTTGGCGGTGATCAGACTTCGTCCCGGCCGCTCGGGCCGGTCCATCACGGACGAGATCACCTGCGAGCTGCGGACCGACCGTCCGGTGCCCCGTCCGGTCCGGATCCCGCCGGCCGCCGTGCCGCTACCGGCCGATTGTGGCGCCGCGCGCTTGGCGGGCGCCGCGCGCTTCGCCGTGGTGCGCTTGGCGGGCGCCGCCCGCTTGGCCGTAGTGCGCTTGGCAGGTGCCGCCCGCTTCGCCGCCGGCCGCGCCGGTGCCTTCTTCGCCGGGGCCTTCCGCGCTGGCGCGGTACGGGCCGTCGCCGTCTTGCGCGCGGTCGCCGTCTTGCGCGCGGTCGCCGCCGTCGTCCTCTTCGCTGCCGTCGCCTTCTTCGCCGCCGCCGTCGTCGTCCTCTTCGCTGCCGTCGCCTTCTTCGCCGCCGCCGTCGTCGTCCTCTTCGCCGCTGGCGTCCTCTTCGCCGCCGTCGACGTACGCGCGGCGGTCGCCTTCTTCGCGGCGGCCCGCTTCGCGGGTGCGCTCTTGTTCGCCGGCGCGGCCTTCGCGCGGCTCGGCGCCGCCCTGGCCGCCGACTTCTTCGTGGCGGCGGCACGACCCGCCGACGCCCTGGTGCCGGTGGCCCGGCCCGTTGGACCGGTGCTGCTCCGACCTGCGCCGGCCCGCATCGAGCGCACCAACTGTTTCACCAGGTCGGGCTTGCGCAGTGCGGAGATCCCGGAA
Source organism: Micromonospora sp. NPDC005413 (assembly GCF_040606435.1). Lineage (NCBI taxonomy): Bacteria > Bacillati > Actinomycetota > Actinomycetes > Micromonosporales > Micromonosporaceae > Micromonospora > Micromonospora sp. NPDC005413. Next base: position 19,150 of record NZ_JBEXEV010000006.1, read on the forward strand.
ACCCCGCGTTTGCGTAGCTGCCCGCGGATGTCGTCCACCCGCATCCGGGAGATCTCCGACTCGGAGACTCCGGGAGTACCCGGCGTCTGGTTGCCGGCCTGTCGCTTCGTCCTGGTCGCAGTTGCGCCGCGACCTGAGCTGTTCCGCTGAGCCATGGGACGCTCCGCTCCTTGACACTCCGTCCTCGGCGCGCGGGGGTCCCTTGCCGCACCGCGCGGGGCGGCATACCCGTCAGGAGCAGTCCGAACCACCAGCCGACAGACCGGGTCGGGGCCGAGCGGTCAGGCCGGGTCGGGGCCGGAGCCGGAGGGCTCGAAGAGATGGGCGAACGCGGCCAGGTTGGCGGTCGACTCGCCACGCTTGACCCGCCACTCGTACTCCCGCCGGATCGAACTGCCGAAGCCGATCTCCAGCATCGTGTCGAACGACTCGTCGGAGTACGTGAGCACGGAGCCGAGCAGCCGGTCCAACTCGTCGGCGTCCACGCCGGCCGGGTTGACCCGACCGGTCAGGTACACGTCGCCGACCGCGTCAGTGGAGAAGGAAACGCCGTACATCCGGGCGTTGCGCTGCAACAGCCAGGCCCACAGCTCCTCACGGCGCTCGTCCGGCTGGCGCATCACGAACGCCTCGATGCGCAGCGCGTGCTCACCGACGATCAGGTTGCAGACCGTCTTGAGCTTGTGGGTGCCCGGCAGGGTCACCGCGTACGAGCCGGGGCCGGTCGACTCGAAGGCCAACTCCCGCTCGGCACAGACCGACTCAATCAGGGTCGCAAGATCGCTCTTCGGGCTCACCGGACCCACTCTACGACCGACCCGACCGGTGCACCGGTTGGCGACCGGCGCCCGCCGTCACCAGGAGCAGGAGAGCGCCGGGTCGCACGCCAGGTCGGCCGCGAGGCGGGCCCGGTGCGCGGCGGTCGCCTCGCCGTAGACGCCAAGCAGGCCGGCGACCGTCCGGTCCCAGGAGAAGTGCCGTGCGTGCTGCTCAGCGCCGCGGGCCAGCACCGCCCGGCGGGCCCGGTCAGGCAGCAGGCGTCCCAGCGCGCTCGCCCAGTCGACCGGGTCGTGCCCGTCGATGAGGACGCCGCTCACCTGATCCCGCACGGCGGTGACCAGCCCTCCGACCGCGGCGGCCAGCACTGGCGTACCGCAGGCCTGCGCCTCAAGGGCGACCAGCCCGAACGATTCGTTGTGCGACGGCACCGCGACCAGATCGGCCGCCCGGTACAGGGCCGGCAGGTCGTCCCCGGTGAGCGGTGGCAGGAACCGCACCCCGTCGGTGACCCCGAGCCTGGCGGCCAGCTCGATCAGCGCGGTCGGCCGGTCCAGCCCACTGCCGCTGGGCCCGCCGCAGATCACCACGGTCACGTGGTCGGCCAGTGCCGGATCGCGCTCCCGCAACGCGGCAATCGCGCGGATCAGCACGTCGGGGGCCTTGAGCGGCTGGATCCGACCGACGAAGGCAACGACGTACCCCTCGGCCGGCAGCCCCAGCCGGCGGCGCGCCTCGCGGGCAGCCGCGAACCGATCGCCCGGTGCGGGTCGGAACCGATCCAGGTCGACGCCCGGCTGCACGACGGAGACCCGGGTCGGGTCGGCGTCGTACCGATCGAGAAGGTCGGTGGCCTCGACCCGGGTGTTCGCGACCAGCCGGTCCGCCTCGGCGACCACCTGTTCCTCGCCGATCACCCGGGCCTTGGGCTCCGGCCGGTCGCCGGCCGCGAGCTGAGCGTTCTTGACCTTCGCCAGGGTGTGCGCGGTGTGCACCAGCGGCACCCCCCAACGCTCCTTGGCCAGCCAGCCGACCTGGCCGGAGAGCCAGTAGTGGGAGTGGATCAGGTCGTAGTGCCCGGGCGGGCGGGACGCCTCGGCGCGCAGCACCCCGGCGGTGAAGGCACAGAGCTGACCGGGCAACTCCTCCTTGGTGAGGCCCTCCAGGGGGCCGGAGGTGATGTGCCGGACCTGCACGCCGGGTGCCATCTCGACCACCGGGGGCAGGTCGCCGGAGGTGGCCCGGGTGAAGATCTCCACCTCGACGTTGGCTTCGGCGAGTCGCCGGGCGACCTCAAGGATGTAGACGTTCATTCCGCCGGCGTCGCCCGTGCCGGGCTGGTGCAAAGGGGAGGTGTGCACCGACAGGGTGGCGATGCGGCGAGGCCGGGGCCACGGTTGGGCACCGCGCTGACGACCGACACCGGTGTGCATTTCCGCCACATCCGCTCCTCTGTCACGGTAGATGCCGTCTCGCACGACCGGCGCTTCTCGGTCAACCCGTACGCCGGATGTCATCTTCCCCATCGGGCTTCGGAAATTCCCCAGCGCGGCCCCCCGGGGTGACGGACCTCATCACAAACGCCCGCGAATGCGCCCCGACCGCCCGGTCGGGGTCGGCCGGGCTGTCGGGGTGACAATGTCGGGATGACCTCTGTCGCCATCGTCACCGGAGCGTCCAGCGGGATCGGCGCAGCCACCACCCGCCGGCTCGCCGCCGAGGGCTTCCACGTGCTCGCCGCCGCCCGTCGCGCCGACCGGCTCACCGAACTGGTCGGCGAGATCACCGCCTCTGGTGGGCAGGCCACTGCGGTGACCTGCGACATCACCTCGGACGAGTCGGTGGCCGGGCTGGCCGAGGCCGCCGCCCAGGCACCTGGGCCGGTCACCCTGCTGGTCAACAACGCGGGCGGAGCGCGCGGGCTGGACCCGGTGGAGTCCGGCTCGGTCGCCGACTGGCAGTGGATGTACGACGTCAACGTGCTCGGCACGCTGCGGGTCACCCAGGCCCTGCTGCCGGCGCTGGAGGCGTCCGGCTCCGGCACCATCGTGGTGGTCTCCTCCACCGCCGGCCTGACCGTGTACGAGGGTGGGGGCGGCTACGCCGCGGCGAAGCACGCGCAGACCGCCATCGCCGGCACACTCCGTCTGGAGCTGTGCGGCCGACCGCTGCGGGTGATCGAGATCGACCCGGGCATGGTGAAGACCGACGAGTTCGGGCTGGTCCGCTTCGAGGGTGACACGGAACGGGCGGCAGCCGTCTACGCCGGAGTGCCGGGGCCGCTGGTCGCCGAGGACGTCGCCGACTGCATCGCCTGGTGCGCCACCCGCCCCGAGCACGTCAACATCGACCGGTTGGTGGTCCGGCCGCGGGCACAGGCGGCCCAGCACAAGGTGCACCGGGTCAGGCAGTGAAGCGCGAGGAGTGAGACGGTATGAGCGGGGCGGCACGGCACCGGCCGCTCGGCGTGGTCACGCGGGGAACGACCAACCCGAACCGGCTGCGTCGGGTGGACAACTGGATCGTCGCCACCTGCGCCGACCGGCTGTTGGCGGCGGCCGACCCCCTGGTGGTCGACCTCGGCTACGGCGCCACCCCGGTGACTGCGGTGGAACTGCGCGCCCGGCTGGCGGCGGGGGTTCGTCCAGACGTACGGCTGGTCGGTCTGGAGATCGACCCGGCCCGTGTGGCCGCCGCGACGCCGGCCGCCGACCCACCCGGCCTGACGTTCGCCCGGGGTGGGTTCGAGCTGGCTGGGCTCCGGCCGGTGCTGGTCCGCGCGTTCAACGTGCTGCGCCAGTACGACGAGAGCGAGGTGCCCGACGCCTGGCGGACGATGACCGCCGCGCTCGCCCCGGGCGGGGTGCTCGTCGAGGGCACGTGCGACGAGTTGGGTCGGCTCGCCAGCTGGTTGCTGATCGACGCCGACGGCCCTCGGACGCTGACCCTGGCCGCGAAGCTCACCACGCTGGGCAGCCCTGCCGAGCTGGCCGAGCGGCTGCCCAAGGCGCTGATCCACCGCAATGTCCCCGGTGAGCCGGTGCACGATCTGATCCGCGCCCTGGACGACGCCTGGCAGGCCGCCGCCCCCTACGCCACCTTCGGCCCCCGCCAACGCTGGCTGAGAGCGGTAACCCGGCTCCGCGAGACCGGCTGGCCCATCCTCAACGGCCCCACCCGCTGGCGCCAGGGCGAGTTGACCCTCCCCTGGCCACCTCCCAGCACTTAGAGGGCGCAGTTGATGAGGACGGGTTCGGGGTGAAGAGTCACGCCGAAGCGGGCGTGCACGGTGTCGCGGATGGTGGCGGCGAGGGCGAGCAGGTCGACGGTGTGGGCTGTGCCGCTGCGGTTGGTGAGGGCGAGGGTGTGCTTGCTGGAGATGGCCACCCCGTCCGGCCCGGGGTGGCCCTTGGCGAAGCCGGCCTTGTCGATCAGCCAGGCCGCGCTCACCTTGACCATGCCGTCGGCCCCCGGCCAGGCGGGCGGGTCGCCCAGCTCGGCGGCGCGCTCCAGGAACAGCTCGTACGTCGCCCGGTCGAGCACCGGGTTGGTGAAGAAGGACCCGACCGAGCGAGTGTCCGGATCGGTGGCGTCGAGCACCATGCCCTTACCCGCGCGCAGCCGCAGCACCGCCGCTCGGGCGTCGGCCAGTGGCACCTGGTCGCCCACCTCGACACCGAGCGCCCGGGCCAGCTCCGCGTAGCGCACCGGCCCGGAGAGCGGCGACGGGGTGAGCCGGAAGTCGACGGAGAGCACCACCCAGCGGTCCGCGTACTTGAAGATGCTGCCCCGGTAGGCGAACCCGCAGTCGGCGGCGGGGATGACCTGGCGGGTGCCCTCGGCCCGGTCGTACACCTCGACTCCGGTGATCGTCTCGGCGACCTCCTGGCCGTACGCGCCGACGTTCTGGATCGGGGTGGCGCCGGTCGAGCCGGGGATGCCGGAGAGGCACTCCAGGCCGGCCCAGCCGTTGGCCACGGTGGCGGCGACCAGGTCGTCCCACGGCTCGCCGGCCTCGACCCGTACGGTGACCGACCCGGCGTCCTCGGCGACGACCCGCAGCCCGCGGGAACGCACCAGGACGACGGTGCCGGGAAAGCCGGAATCGCCGATCACCACGTTGCTGCCGCCAGCCAGGATCAGGACCGGCTCGTTCGCGGCCAGGACCGCCCGGACGATCTCGTCGGCAGTGCCGGCGGCCACGATCCGCTCGGCCGGCCCACCCATCCGCAGAGTGGTGTAGCTGGCCAGTGGACCAGGGATGGCACGATCGGCTTCGGTTGTCGGCTGGGCGTAGGCGTCGGGCACGCCTTTCACCTTAGGCTGAGTGATAGCCGTGGCACCCACTGGTCGCCCGGCACCCCCGGGAGGATGGCGATGAGCAGACTGCAGGGCAGCAAGGATTTTTGGATCGGGGCGCTCCGGGCGGAGGGTCCTGCTTTCGCCGCGGCGGTGGCAGAGGCGCCGCCCGAGACACCTGTGCTGTCCTGTCCGGGCTGGACGGTCAACGACCTCACACTGCACCTCGCTGGCATCTACCACTGGGTTTCGTCGTTTGCCGGCTCCGGCCTGACCACCCGGCCGGCCCCCCGGGAGCGGATCGAGGCGGACCCGGGCGTCAGCCCGCTCCAGCTGTGGCAGCAGGGGTACGACAAGCTGATGACCCTTTTCGACGGGCTCGACCCGGAGGCCCCGGCGTGGAACTGGGCCCCGCAGCCGAAGAAGGCCGGTTTCTGGCCGCGTCGGATGGCGCACGAGACGGCTGTGCACCGCTGGGACGCCCAGCTCGCCATCGGCGCCGGCGACCCGGTGGAGGCGAAGCTCGCGGCCGACGGGGTGAGTGAGGTGCTGGACACCTGGCTGCCCGCGGGCCGGCGGCGGGTGCCGGGCGACTGGCACGGGGTGGTGCAGCTCTCCGCGACGGACGCGGCCCAGGAGTGGTATCTGCGGCTGCGCGGCGAGGGGGTGGCGCTGCTCGACACCGCGACCATTTTCGACCACGACGACCACCACGCGCGAGCGCAGGTCAGCGGCACCGCGAGCGACCTGCTGCTGGCGCTCTGGGGTCGGGTGAGCTTCGAGACGCTGGACGTCGCCGGTGACCGCACCCTGCTCGACGGTCTGGGCACCGGCTGATCGTCACCCGGAGCACGTGTACGAGGGCGTCACCCCACCGGGTGGCGCCCTCGTTCGCGTCGATGCCTTGATAACGAATCAGAACTGAGAGAGCGCTCTCTTGACAGCGCGGAGAGGATTCAGCACCCTGTCGAGAGAGCGCTCTCACATGCCACTCGCCACCACCCGACCACCTTGAGAGGGGTCCGAATCCCATGGCTGTCTTCCCGCGCCGCCGCCTCGCCGCGGTGGCCCTCGCCGCCGCCACCACCCTGCTCGTCACCGCCGGCTGCGGCGGTGCCGACGAGGCGGACGGGGACGGACCGGTCACGCTGACCGTCGACGTCTTCGGCCAGTTCGGCTACGAGCAGCTCTACCAGGAGTACATGAGCGCGCACCCCGACGTGAAGATCGTCGAACGCGGTGCCGGCACCAACCTCGACGAGTACTCACCGAAGCTGACCCAGTGGCTCGCCGCCGGCCGAGGCGCCGGTGACGTGGTGGCCATCGAAGAAGGCCTCCTGGTCGAGTACAAGGCCAACCCCGGCAACTTCGTCAACCTGCTGGACCACGGCGCCGCCGACCTCAAGGGCAACTTCCTCGAGTGGAAGTGGAACGCCGGCCTGACCGCCGACGGCAAGCAGCTCATCGGCCTCGGCACCGACGTCGGTGGCATCGCCATGTGCTACCGCACGGACCTCTTCGCCAAGGCCGGCCTGCCCACCGAGCGGGGCGCGGTCTCGAAGCTCTGGCCGACCTGGCAGGACTACATCGCCACTGGGGAGCGGTTCGTCGCGGCCAAGACCGGGGCGTCCTTCCTCGACGCCGCGACCAACACCTTCAACACCATCCTGCTGCAGACCGCCGGCAACACGACCGGCTACAGCTACTACGACACCAACGGCAACGTCGTCGTCGACAGCAACCCGGCGGTACGGCAGGCGTGGGACACCACCATGGACATCGTCGACTCGGGCCTCTCCGGAAAGTACGGCTCCTGGTCCGAGGAGTGGGTCTCCGCCTTCAAGCAGTCGAAGTTCGCCACCATCGCCTGCCCCGCCTGGATGACCGGTGTCATCGAGAGCAACTCCGGCCCGACCGCCCAGGGCAAGTGGGACATCGCCCAGGTGCCCGGCAACGGCGGCAACTGGGGCGGTTCGCATCTCGCCGTGCCGAAGCAGAGCAAGCACCAGGCCGAGGCGATCGAGCTGGCCAAGTTCCTGACCAGCGCCAAGGGTCAGATCGGGGCGTTCAAGGCCAAGGGCCCGCTGCCCTCCTCGCCGCAGGCGCTCGACGACCCCGCGATCACCGGCGCGACCAACGCGTACTTCTCGGGGGCACCGGTCGGCACCATCTTCGGCACCGGCGCGAAGAGCCTGAAGCCGGTCTACATGGGCCCGAAGAACCAGGCCGTCCGCACCGAGGTGGAGAACGCCGTACGCACCGTGGAGCTGGGCCAGCGCAACCCCAGCCAAGGCTGGACCGACGCGGTAACCAACGCGAAGAAGGCCGCCGCCAAGTAGCCCCCTTCCCCACCCCCGCGCCGATCTAGGGCGAATCGTCGTGATCAGAGATCAACTGGCCGCGATATGCCCTAGATCGGCGCGGGGGTGGGAGGGGCGGAAGGAGTTTTTCGGGCATGACCGTTCAGCTTGACGCGCGTCCGCCGGTCGCACCGGCATCCGGTGGTCAACGCCGATCGCTGGGTCGGTTCAGCCGGCTCGACAACCGGCTCTCGCCGTACCTCTACATCGCCCCGTTCTTCCTGCTCTTCGCGGTCTTCGGGGCCTACCCGCTGGCGTACACCTTCTGGGTTTCGCTGCACGACTGGGACCTGCTCGGCACCGACCACCCGTTCGTCGGCGCGGCGAACTACACCCAGCTGCTGGCCGATGCCGACTTCTGGCACGCGGTGGTCAACACGCTGGGCATCTTCGTCATCTCCACCGTCCCCCAACTGCTCGCCGCGCTCTGGCTGGCCAACCTGCTCAACCGAGGGCTGCGGGCCCGGACCGGCTGGCGGATGGCGGTGCTCGTCCCCAACGTGACCTCCACCGCCGCCGTGGCGATCGTGTTCGGGGTGCTCTTCGGCCGCGAGTTCGGCATGATCAACTGGCTGCTCGACCTGGTCGGGGTGGACCCGATCGGATGGAAGACCGACCGGTTCGCCTCCTGGGTCGCCATCTCCGCCATGGTCGACTGGCGGTGGACCGGCTACAACGCGCTGATCCTCCTGGCCGCGATGCAGGCCATCCCCCGCGACCTGTACGAATCGGCCGCGATCGACGGCGCCAACCGGGTCCGGCAGTTCTGGGCGATCACCGTGCCGCTGCTCAAGCCGACGATCATCTTCTGCGTCATCATCTCCACCATCGGCGGGTTGCAGCTCTTCACCGAGCCCCGGCTGTTCCACTCCGGCACCAACCCGATCCGAGGCGGATCGCTTCGGGAGTCACAGACCGTGACCATGTACATGTTCGAGAACGCCTTCGCACCGCACTACAACTTCGGGTACGGCTCGGCCGTGGCCTGGCTGCTCTTCGCGCTCATCGCGATCGTGGCGGCGGTCAACGTGCTGGTCCTGCGACGGATGGGCGGCGGATCGGGACCGAATCCCGGGAAGGGAGCGGCACGATGAGCCGGCTCTGGCGGGCCAGCCCGCTGACGTACCTGGCCCTGGTGATGGCCGTCGGGATGTCGGTCTTTCCGATCTGGTGGATGTTCGTGGTGGCCAGCCGGTCCAGCGACGCGATGGGTCAGCTGCCGCCGCCGATGACACCGGGCGGCAACCTGGGAGCCAACATCGCCCGGCTGTTCGACAACGCCGACGCGTACTTCCTGACCGGCCTGATCAACTCGACGATCGTGGCCGGCACGGTGACCGTCTCCGTGGTGTTCTTCGCCAGCCTGGCCGGCTTCGCCTTCGCGAAGCTACGGTTCCGCGGCCGCAACGCGCTGCTGCTGGCGGTCATCGCGACCATGATGATCCCGACCCAGCTCGGTGTGATCCCGCTGTACATGCTGATGACCCGGCTGCAGTGGAACGACCGGCTCCCCGCGGTGATCGTGCCGGCTCTGGTCACCGGGTTCGGGGTGTTCATGATGCGGCAGTACGCCGGCCAGGCGGTCAGCGACGAGCTGATCGAGGCCGCCCGGATGGACGGCTGCGGCACCGCCCGGATCTGGTGGCACGTGGTGGTGCCCGCGCTGCGCCCTGCCGCCGCCGTGCTCGGCCTGCTCACGTTCATGACCACCTGGAACGACTTCCTGTGGCCGTACGCTGTGCTGAACGATCCGGCAAATCCGACCGTGCAGCTCTCCCTGCGGGCACTGTCGGACGGGTACTACCAGGACATGTCGCAGGTGTTCACCGGGACAGCCATCGCGACGCTGCCCCTGCTACTGGTCTTCGTGTTGTTCGGCCGGCAGATCATCGGCGGGATCATGGAAGGTGCGGTCAAGGCGTGAATGGGCTCCGTTTTCCCGAGCATTTCCTCTGGGGGGCGGCCACCGCCGCGTACCAGATCGAGGGCGCGGCCCGCGACGACGGTCGCGGCCCGTCCATCTGGGACACCTTCAGCCGTACGCCGGGCAAGGTGTACCAGGGCCACACCGGCGACGTCGCCTGCGACCACTACCACCGGTACGCCGATGACGTGGCGCTGATGGCGGAGCTGGGGCTGCGGGCGTACCGGTTCTCGGTCGCCTGGCCGCGGATCCAGCCGGACGGCACCGGCCCGGTCAACCCGCGCGGGCTGGACTTCTACGACCGGCTCACCGACGCACTGCTCGACCGGGGGATCGATCCGATCGTCACCCTCTACCACTGGGATCTGCCCCAGACCCTGGGCGACCGTGGCGGCTGGACCAACCGGGACACCGCCGAGCACTTCGCCACCTACGCCACGGCGGTGTACGCCCGCCTTGGCGACCGGGTGGACGTGTGGACCACTCTCAACGAGCCGTGGTGTGCGGCCTACCTCGGTTACGGCAACGGGGTGCACGCTCCGGGCGAGCAGGATCCGGCGGCGGCCTTCACCGCCGTACACCATCTGCTGCTCGGGCACGGCCTGGCGGCGCGGGCGCTGCGGGCGGCCGGCGCGCGCAGCGTGGGCATCACCCTCAATCCGGCCGACGTGCGGCCGGCCGACCCGCAGAGCGCGGCCGACGCCGCCGCGGTCCGCCTGGTCGACGGCCTGCACAACCGGATCTTCCTCGACCCGCTGCTGGCCGGTGGTTACCCGGACGACGTCCGCGAGCATGTGGCACGCATCGTCGAACCGACGTACATCCGGGACGGCGACGAGAAGCTGATCGCCGCCCCGATCGACCTGCTCGGCATCAACTACTACGCCCCCGGTTACGTGGCAGGCCGGCCCGACGGTGCCGGTAACGACGCGTACCCGGGCACCGAGGGTGCGGTGCACTTCCTCCCGCCGACCGGTCCACTCACCGACATGGGCTGGATGATCGAGCCGGCCGGGTTGACCCGGCTGCTGGAGCGGATCGCCACCGACTACCCCGGAGTGCCGCTGCTGATCGCCGAGAACGGTGCGGCGTTCCCCGACAAGCCGGGCGCCGACTCGCCCGACGGGCCGGCACAGGTCATCGATGCCGATCGCATCGCCTACCTCGACGGGCACCTCCGTGCCGCGCACGAGGCGATCTCCCGGGGCGTGGACCTGCGCGGTTATCTCGTATGGTCATTCCTGGACAACTTCGAGTGGGCGGAGGGTTACCGCAAGCGGTTCGGGATCGTGCACGTCGACTACCTGACCCAGCGGCGCACACCGAAGGCCAGCGCCCGGTGGTACCAGGAGGTGATCTCCCGGAACGGGCTGTGACGAGCGGGGGGAAGTCGCGATGACGACAGCGCAGCGGCCGACGCTCGAGGCGGTGGCGGCACGGGCCGGGGTGTCCCGGGCCACGGTGTCCCGCGTGGTTAACGGCTCCACCACGGTCGCCGAGCCGATCCGGGAGGCGGTCACCCGGGCGGTCGCCGAGTTGGGGTACGTGCCCAACCTCGCCGCCCGCAGCCTGGTGACCCAGCGCACCGACTCGATCGCCCTGGTCATGCCAGAGGCGGCCACCCGGGTCTTCTCCGACGACCAGGTCTTCCCCGGCATCATCCGTGGTGTCAGCCAGGAGCTGGAGGCTGCCGACAAGCAACTGGTCCTGATGCTCGCCGGTTCGCCGGCCGGGCATCAGCGTGTCGAGCGGTACACCACCGGCCGGCACGTCGACGGGGTGCTCTTCGCCTCACTGCACGGCGCCGACCCGCTGCCCGGCACGCTGGCCCGGCTCGGCATCCCGGTGGTGTGCAGCGGCCGGCCGCTCGGTGACGTGCCCGTGCCGTACGTCGACGTCGACCACGTGGGCGGGGTGACCGCAGCCGTACGACACATGATCGACAGCGGTCGCCGGCGGATCGCCACCATCGCCGGGCCGCAGGACATGGTCGCCGGGATCGAACGGCTCAGCGGTTACCGCACCACGGTCGCCGACGCGGGGCTGCCCGAGATGATCGCCGTCGGCGACTTCACCCGGGAGTCCGGCTCGGCCGCGATGCACCGGCTGCTCACCGAACACCCTGACCTGGACGGCGTCTTCGCCGCCTCCGACCTGATGGCGCACGCCGCTATGCGGGCGCTGCGCGAGGCCGGTCGGCGGGTGCCGGAGGACGTCGCGGTGGTCGGCTTCGATGACATCGAGACCGCCGCGTACACCGAGCCGCCGCTGACCACCGTCCGGCAGCCGATCGTGGAGATCGGCCGCCGGATGACCCGCCAGCTGCTCCGGCTGGCCGCAGGGGAGACCATCGAGCAGGCGGTCATGCTCCCCACCGAGCTGATCCGACGCGAGTCCGCCTGAGCGTGGTCGTCGACGGGCGGGCGCGGCTCCGCTCGACCCGGCTCCGCGCGGCTCCGCTCGGCGCAAGATCCGCACAATTTCCAGGAAATAGTGGCCTCGCGACGCCCGGAGGCCACTATTTCCTGGAAGTTGCTGCCTCCACGCCGGCTTTATTTGCCTCGCCCCGGCGTTTCATCGTCGTTAGCCTCGCGGTCATGCCGGATCCCGTCGCGCTGCTGCACGTCCCCGTCCTCTCCGATGTCGCCGAGTACGCGTACGCGGCCACTGTCGAGCCACCCGCCCGGCTGGTCTTCACCGCCGGCGCGTGCCCGCTGGACGCCGAGGGTCGCGTCGTCGCACCGGGCGACCATGTCGCACAGGCCCGGCAGGTGACCGCCAACCTGGAAACCGCCCTCGGTGCTGCCGGCGCCCGACTGACCGACGTCGTCAAGACCACCGTCTACGTGGCGTCGTCCCAGCAGGCCGACCTGGTGAAGGTCTGGGAGGTGGTACGGGACTTCTTCGGCGACCACGACCCGCCCAGCACGCTGCTCGGAGTGGCCGTGCTCGGCTACACCGACCAACTCGTCGAGGTCGAGGCCGTCGCCGCCGTCCGGACGGAGGCCTGACATGCGGATCCGTGTGGCGCAGCCCGACGACGCCCCGGGGGTGGTGGCCCTGCGGACCCTGGTCTTTCCGTACCTGGTCCGCGGTGTCGAGTCAACCCGGAAGATGATCGCCGAGCCGGTACCGGGCAGGGACTGGGCCGCCTTCGTGGCCGAGGTCGATGCCCAGATCGTCGGTTGGGTGACGGCGCAACGCAACGATTCGACCTCGACCGCGGGCTTCGGCGACATCTCCCTGCTGCACGTACACCCCGAGCACCGGCGGCGCGGCATCGGCACCGCGCTGCTGACGACCGCGACAGGTCACCTCGCCTCGCTGGGTGTCCACCGGCTCCGCGCCTTCGCCCAGCCGGAGGCGCTGCCGTTCGCCCGTCGGCACGGCTACGAGCCCAGTCGCGAGCTGCGCTTCTCGGCGCTCGACCTGAATCCGGCACCCGCGCTGCCCGACCCGCCACCGGGCGTACGGCTGCGGCCGATCGCGGACCTGGACCCGCACCGGCTCTACGCGGCGGACGTGGCCGCGGCGCTGGACGAGCCGGGCGACGTACCGGTCGATTCGATCAGTTACGAGACCTGGCTGTACGACGTCTGGGACAACCTGGGCCTGGACAAGGAGGCCAGCACCGCCGTCGAAGTCGACGGGGAGGTGGCCGCGTTCAGTCTGGTGAAGCGGGACGGGGACCGGATGTGGTCGGACTTCACCGGCAGCCTCCCGGCGTACCGGGGTCGAGGGCTGGCCCGACTGGCCAAGACGGCCGCTCTGCGCCGGGCCGCCGCGAACGGCGTGCGCGTTGCGTACACCTCGAATGACGAGGAGAACGCGGCAATGCTCGCGATCAACACCCGGCTGGGCTACCGCCCGGTGGCAGCCGAGTGGTCCTGCCTGGCCGACCTGACCTGATCAACAGGCGAGAGTGAACCCCCACCAGGAGCCCGTTCCTCAATAGCGATCGGCCCGGCGCGAGCGGCGGGCCAGGGAGAGCCACCCAAGAAAGCGGGTGTGCAGCACGGCGAGATCCGGACGGCCACCCAGGCCGTACATGTCGTCGATGGCCTCCTGCATCGAGGAGGCCAGGTAGAACGCCAGAGCGATCGAGTGACCGTAAAACTCGGCGACAAGGCCGAGTTGAGCGGGACCGCAGGGCCAAGGCGCGGCGCAGTTGCGGCACAGCCACGCGGGGCGCATCGGCAGGTGCGGCCGCGGGCGGGCGGTCATCCGACCCTCACCGGTGCACGGCATACCGGCCGGCGGCTCGCCGGCCGGGCGGCTGGCGCCGGATTGTCCTGCCAGATCAGCCCGGCCGTCTGCACACCGGCCCGACGGTGTGAATGACCCAGCGGGCCGGCAGCTCACCGGCCGTGGTCGCCACCGCCTGCCCGGTCGGCAGGCCCTTGCCGTAGCGGGATGCCCGCAGCGCCCGGCACTCCGCCAGGATGGCCGGCCCGCCGCGCCGGTGGATGGCACCGTCGACCCCGCCGCCACCGAGCAGCGACGAGTTCGCGGCATTCACGATGGCGTCCACCCGCTGGGCGGTGATGTCCCCCTCGACCAGGGCGATCTCCATGTCAGCTCTCGTCGATCGGCTGGCCGAGCGATCGGCGGGCCAGCAGGGTGGCACCGGCGACCGCGGCCGGCATGATCAGCACCGCGCCGAGCGGAATGAGGAAGCAGAGGAAGACCGCCACCCCGAAGCCGAGCGCGGTGGGCCGGTCGGCCTTCAGGATCGACCGGCGCTGCGGCAGCCGCATCCCGCGCCGGTAGAACGGTGCCCCGACCAACTCCACGGTGAGGAACCAGCCGCCCACCGCCGCCCCGAGCACCGGAACGACCGTCTGGCCGATCACCGGGATGAAGCCGGCGAGGAAGAGCGGGATGCCGACCAGCACCGTGAGCGCCACCAGGCGTACCGAGTCGGCGATGCTACGGCGTAGCGACGACCAGAAGGGCACGTCCACCGCGCCCGGCGTGCCCCCGTACCGCTGCTCGACCTGCTCGGAGATCTTCTCGTAGAACGGGTCGCCGATGACCAGGGTGACCGCGGTGAAGGTGAGCACTCCGAGCAGGCCGCCAACCCCCAGGAAGGCCAGCCCGGCGATCACCCGGACCAAGCTGCGGGTGGTGCTCGACCAGTCGTCGGCGAACGGGGTGACCAGCGCGGCGAGGTCGTCCACGAAGTACACCAGGGTGGCGAGCGCGGCCACGAAGAGCGCGCCGGAGATCAGTGCCGGCACGACGCCGAGCAGCATCAGACCGGGGCTGCGGACGTAGAGACCCAGCCCTCGCAGGAGCAGCCCTGCCCCGGCGAAGAAGCGTCCGACGACCCCGGTCACCGGGCTGGCGATTCTGCTGACGTCCACGATCGAGCAGCCTAACGAGCGGTGACCGGATCCGCCGGGCGGAGCGCTAGCAGCGACTCGTGCCGTACACATCAACCGGTTGACGGACGGACACGATCAACCGGGGACGCCGGTGATCTTCGCCGACCGGTCGATTCGCCGCCGGGCCACCGCGACAACCCTTGAGGGGTACGAAGCCAGCGGCGGAAGGGCGGCATGATGCCGGTCATCGAGGTGACCAACCTGCACAAGCGGTACGGCGATCTGGTGGCGGTGGACGACGTGTCGTTCGCGGTCGAGCCCGGGGAGATCTTCGGTGTCCTCGGCCCGAACGGCGCCGGCAAGACCACCACCGTGGAGTGTGTCGCCGGGCTGCGCGTCCCCAACGGGGGCGGGGTGTCGGTCCTCGGGATCGACCCCCGAGGGGACGCGGCCCAACTCCGGCAGCGGGTCGGGGTGCAACTTCAGGAGAGCCAACTGCCGGACCAGCTCCGGGTGGCTGAGGCCCTGGAGCTGTACGCGTCGTTCTACCGCCGCCCGGCCGATCCGGCCAGGTTGATCGAGAGGCTGGGCCTCGGCGAGAAACGGAACACCCCGTACAAGAAGCTCTCCGGCGGTCAGAAGCAGCGGCTGTCGATCGCGCTGGCGCTGATCGGCAACCCGGAGATCGCGATCCTCGACGAGCTGACCACCGGGCTGGACCCGCAGGCTCGGCGGGACACCTGGGGCCTCATCGAGCAGGTGCGGGACAGCGGAGTGACGATCGTGCTGGTCACTCACTTCATGGAGGAGGCTGAGCGGCTCTGTGACCGGATTGCGGTGATCGACAGGGGCCGGGTGGTCGCGCTGGACACCCCGGCGGGCCTGGTGTCGGCGGTGGCGCCGGAGCAGCGGGTTCGGTTCCGGCCGTCCGCCCCGGTCGACGACCGGCTCCTCACCGACCTGCCCGAGGTTTCCGGTGTGAAGCGCACCGGCAGCCAGGTGGTGGTGACCGGCACCGGTGAGTTGCTGCACGCGGTCACCTCGGTGCTCGCCCGCAACCAGATCGTCGCCGCCGACCTGCGGCTGGAGCAGTCCACCCTCGACGACGCGTTCGTCGAGCTGACCGGGCACCGGCCCGACGCCTGAGGGAGAACCGACATGCACGCCTTCGGGCAGATCCTGAAGATCGAGACACGGCTCTTCCTGCGGGACTTCGGCTCGCCGCTGACCACCATCGCGTTGCCGCTCGCGCTGCTGGTGGTGTTCGGGCTGATCCCGTCGACACGTCAGCCGGAGACGCAGTTCGGCGACCTGTCCTTCATCCAGTACTTCGCCCCCTCACTGCTGGTGATCACGCTCGCCATGTCGGCGGTCAACATCCTGCCCACGGTGCTGGCCACCTACCGGGAACGTGGGGTGCTGCGCCGGCTGGCCGCCACCCCGGCCAGCCCGGCCGCACTGTTGGCCGCTCAACTGCTCATCTCGCTCGCCACCATCCTGGTCAGCGCCGTGCTGCTCGTCGCGGTGGGCCGGTTGGCGTTCGACGTGCCGTTGCCCCGGCATCCGCTGGGCTTCACACTGGCCCTCCTCCTCGGCACGGGTGCCCTGCTGGCGCTCGGCCTGCTCGTGGCGGCGGTGGCGCGGACGGCAAAGTCGGCACAGGCGATGGCCGTGCCGCTGTTCATGGCGGTCATGTTCTTCGGTGGCGTCTACGTGCCCCGGTTCCTCCTGCCGGACTTCCTGGTCCGGATCGGCGACTACACGCCACCCGGGGTGCAGGCATTGCTCGATGCCTGGACCGGGGCATCGCCACAGCTGTCGCACCTCGGGATAATGGCGGCGGTCGCCCTGCTGGCGGGTGTGGTGGCGGCGAAACTGTTCCGCTGGGAATGAGCGGGGGTCCGATGGTCAGCACCGTCGAGCAGGTCGACCGCCTGGCCGCCTGGGAGGCCCGGGAAGCGGGCCTGCACCGGTTGGCGCCGTACCTCGGGCTGGCCGTCGGAACGCTGCTCACCACCGCCGCGCCAGCGCCGGGGGGCGTCTCGTTCGTCCCCCACCTGTTCGTCGCCGCGGCGACAGCGGCCTGGATCGCCTGGTTCGTCACCCTGCACCCCGGCTGGGCGATCCGGCGCGTGCTGATGGTGGTCTACTACCTCGGTTTCCTCACGTTCAGCGCCATCCTGGTGCTCGACAGTCCGTGGTACGGCTTCCTCGCGTGGAGCGGTTTCCTGCACGCGTTCGCGCTGCCCGGCAACTGGCGGTTCGCCGGGGTGGCCGTGTCGGCCGTGCTGGTCACCACCGCGCAGAGCGGGGGCCTGCCGTCCACACTGCCGCACTGGCTGCTCTGGGGTGTGCTGGCGTTGTTCAATCTGGGTCTGGCCGGTGCCGTGACCTGGTTCAGCACCGTCAACGACCGGCAGCACGCCTACCGCAAGCAGTTGGTTGAGGAGTTGGCCGAGACGAACCGCCGGCTGGCCGAGACGATGCGGGAGAACGACGGACTGCACGTCCAGTTGCTCACCCAGGCCAGGGAGGCCGGGGTGACCGACGAGCGGCAGCGGATGGCCCGGGAGATCCACGACACCCTGGCGCAGGGTCTCACCGGCATCATCACTCAACTGGAGGCGGCCGGGGTGGCTCGGGACCGGCACGCCGACTGGCAGCGGCACGTGTCGAGGGCCGTCACCCTGGCCCGGGAGAGCCTCACCGAGGCGCGTCGCTCGGTGCGGGCCGTCCGCCCCGAGGCACTGGAGGGTACGCGGCTGCCCGAAGCGCTGGCGGAGCTGACCGAACGCTGGTCGACGATCAACGAAGTCCGCGCCGAGGTCAACGTCACCGGCGATGCCCGCCCGCTGCACCCGGAGGTCGAGGTCACCCTGCTGCGGACCGGCCAGGAGGCGCTGGCCAACGTGGGTCGGCACGCCAAGGCGACCCGGGTCGGGCTCACCCTGTCGTACATGGGGGACGTCATCACCCTGGACATCCGGGACGACGGGGTGGGCTTCGCGGTCGACGACCTCACCGCGCTGGGCCGACCCGACGGCGGGTACGGGCTGACCGTCATGCGGCAGCGGGTGGCCCGGGTCGGCGGCGAGTTGGCCGTCGAGAGCGAGCCGGGTGTCGGCACCGCCGTCTCGGCCTCCGTGCCCGCGCTCGCCGGGAGCGCCGGATGAGCGGGCCGATCCGGCTGCTGATCGTCGACGACCATCCGGTGGTGCGCGACGGGCTGCGGGGGATGTTCACCGGTGACCCGGGGTTCGAGGTGGTCGGTGAGGCGGCGGACGGGTCGGAGGCGCTGGCGCTGGTCGCGACGCTCCAACCGGACGTGGTGCTGATGGACCTGCGGATGCCCGGGATGGATGGGGTGACCGCCATCCGGCGGCTTGCTCGTTCCGGCAGCGCCGCCCGGGTATTGGTGCTCACCACGTACGACACGGACGCGGACGTGCTGCCGGCCATCGAGGCCGGTGCCACCGGCTACCTGCTCAAGGACACGCCCCGCGAGGACCTGGTCCGCGCGGTACGGGCCGCCGCCCGGGGTGAGTCGGTGCTCGCGCCGAGCGTCGCCGGCCGGCTGATGGGGCGACTGCGCGCGCCGGTCGAGGAGGCGCTCAGCCAGCGTGAGTTGGAGGTGCTCACCCTGGTGGCCCGCGGTGCCTCCAATCGGGAGGCCGCGGCTCGACTGTTCATCAGCGAGGCCACCGTCAAGACGCACCTGCTGCACGTGTACGCCAAGCTCGGCGTCAACGACCGGGCCGCCGCGGTGGCCACCGCGTACGACAGAGGGCTGCTGACCCCCGGCGGGCGGTGAGCGGGGGCCGGGCAGGATGGGCAGGTGCGCGCGTCCCGATTGATCTCGCTGTTGTTGCTGTTGCAGACGCGCGGGTCGATGACCGCGGGCGAGCTGGCGCGGGAGCTGGAGGTCTCCGAGCGGACCGTCTACCGGGACGTGTTGGCCCTCTCCGCCGCAGGCGTGCCGGTCTACGCCGACCGGGGTCGGGCCGGTGGCTACCGCCTGATCGGCGGCTACCGAACCAGACTGACCGGGCTGACCCGGGACGAGGCGGAGGCGCTCTTCCTCGCCGGGCTACCCGGGCCCGCCGGCGACATGGGGCTCGCCGACGCGGTCGCCGCCGCCGAGCTGAAGGTGGTCGCCGCGCTGCCACCGGCCCTGCGCAACGCCCCGGCCCGTGCGGGGCAGCGGTTCCACCTGGACGTGCCGGGCTGGTTCCGGGAGACCGCGCCGCCGCCCCGGCTCGCCGAGCTGGCCCGCGCGGTCTGGGGGGATCGGGTGGTGGAGTTGCGTTACCGACGCGGCGACCGGGAGGTGACCCGCCAGGTCCACCCGTACGGACTGGTCCTCAAGAGTGGGGTCTGGTATCTGGTCGGCCGGGTCGGCGACAACGGGCGCACCTACCGGGTGGACCGGGTCACCGGTGTCGAGGTGGGCGAGGAGCACTTCGAGCGCGACGAGAGCTTCGACCTGGCCGGGCACTGGCGCGAGCAGGCCGGGTCGTTCCTGCGGACCATGCTGCGGGCCGAGGTCACCGTCCGGCTCAGCCCGGCCGGCCTGCGCCAGCTCCGGCACCTGGTCGATGCACCCTTCGTGTACGACGAGGTGGTCGCCGGCGCCGACGAGCCCGACGGGCAGGGCTGGGTGGTGGCCCGGTTGCCGGTCGAGTCCGTCGAGGTGGCGTACCACCAACTGCTGGCGCTCGGCCCCGAGGTGGAGGCCCTCGATCCACCCGAGCTGCGACGGTTGTTCACGGAGGCGGCCGACCGCCTCCGTGCGCTCTACCGGTAACCGGTGACGTCCGACGGCTTGCCCGTGTCGACCACCTCGGTGATGTACCGGAAGCCCTCGGGCTGGCTGCCGTCGACGTCGGTGAACCCGTACACCTTGGACAGCGTGCCGGCGTCGACGGACCTGCCGTTCCAGCGGGCCTTCTCCTCATCGGCGGCGAGCGCGGCCACCGCGCGGCCGACGAAGGCCGGGGTCTCCGAGATGAGGAAGTTCGGGTCGGTGGCCGCGCCGTCGCGCCAGTTCTCCTCGGTGACGCCGAAGTGCTCCAGCATCGCCTCGGAGCGGATCCAGCCGGGGGTGAGCGCCACCGCCGTGCAGCCGTGCGGCTTCAGCTCGTGCGCCTGGCTGAAGGCGAGCCGGGTGACCGAAACCTTGGCCAGGTCGTAGAAGACCGAGAGCCGGTAGTTGTCGTCGTTGTACGCCTTGGTGCCGTCGCCCATCTCCACCACCAGTCCCCCGGGCTTGCGGATCAGCAGCGGCAGGGCGAAGTGGCTGGTGATGATGTGCGTGTCGATGCCCAGCCGCATGGTGCGGAAACCGGCGTCCAGCGGCTGCTCCCACAGCGGCTTCTCCCAGGTGACCAGCGGATCGCCGCCCCAGATGTCGTTGACCAGCACGTCGAGTTGGCCCTGTTCGGCGTCGATCCGGGCGACCAGGTCGCGGACCTGCTCGGGCACCAGGTGGTCGACCTGAACGGCGATGCCCGTGCCGCCGGCAGCGGTCACCAGCTCGGCGGTCTCCTCGATGGTCTCCGGCCGGTCCATCTCGGAGCGGCCGGCCCGGGTGCTGCGGCCGGTGGCGTACACGGTGGCTCCGGCCGCGCCGAGCTGGACGGCGATCTGCCGCCCGGCACCCCGGGTAGCGCCGGCGACGAGCGCGATCTTTCCGATTAGCGGTTGCGTCATGCCAGCGACGTTGTCAGGAATACCTGACAACCGCCGTCCGAATTTGTGACTCGACGTCGGAAAAGTCGCGCTCAATCCACCAGGCGGACGCGGACCCGGCGGTTGGCCCGGCCCTTGCTCTCCACCTTGACCACCTGCACCTTGCCGATCTGGGCGGTCGAGGCGACGTGGGTGCCGCCGTCGGCCTGCACGTCGAGCCCGACGATGTCGACGATCCGGACCTCCTGCTCGTCCGGTGGTATGAGGTTGGACTGGGTGCGGATGATGTCCGGCAGGGCCAGTGCCTCGGTGCGCGGCAACACCCGTACGGCGACCGAACGGTCGGCGGCCACCTCGGCGTTGACCAGCTCCTCGATCCGGCTCTTGAAGTCGGCCGGCACCTCGGGGAGGTTGAAGTCCATCCGGGCCTCGCCCGGTTCCATCGAATTTCCGGTGACGAGTGCGCCGAAGTCGCGGAACACGACGCCGCAGAGCACGTGCAGCCCGGAGTGGGTACGCATCAGGCGCGTCCGGCGCTCATCCTCCAGCGCACCGACGACCTCGGTGCCGACCGGCGGCAGCGGGTCACCCTCGGCGGGGATGAGATACGGGTCGTCGCCCTTGCGGGTGCCGACGATTCGGGTCTGCACACCCTGCCAGAGCAGCACGCCGTGATCCGGCGGTTGACCCCCGCCGCCCGGATAGAACGCCGACCGGTCCAACACGATGCCCTGCTCCGGGTCGGCGTGCAGGACCGTGCAGGTCCACTCGCGCAGGGTCGGGTCGGCGAGATCGAGACGGTGTGTCCGGCCGTGCTGTGTGACGCCCATGACAGGGCACGTTACTCGTTGAGGAAGCCGGAGATGCGGTCCCGCAGGTCGGCGCGGTCCGTCCAGAGGAAACCGGCCCTGTCGTACACGTGCAGGGTGGCCTGGGGCAGTGCGGCGGCGAGCCGTTCGGCGACCTCGACCGGGTGCAGGTCGTCGCCCGCGCACGCGATCACCAGTGCCGGCGCGGTCACCGCCGCCAGGGGCGCGATGTCGCGGAGCGGTGTCTGCTCTGCCAGGGTGGCCAGACCGTCGGCCAGACCGTCACGGAGCAGTTGGTCGAGCCGCTGCCTCAGGTAGGCCCAGCCGGCCGGGGTGTTACGGATCGCCGCGGGCAACTCCAGCGAGACGACGTCGGCGACGGCCGAGGCGTCCCCGCTCTCCACCGCCTCCAACAGGTCCGTGGCGCGTTCCCAGGCGACCGGCCCGCGGGGCTCGTCGAGCACCGCCGGCAGGAAGAAGACCAGCTTCTCGAAGCGTTCCGGGCTCTCGACCAACAGCCGGCAGAGGGCGCCCGCGCCGAGGCTCGCCCCGAACGCGCGGCTGGCGCCGCCGAGATCCGCGATGGCGCGCAGATCCCGGGCCAGGTCAAGGTAGGTCCACGGCCCGTCCGGGGCGTCGGAGCGGCCATGCCCGCGGAACTGGAAGAACACCTTGCGGCCGGTGACCCCGCTGCCGAACGGGCGGGTGGTGGCGATGCCGTTGCCCAGCCCGTGCGCGAACACGGTGACCGGATCACCGGTGCCGGCGACGAGCCGCTCCAGCCGTACGTCGTGCGGCGTGGCGACCAGCTCGGTCTCCGGCTCCGGCAGCGCCGGTCGGCCCGTACGCGGCCCACCCGGGCCGGGCCCCCAGGTGCGGGGCCCGCTGTCCGGCGGGGGTGGCCAGCGGAAACCTCTCACCAGAACCCTTTACCGTCGCCGAGTTCACGCAGGCCGACCCGGACGTCGAGCAGATAGATGAGTGCGGCGGCGATGCCGACCAGTCCGAAGAGGCTGATCGGGCCGAAGCCGAGCAGGGTGAGCACGAGGCAGACCGCCAGGATGGCGATCCAGCCACCCTTGGGCAGCGTCCCGATGGCGGGGAAGGCGTCGGAGCGCTGCGTGACGGCATGCACCAGCGCGACACCCTGAATGATCAGCGCGAAGACGAGCAGGATCAGCTCGATCACGTAACGGACTTCGAACGCGAAGATCGGCGCGGCGTTGGCCATGCCGGCAAGCTTATGTCGACGACCCCGGCTACGTCCGACAAGGACGCCGTCGGGGTCGTCGACACTGACGAACTACTCGGCGGCCGGGCGGGTCCGCTTGGTGGCCCCGGGAAGCTTCGCCGACGGGGTCGCGGCCGGCTTCGGAGCCTTCGGCGCACGGGCGGCCTTCTTGACGGCTGCAGGCTTGGCCTCGGCGATCTCGGCCACGTCGGCCGGGGTCGGCACGTCGGCCGGGGCCGCAGCCGGGGTGGCCGGGGTGGTGACGACGGCCGGGGTGGTGGCCGGCGTCACGGCCTGGGTGGCCTCGATGTCGGCGTTGACCGTCTCGGCGGCCTCCAGCACGCCGGCGCCGACGACCCGCTCACCGCGGGCGACCAGCGCGCCGTAAGCGGCGAACGCCCGCTCCTGCGCGGCCTGGGCACCCGCAACGACCACGGCGGCGTTGCGGGTCGCGGCGGCGCGCAGCTTGTCGAGGTCGGTGACCTCGCGGAGCTTGGCCAGGTCGGCCGACTCGCGGAGCTTGGTGAGGTCCAGCTCGGCCTGCGCCCGGCCGCGCAGGGTCTCGGCGGTCTCATTGGCGGTACGCAGCGTCTCGGTGGCCTTCTGACGCAGCTCGAAACCGGTCAGCACGGCCCGACCACCCAGATCGGCGACGACCCGGGTGCCGAGGACACCGACGACGGCCGGCAGCTTGCGCAGGTGCTCGAGGGCCAACTCCCCAGCGCCAGCGGCGGCGTAGATCGGGGCGGGGATGCGGTTGGTCTTCGGCTCGCTCATGACGTCTCCTCTTCGGCCGCCTCGGCGGCCTTTCGGACCGCCGGACCGGCGGCCTTCTTCTCCGGGGTGTTGGTGCTGGTGCTGCCCGGGGCGGGGGCGGTGCCCGCCTCGGTGACGGCAACCGACTCGAGTACGGCCTCGGTCGGGGTGCCGCCTGCGGTGGTGGGGCCGGTGGCGGCCAGGTTGGCCACGTCGGCGGGCTGGTCGGCGACGTCGGTCGGGGTGGTCGCCCCGGTCGTGCCGCCGGCGCTCTCCGTGCCGCTGCCCTCGGCGGCGGCCTGGGCCTCGGCCAGCCGGGTGTTCTCCCGGCGGAACGTCTCGTAGATCTGGCTGAGTGACTGCTTCTGGGCCATCGTCAGGTCGGCGTCCACGGCGATGGCGGCGAGCACACCGTGGCCCTCCTTGTCGTCGAGCAGCCCGGCGCGCAGGTACATCGCCGGGGTGGAGACCCGCAGCGCGCTCGCCAGTTGCTGGAGCACCTCGGCGCTGGGCTTGCGCAGGCCGCGCTCGATCTGACTGAGGTACGGGTTGCTGACCCCCGCCTGTTCGGCGAGTTGCCTCAGCGAGATCTTGGCGTTGCGCCGCAGATCGCGGATGAACCCGCCGACGTCGGGAAGGTCCTTGGGTGTGGCCATGACCGCGACGTTAACCGGCCGCGCTAACTGTTGCAAGCAAAACGCTAACCATAGTTAGCAAGGTCTCAGAGTCCCGTTTGCGCGCCGCTCGTCCGATCCGTACGGTCCGTCCGTGCACAAGATCACAGTCAATGGAGCAAGCATCGCGTACGACGAGGCTGGCACCGGTTCGCCCGTCATGCTGCTGCACGCCGGCATCGCCGACCGGCGGATGTGGCGGGGGCAGTTGCCTGCGCTCGCCGCTCGACACCGGGTGATCGTCCCGGACCTGCGCGGCTACGGAGATTCGGAGCTGCCCCCGACCCCGTTCACGCACCACGACGACGTAGCCGGGCTGCTGGACGCACTCGACCTGCCCCGGGCCGCCCTGGTCGGCTGCTCCTTCGGTGGGTCGGTCGCCATCGACACCGCGCTGGCCCACCCCGACCGGGTGAGCGCGCTCGCGCTGTTCGGCACGGCGGTCTCCGGCAACGAGTGGTCCGAGGAGGCGAACGACCTCTGGGACGACCTCGTCGGAGAGGTCGACCCCGACGACTTCGTCGCCGGCGCGGCCGGCGAGGTGCGGTTCTGGGTGGTCGGCCCGCGCCGCCAGCCGGGGGATGTCGACCCCGAGCTGGTCGCGTTCGCACAGGCGATGGACCAGCGGGCGCTCGCCGCCGAACTGGCGCTCGGCGCGGTCGAGGTGGGAGAGCTGACACCGCCGGCGATCGGTCGCCTCAGCGAGCTGACGGTGCCCGTCCTGGTCACCGCCGGTGCCGCGGACGTGCCGGACATCAGTCGGCTCGCCGACCGGATCGCCGCCGAGGTGCCCGGCGCGGTACGACTGCCCGACGTGCCGGACGCCGCGCACCTGCTGCCGCTGGAGCGTCCCGAGCCGGTCAACGTCGCACTGCTCGACTTCCTGAGCTGACCTCCCTCGCGCGGACGGGCCGGACCCGCGCGGAGGGTGTCGGACGAATGCGTCCTATACCTCAGAGGCATATTTATACCTGTGAGGTATAGCGCTCATCCGCGAGTGGCCGCCCCGACGGTCGGAACCAGCCGGCGCTCACCAGAGCGGGCGGACCGCGCCGACCGGGACGCCGCCGCCGAAGAGCGGCACCTCGGCGTACTCGGCCAGCACCGGGGCGTCCACGCCGAGCCGGCGCAGCGCGGAGACCAGCACCGGCATCCGTGCCCGGTCGGCTCCGTCGTCGATCTTCAGGGCCACCGCGCCGACGCCCGGTAGCCCCACCGCGATCACGCCCTCGGCGCCGACCTTGGCGAGCAGGTCCGGGACGCCGCGCATCAGCCGGGTGTCGTCAGCCTGGGTGCCGCCGACGATCTCCGGATGGGCACGCATGGCGTCGGCGACCGCGCGCGGCGCCGAGCCGGGCTCGGCGTCGACCAGCCGGAGGTACGCCCCGGCCAGGCCGGTCAGCGACACCGCGAGCACCGGGGCGCCGCAGCCGTCCACCCCCACCGCCGCCGCCTGCTCGCCGGTGAACTCCTCGATAGCCGCCCGCAACCCTTGCTGCAACGGGTGCTCCGGCCGCCAGTAGCCCTCCAGCGGCCAGCCGGCGGCCTCGCAGGTCAACAGCATCCCGCTGTGCTTGCCCGAGCAGTTCATCTGCACCCGGGTGGGGCCGCCACCGGCGCGTAGCACCGCCTCCCGGGCCGCAGCGCCCACCGGCAGGTCGGGCGGGCAGTGCAGCGCCGATGCGTCCAGCCCTGCGCGCTCCAGGAGCGCACCCACCCGGGCCAGGTGGAAGGCCTCACCCGCATGACTGGCGGAGACCAGCGCCAGGTCGGCCGGGTCGGTCAGCGACAGGCCGGCGCGGAGCATCCCGATCGCCTGCATCGGTTTGCTGGCCGAGCGGGGAAAGATCGGTGCGGTCACATCCCCGGCGGCGGCCACCGGCACCCCGGCAGCGTTCAGCACCACCACCGAGCCGCGGTGTGCGCCCTCCACGAACCCGGACCGGACCACCTCGGCGAGCGGCACGCCGCCCTCGTACGTCTTCGTCACGGCTGGACGGTACCGACGGCCCCGGGTCGCCCGGCGGCGGGGTGACCAGGTCTTCCACCTCCCGGGTGACAGGGGCTGTGGACGCACCCGGCCTTACCGCCCGAGCAGCGCGTGGGACAGGCCCGGCCTTACAACCCGAGCAGCGCGCGGGCCTCGGCGGTGGTCAGCGGCGGGCGCTGAGCGAGCTGAGCGAAACCGACAGCGCGAGCGACCAACTGCATGTTGGACTCCACCGGGCGGCCCTTCGCGTACGTCACGGTGTCTTCCATGCCGACCCGCAGGTGACCGCCGGTCGACAGCGAGGCCAGCATGACCGGGATGGTGCTGCGGCCGATGCCGGTGGCCGCGAAGGTGGTGCCCTCCGGCAGGTCACTCAGCATGCGGTGTGCCGCGACCAGCGTCTCGGTGGTGCCCGGCATACCGCCCGGCACACCCATCACGAAGTCGACGTGCACGTGCCCCCCGGCCGGGAGCCCGTACTTGCCGAGCAACCGCTGCAACGCGGCCAGGTGGCCGAGGTCGAAGATCTCGTACTCCGGCACGATCCCGCGTTCCTGCATCCGGGTGTGCAGGTCGACGATGAACTCCCAGCGGTTGAGGAAGACGTCGTCGCCGAAGTTGACCGTGCCCATGGTGCACGAGGCCATGTCCGGCCGGGCGTCGAGCACGGCGAGCCGGGAGGCCTCCGGGTCGGTCACCGCGCCGCCGGAGGAGAGCTGCACGATCAGGTCGGTGCCCTCCCGCAGCGCCGCCACCGTGTCGGCCAGGCGCACCGGGTCGAGGGTCGGCCGCGCCGCGTCGTCGCGGATGTGGACGTGGATCACGGCGGCACCGAGCGCCTCGCACTCCTTGGCGGTGAGCAGCAGCTCATCGAGCGTCACCGGCAGCGCCGGCACCTCCGCCTTGGCCGACTCCGCGCCGGTCGGGGCCACCGTGATCAACGTTCCAGTCGTCATGCCGGCGATCCTAGACGGCCCGCTCAGGACGGGTCGATCGCCGCTGCGGTCTCGCCGATCATCAGCACGGCGTCGTCCGGAACATTCCGCTTCAGCACCGCGAGGGCGATCTGGCCCAGCTCGTGGTGCAGCACGGCGGTGCCGACGAAGCCCACCGCCCGACCCTCGCGGGTAACCGGCGTACCGGCCGTCGGCGGCTGATCGGTGGTCACGCCATCCAGGTGCAGCAGCACCAGGCGACGCGGCGGCCGGCCCATGTTGTGCACCCGGGCCACCGTCTCCTGACCCCGGTAGCAACCCTTGTCGAGGTGTACCGCCGGGGCGATCAGGTCGACCTCGGCCGGAATGGTCCGGTGGTCGGTGTCCACCCCGACCCGGGGCTGCCGCGCGGCAACCCGGATCGCCTCGTACGCCCAGAGCCCGGCGACCGGCACGCCGGCGCCGCGCAGCTCCGCCACCACCTGCTCCATCGCCGACCGGGGCACCAGCAGGTCCACGCCGAGCGGGCCGCGTCGGGCCCAGCCGCCGATCGGCAGCGGTCGTACGTCGTACCGAACGCTCGCCCGGGGTGGCACAGCGCCGTGGGCGAACTTCGGGCCCGGCACCGCGACCAGGTCCGGTGCGGCGAGCCCGGTCACGCCGAGCGTGCCCAGCGCCTCCGTCGCCCCCGGCCCGACCAGCGACAGCAGCGCCCGCTCGGCGGTCGCGTCGCGCGGGTCGACCTTGCTGAAGAACCGCATCTTCTGCAGGTACGCGAGCAGGCCCTCGGTCGCCCCCGGCTCGGTGTCCAGCCAGGCGGTCTCGCCGTCCTCCGCGACCAGGGCGTGCTGCTCGACGTGGCCGTGGGGGGACAGCACCAGCAGCTCGGTGCCCTCACCGGCCGCCAGCGTCGTCAGGTGCTGCGAGGTGACCGTGTGCAGCCAACCGGCCCGCTCTTCCCCGGGCACCGCGATGACCCCACGGTGCGACCGGTCGACCAGGCCGACCTCGGTGTCGAGAGTGCGCTGCTCGCGCAGCGGATCGCCGTAGTGCGCCGCCACCCCCCGCACCCCGGCCGCGACGTGCGCCGGATCCGGCTGGTCGCGGCTGGCCTCGTCGATGCTCTCGACTGCCACCGCACCCGCGATGTCGATCATTTGTCGTCCCCGTTCTCGCAGCGTACGCAGACGCCGAAGAGTGACACGTGCCCGATATCCACCCGGAACCCCCGCTGCGCGGCCAACTGGTCGGCGAGCGGGCGGAGCAGCTCCGGATCGATCTCGTCGATCGCGCCGCACTCCCGGCAGACCAGGTGGACGTGTTGGTGCTCGCCGGCCGCGTGATAGGTCGGCGAGCCGTGCGACAGGTGCGTGTGGGTGACCAGACCGAGCCGTTCCAGCAGCTCAAGCGTGCGATAGATGGTGGTGATGTTGACGCCGGCCGCGATCTCCCGGACGGCGTTGTGCACCTGCTCCGGGCTGGCATGCCCCAGATCGAGCACCGCCTGGAGGACGAGTTGCCGCTGGGCCGTCAGCCGCAGCCCACGGGCCCGCAGCATTTCCGCGAGGGAGGATTCGGACACCCTCCGATCATAGTTCGGCCGCCGTGCCGGTCCCCGCACCGCGATCGACCGCCGCTACGCTCGACGGTCATGGTGATGTCGTCCGTCGGGAAGGTCGCGGTCGATCCGACCGCGCGGATCGTCGTGCTGGGGCGCGGCCCGGTCCCGGCCGGCGACCCCGTGCTCCGCGGCGACGACCTCGGCGTACTACGCGGCGACGGCCTCTTCGAAACCATGCACCTGCGTCAGGGTCGGCCGTGGCTGCGCGACGAGCACCTGGCCCGGCTGGCCGCAGCGGCCTCCGCCGTCGAGCTGGTTCTGCCTCCCACCGCCGCGCTGATCGACCTGCTCGACGAGGTGCGCTCGGGCTGGCCAGCCCAGGTGGAAGGGGCGCTTCGGCTGGTCTGCACCCGAGGCCCGGAGGCCGGAGGCCCGTCGACGATCTACGCCACGCTGAGCGAGGTGCCGGCATCGTCCCGGGTGGCCCGGCGGGACGGAATCAGTGTCGCCACTCTGCCGCTGGGGGTGCCCGCCGACGCCCGCAACGGGCTGAGCTGGCTGCCGGCCGGGATCAAATCCACGTCGTACGCGGTCAACAGCGCCGCCCGCCGCTGGGCCGACCGGGCCGGGGTGGACGACGTCCTCTGGATCTCCTCCGACGGGTACGCGCTGGAGGGTCCCACGGCCAACGTGGTGTGGCTCACCGGCGACACGCTCTGCACGGTGCCGGCCGCCACCACCGGCATCCTGGCGGGCACGACCGTGGCCTGGCTGCTCGCCCACGCCGCCGAGCTGGGCCTGAGCGCCGCCGAGCGGATGGTCACCCCGGCCGAGCTGCACGCGGCGGACGGCGTGTGGTTCACCTCGTCGGTACGCGGGGCCGCCGAGGTCCACACGCTGGACGGGGTGCGTCGGGCTCGCTGCCCGCGCACCCCCGCCCTGCACGCCCTGCTGGGTTTCCCGGTCTAGTCAGCCGCCGACCCGGATGAGCCGGGCGGAGAGGTGCGGGCTGAGCGCGTGCCCCATGGCGGCCATCTCCTGCGCGTAGAGCAGCGCACCCTCGACGATGCCGAAGAGCCGGTGCCCGCCGGTGACGTCCTTGGCGGTCGGCGTCCGGACCACCGCGTCGGTGCCGAACTCGACCTGGGTGCCGGTGCGCTTGCCCAGGTGCAGCTCCATGATCCCGGTCGGGGTGGTCAGCAGCGCCTCCAGCTCATCGGTTGCCCGCCCGTCCACCAGCACCGGCCGCCACCAGCCGACCTCGCGACCGGCCGGACGGACCGGCTTGCTCTGCTCGTCCAGGATCCAGGCACGGGACTCGTAGTGCAGGAACGGTCGGCCGTCGTGGCTGATCCGAATTTCCTGGGCGTAGTCGAAGTCCTCGATGGTGGGGAAACCACCCTTGCCCCGGCCGCGCCACAGGCCGACGTAGGGCAGCAGCCCGTCCAGCGCCGGGTGCAGCTTCGGCCCGACCCGTAGGTCGTGACTCTCCTCGAACGGGTACTCCTCGACCGGCGGCGCGTTCAGCCACGGCGGCTGCAACGGATTCTCGTCGCTCACGCTGCCACCTTCGTTCGCGACTGCGGGGCTCGCAAACCCGGCTCACTCCTCGCGCTCACGCTGCCACCTTCGTTCGCGACTGCGGGGCTCGCAAACCCGGCTCACTCCTCGCGCTCACCAACGTCCTCTCGAAATGTGTACGGCCAGGTAGACCAGGCCACCGGCGAGCCCACCCAGGCCAGCGACCAGCAGGCTGACAAACCCGATCTCGGTAACCATCCCGACCATCCTATGCTGGGCCACATGGCCCGCACTCTCGTCGTCAAGGTCACCGCAGGGGCGGACGCCCCGGAGCGGTGCGCGCAGGCATTCACGGTCGCCGCGACGGCGATCGCGGCCGGAGTGGACGTGTCGCTCTGGCTGACCGGTGAGGCGACCTGGTTCGCACTGCCCGGTCGCGCCCAGCAGTTCGAGTTGCCGCACTCCGCACCGCTGGCCGAGTTGCTGCACATCATCCTGACCAGTGGCCGGGTGACCGCCTGCACCCAGTGCGCGGCCCGACGGGAGATCGGCCCGGACGACGTACTGCCCGGGGTCCGGATCGCGGGTGCCGCGGTCTTCGTCGAGGAGGCAGTGGCCGAGGGCGCGCAGGCACTGGTCTACTGACCCGCCGGTGCGCGGGTCGAGACGGGCGGAGTGCCGATACCGACCCGACATCTCGGACGTCTGCCTACGATTCGGATGTGACCGAGACGGTGGAGAGGTTCTTCGAATCACTGCCGTCGCGCGCCCATGATGTCCTGGGCGGCCTGGCCGACGGGACTCTCCAGATCGACCTCGGCAGCGGCCACCGGACCGAGCACTGGCTGGTCCGCATGCGGCCCGGGTCGGTGCGGATCAGCCGCGAGCGCGGTCCGGCCGACGCCATCTGGTACAGCAGTGCGGCCCTCTTCGACCGACTGGTCAAGGGCGAGGCCCAGAGTGTCGCGGCGGTGCTGCGCAACGAGAGCACGTTCAGCGGCAACGTGGTGCTCTTCCTCGCCTTCCGCCGGTTCTTCCCGGACCCGCCCGGCACCCGCGACCCCCGCGACGTGGCCCGCCGGGCAGCCGGGCGGCCGACGTGAGGGATCTCGTCAGCATTCTGGACGGCAACACCTTCCTGGTCAGCGACAAACGAGGGGACATCGAGCCGTCCTACGCCTTTCCCACCGGGTTGTTCTCCTTCGACACCCGATTCCTGTCCAAGTGGGTGCTCACCCTGAACGGCGAACGGTTGCACGCCCTCTCCATCGACGACGCCGAGTCGTACCGGACCAAGTTCTTCCTTGCCCCCGGTGAACCCACGCACTATCTGGACGCGAAGGCATCGGTGATCCGCAGCCGGGCGATCGTCGGCAGCTTCGAGGAGGACCTGACCGTCCTGAACCACACCGGTGCGGAGGTCGAATTCACCGTCCGGATCGACATCGGGGCCGACTTCGCCGACCTGTTCGAGATCAAGCACTCCCGGCAGAAGCAGGGTCGGACGACGGTCTCGGTCTCGGAGAACGAGCTGCGGCTGACCTACCGGCGGGAGGCGTTCCACCGGGAGACGCTGGTCAGCACCAGTGCGCCGGGGCAGGTCGACGCAGACGGGATGACCTTCCGGATCCGGATAGCCCGCAACGGCAAGTGGACCACCCGGCTGCACGTGTCCAGCGTCGTCTACGGGGCCCGGGGCGAGGACATCCGGACCACCCTCCCGTACGGCGGCAGCCGCAGCGCGGACGCCATCCGCGCCGAGCAGCAGGAGCTGATCGACCGGGCGCCGAAGCTCGGCTGCGACTGCGAGCCGCTGGCCGGGGCGTACCGGCGCAGCCTCAACGACCTGGCCGCTCTGCGCTACGAGTCGATCGCCCTTGGCGTGCGGCTGATCGCCGCCGGGCTGCCCTGGTTCATGACTCTGTTCGGCCGGGACAGCATCATCACCTCGTTGCAGGTGCTGCCGTTCCTGCCGGAGCTGATCCCGCCGACCATCCTGATGCTGGCCGGACTGCAGGGGCACCGGGTGGACGACTTCCGGGACGAGGAGCCCGGCAAGATCCTGCACGAGCTGCGGTACGGGGAGACCGCCGGCTTCGAGGAGCAGCCGCACTCGCCGTACTACGGGTCGGCCGACTCGACGCCACTCTTCATCATCCTGGTAGACGAGTACGAGCGCTGGACGGGTGACGACGCGCTGGTCCGTCGGCTGGAGCCGCAGGTCCGCGCGGCGTTGCAGTGGATCGACACCTACGGCGACCTGCTCGGCACCGGCTACCTCTGGTACCAGACCCGCAACCCGGACACCGGTCTGCAGAACCAGTGCTGGAAGGACTCCTGGGACGGCATCTCGTACTCCGACGGCCAGATGCCCGGTTTCCCCCGTGCGACGTGCGAGCTGCAGGGCTACGCGTACGACGCGAAGATGCGGGCCGCCCGGCTGGCCCGCAAGTTCTGGAACGACCCGGAGTACGCCGACGAGCTGGAGCGGCAGGCCGCCGATCTGAAGCAGCGATTCGACCGCGACTTCTGGATCGCCGACCGCGAGTACTACGCGCTCGCGCTGGACGCCGACGGCCGGCAGGTGGACGCGCTGACCTCGAACATCGGGCACCTGCTGTGGAGCGGCATCGTGGACGAGTCCCGCGCCGGCAAGGTGGTCGAGCACCTGCTCGGGCCACGCCTGTTCTCCGGCTGGGGGGTGCGGACGCTCGCCGAGGACGAGGGGCGGTACAACCCGATCGGGTACCACGTGGGCACCGTGTGGCCGTTCGACAACTCGATCATCGCCTGGGGGTTGTGGCGGTACGGCTTCCGGGACGAGGCCGGGCTGATCTGCGACACGATGCTGGCGGCGTCCCGATACTTCGGCGGGCGGCTGCCGGAGGCGTTCGCCGGCTACCCCCGTGACCTCACCGGCTACCCGGTGGAGTACCCGACCGCGTGCAGCCCGCAGGCCTGGTCGACCGGCACCCCGCTACTGCTGCTGCGGGTCATGCTGGGGTTGGAGCCGCAGGGCGAGCACCTCATCATCGACCCGGCCGTGCCGCCGGGCATGGGCCGGGTCGAGCTGCTGGACATCCCCGGCCGGTGGGGCATGGTCGACGCGTTGGGCCGCAGCCGTGGCCCACAGGATCAGCCGGGCGACGGCTGACCCGAGTGGGACACCCGGCTCAAACCGGGCAGCCGACGGTGGCGGCCAGTCGGGTGGCGTCCGGGCTGAGCTCGGCCAGCACCGTGACCGGGCCGGTGCGGTACGCGTACACCGGAGGGCTGTCCAGTAGTGGGGCGTCGCCGGCCAGCGCGGCGAGCGCGGCCACCGAGGGCGCCGGGCCGGGACCATCCGCGGACCGCGCGGTGCGGGCCACCCCGCCGCCCGGGCAGGCCACGGTGACCAACTCGGGCGCGTCGTCGCTCGGACGGCCGAGCGACCGCAGCGCGGCGGTCAGGGCGGCGGCCTCCGGGCCGGCCGCGGCGGCCGGTGCCGGGGTGTAGCCGGAGCCGAGCGGGCGACATCCCGTGTCGACGATCAACCGCACCCGACCGTCCACGGTCGGCCGTCCCTCGACGGCGACGAACTCTCCGGCGTCGGCGTGCAGCACCGGGCCGTCCAGCCCGGGCCCGACCTCGGCCCGCCAACTGGCGGGCAGCCGCTCGGCGATGCCCGCCAGCACGGCACGCTCGGTGCCGGTGGGCGCGAGCACGCCGACCTCGCGCCGAAGCCTCGCGCCGTCGGCGAGCGGGGTGACCCGGCAGCCCGACGCGATCCGCGCAGGCCCCAGCTCCAGCAGCCCGGTCGCACCGGCCGCCCGGGCCAGCTCGCCAACGGCCCGGTCGACCACCGGGCCTGCCTGGTCGAGGGAACGCTGCTCGCGCACGGTCGGCGGGTCGTCGCGGACCGATGTCCAGGTGAGCACGCCCAACAACACGGCCCAGGCCGCGGTCGCGGCCAGCAGCCAACGCCGCCACGACCGGGCGGGTGCCGGCGCGTCGGGACCGGTCGACGAGGCCAAGCCCGTCCGGACAGCACCGCTCACCCGGCCATGGTGTCACGGGCGGTCTGCCCGCCTGGCGGCGGAGGCGGGCGTCCAGGAGCTGGACGGCAGCCTGCGGTCAGCAGGGCCGGGGCGGAGGGTCGAGCCGATAGCCGACCCCCCGCACGGTGTGCACCCGCGGTCCGCCCGGCAGACCCTGCAGCCTGCGCCGGAGCCGCTTGATGGTGGAGTGCAGGATCGCGGGGTCCGCGCCTCCGAGGACGGAGGCACAGAGCTGTTCGTAGCTCCACACCACCAGTGGCGGGCCGATCAGTCGGACGAGCAACTCCCGCTCGGTTCCGCTGAGCGGAAGCGGGTCTCCGCGCCAGGTCACCAGGTGCCCGGCCCGGTCGACGACCAACTCACCCCAGCTGACCGGCCCCTGCGGCGTGGCCGGTGAGGTGACCGGCCCGACGGCCGGCGTCGAGCCACCCGGTGACGGGAACAGCATCGCCCGCAGCTGGGTCAGGTCGGCGCAGCTCACCACCGAGCCGACTCCATCGAGCTGGCGCAGCACCCGCTCACGCACCGAGACATCCGCGCTGACGCAGACGACGATCGGGACCTCTTCACCGGACACGCCACCTCCACCCGTGATTATCACCCGTAGATAGTGACGCATGCCGATGTGTTTCGGAGCCCTGCCCTCGATCAGAATGACAGGCCGTCATTGATCGGGCGCAGATGGTCACCCACCTGCCGGAACAAAAGGAACGACCGGGGCCGACCACCCAGGAGGATGACCGGCCCCGGTCGATCAGAGCAGTGGGTCAGGCGACGGTGACGGCAACCTCGTTGATGCCCCGGCCAGCGGTGACGGCGGTGTCGCCGTTGCCGTGCCGGGACAGCGCCCGCAGCGTCCAGGAACCCGGCGCGGCGAAGAACCGGAACTGGCCGGCTGCCGAGGTGACCACCTCGGCGGTGAACTCACCGGTCGAGTCGAGCAGCCGGACGTACGCGCCCGGCACGGGCTCGTCCTCAGCCGAGCTGACGATGCCGGTGATCACGGTTTCCTTCTCCAGGTCCAGGCTGGCCGGCAGCGGCGCGGCCTGGTCGGGTGCGGCGCAGCCCGCGGCGGTGGGAGCCGTCATGGTCACACCTCCCCCGGCTCGTCACCGAGCGCGACCGGCACGCCGACCAGCGAGCCGTACTCGGTCCAGGAACCGTCGTAGTTCTTGACGTTGCGGTGGCCCAGCAGCTCCTGCAGCACGAACCAGGTGTGCGAGGAGCGCTCACCGATGCGGCAGTAGGCGATGGTCTCCTTGCCGTCGTCGAGCCCCGCGTCGCCGTAGATCCTGCGCAGCTCGTCGTCGGAGCGGAAGGTGCCGTCCTCGTTGGCCGCCTTCGACCACGGGACGCTGATGGCGGTGGGGATGTGCCCGGCCCGCTGCGCCTGCTCCTGCGGAAGGTGAGCGGGAGCGAGCAGCCGGCCGGCGAACTCGTCGGGGCTGCGCACGTCGACCAGGTTCTTGGTGCCGATCGCGGCGACGACCTCGTCGCGGAAGGCCCGGATGGAGGTGTCCGGCTCCTGCGCGACGTACTGCGTCGTCGGGCGGGGCGCCGTCTCGGTGACCAACGGGCGGGCATCCAGCTCCCACTTCTTGCGACCACCGTCGAGCAGCTTCACGTCGCCGTGGCCGTAGAGCTTGAAGTACCAGTAGGCGTACGCGGCGAACCAGTTGTTGTTGCCGCCATAGAGGATGACGGTGTCGTCGTTGCTGATGCCCCGCTCGGAGAGCAGCGCCTCGAACTGGGTCTTGTTGACGAAGTCCCGGCGGACCTGGTCCTGCAGGTCGGTCTTCCAGTCAATCTTGATGGCGCCGGCGATGTGGCCGGTGTCGTAGGCCGAGGTGTCCTCGTCGACCTCGA
This sequence comes from Micromonospora sp. NPDC005413, assembly GCF_040606435.1. Lineage (NCBI taxonomy): Bacteria > Bacillati > Actinomycetota > Actinomycetes > Micromonosporales > Micromonosporaceae > Micromonospora > Micromonospora sp. NPDC005413. The sequence continues at coordinate 54,905 of NZ_JBEXEV010000006.1, forward strand.
CGAAGACGACGCCCGGGGCGTCGAGGTTCTTCTCGGCCCACTCGGCCGAAACGAGTGCGGTGTCGCGACTCATCGAATCACTCCCTGGTGAGGATGGATGGTGAGCCAACGCGCGAGTATCGATGGGTGTAACTGTCGCACCACGCGCGGGACCCAGCGGAAGGACGGGATCACGGGTTCGTGCGACGGCGCCGCTGCCGGGCGTTCGGTGGGATCACCGGAGGGTGCGAGAACCCTGTGCCGGTGGCCGCCGTCAGGCGGCCGGAGACAGCCCCGCCGTCAGATGACGGGGCGACACAGGCAGGTGGCCACGCGGCACAGGTCGACCGCGCGCCGTTTGGTGAGGTGGGTCCCCATGGTCAGCGAGCCTACCAGCCAGTGACCGTGCTGCCACTGAACCGACCACCATCCGGGAACCGCCACGGCTGGCGGCAGGTTTGGCGTCCCACCGCCGGCCTCGGCGTCAGCCAGCGGAGTTGATCGGCACGTTCTTCGCGTCGGCGGTGACCGCCAGCCCTTCCGGCAACGGCCGGACCTCCCGGACGGCGAGCTGGAACGGCAGGTCGGGCAGGGGCACGTCGATGGAGATGCCCTTGGCGTAGTTGTTCAGCAGGGCGCGGGCCAGCGGCAGGTTCGGCAGACCCGCCGCGTCCAGGTCGTTGAAGCGCAGGGCGACCGCGCCGTTGTCGGCGACGGTGACGTCGGCGGTGCCGCTGACGGTGAGCTTCTGACCGAGGATGTCGACGGGGGCGGTGACGGCGAGCTTGCCGTTCTGTTCGCCGAGAGTGAGCCCTGGGCGGTTCAGCAGCGCCGCGAGACTGTCGTAGCTGATCGTGCCGGCGCCGTTGACGGTGTCCGCCACGACGTCGCCCTTCCCGGTGCGCAGGGTGTCCAGCGAGGCGCGCACGTTGCGGGCGGTCACGTCCAGCACCGGCAGCCGCACGGCGTCACCCTCCACCGAAGCCTGCACGTCCCGCAGGTTGATGGTGATCTTCTGGTAACGGCCGTCGAGCACCTGGGTGAGGAACGGGGTGCCGGCCACTTCCACATCGGGCTCGGCCGACTGCGCCCCCTGCTTGGTGACCTCCTGGCTGACCCGCTTGGCGATTTCCCGCTCGGCCACCCCGACCGCTACCCGGTCGGCGACCACCAGCAACCCGGCCACCAGCAGGAGCAGGACGAACAGGCCGATGAGCAGCTTGCGACCGCGCCGTCGGGGCCGCGCCTCGTCCGCTGGGTAGTCCTGCGCCACGCCGCCTCCTGTCTCCGCCCGCCGCATCGCGACGGTCGTCCATACCGGTTGCCGCAGGGCGGCGCACCCGTAGGTACCCGACCTGCTCCAGGCTCAACCGTGACTCAGAGGAAGAGCATGCACATGGCGTACGCGGCCGGCGCCGCCAGGGCGAAACCGCCGAGCGGGCCCTGCATGTGCCGAGCCACCCACATCGTCGGCGGTTCGCCGGCCATCAACCGGCCCGCCTCCGCGTACCCCACGGCGAGGTCGGAGAGGACGGCGGTGACCGCCGCGACCAGGCCGATCACGGCGGCCCGCGTCGGCGTGAAGGGAGCCACCAGGTAGCTGCCGAGGAGCGCGCTGGTCAGCGTGCCGGCCATCGCGCCGGCCACCACGCCAGCGGCGCCCCGGGGCACCTGCGGGGCCAGCCGGGGCCAGGGCAGCACCGCGTCAGTGAGCCGGGCGACGGTCAGCGCGACGCCGCTCGCGGTCAGGCAGACCGTGATCGCCTGGGTGCCGGCCGGGATCCGGCTGAGCACGATGAGGGTGCCGAAGGCCACCACTCCGACCACGATGAGCAGCGTGGCGCCGAGTGAGTCGGTGACCCGGACCCGGTCGACCCGGCGGACCAACTGGCCGAGCACCGCAGCGAGGAACCCGCCGGCGGCCAGGTAGCCCAGCGGTGCCAGGCCGGCGATGTCGGTCTGCACCGCGGCGATGTCCACGAGCGCCGCGACCGCGGCGCTGATCCCGGCGACCACCAGCAGCGCGGGCGGGCGCATGGCCATCGTCCAGGCGAGCACGAACAGCAACTGGACGCCGAAGATGATGAAGGCGAACGGCAGCCGGTGACCGGGGCCTGACGTCTGTGCGCCGAGCACCAGGCCGACACCGAGCAGCGCGGCGAAGCCGGCGATGGTCAGCGCCAACTGGCGGCGCACCTCGACCGGGGGTACGACCTCCTCCTCCGGCTCGTCGATCTCGTCCTCGGATCGGCGGGCCGGTTCGCCGGCGCGACGGGCACGACGAGGCCCACCTCGTTCGCGGCGGTCGCCGTCGGTGGTGGCCGGACCGGTACGCGGTGCGGGCGGGTGGCCGCGGGTCGGTGCGGCGGCCGGGCCCGGATGGGGCCCGGCGGGCCACGATTCGCGGCCGGCCTCGGGCGAGGTGGAGGGAAACACGACCTGATCGTGCCAGACCGACGGCCCGACGCGGTGGTCACGGGTTTCAGCAACGTTAAAACCTGGGCCACGATCAGGGGCAAGCTAGACAAACGGGAAATGGCCTGGCAGCGCAGCCGAGGCGATCGGTTACGCTCAACCCGTTACCCGCCCGTCAGCGACGCCGGGACCACGCAATTTCTCAGCGCACTCCATTGTGAGTGCGTCTGGTCGCGTGCGGCCCGTGGCCGCCGGGACGGAGGTGATCGTGGAGATCCTGCTGCTGGTGACCGCGCGCGCAGGGGAACCGTCGGCTGTGCTGCCGGCACTCGACCTGCTGCCGCACTCGGTCCGCACCGCGCCGCGCGACGTCCGCACCCTGGTCGCGGGCCCCAGCCCGGACGCGGTGCTGGTGGACGCCCGATCGGAGTTGAGCGAGGCACGCGCGACCTGTCGGATGTTGCACGCCACCGGGCTCGGCGTGCCGCTGGTCGCGGTGGTGACCGAGGCCGGCCTGATCGCGCTGAACGCCGACTGGGGTGTCGATGACGTCATCCTTGCCTCGGCCGGCCCCGCTGAGGTCGAGGCGCGGCTGCGGTTGGCGGTGGGCCGGCTGAGCAACACGACCGCCGGTGCGGGCGGTTCGATCCGGGCCGGCGAGCTGACCATCGACCCCGACACGTACGCGGCCAAGCTCAAGGGTCGCCCGCTCGACCTCACCTACAAGGAGTTCGAGCTGCTGAAGTTCCTGGCCCAGCACCCGGGTCGGGTGTTCACCCGGGACCAGCTCCTGCGCGAGGTCTGGGGCTACGACTACTTCGGCGGCACCCGCACGGTGGACGTGCACGTGCGGCGACTGCGGGCCAAGCTCGGCTCGGAGTACGAGTCGATGATCGGCACCGTTCGCCAGGTGGGTTACAAGTTCGTCGTCCCGCCGTCGCGATCGCTGGCCGAGGCGGAGCACGCGCCACTGCCCGTCTGATCCCGCGGGTCGTCCTGGACGATTTCCCATATGCCCTTTTTGCGCAGCTTGGCAGTCATATTCTGACTGCCGGGTTTGTCGGAGAAAGGGGCGACGGTGCGCGCACTGAGCACGGGGGCGACGGGCCGGCCTGACCGGCCAGCCAGGCGGAAGTCGTGACGCGGGGCAACTCGACCGCGAGGGCGGCGACGATCGTGACACTGGTGCTGGCGGGGCTACTCGGCTCGGCGTACGTACTGGGCCGCAGCCTCGTACCCGACCGGACCCAACGCCACTCCACGGGTGTCACCACGACCGCCGACGGGCCGCACTACGCCGATCAACCCAGCGGTGGCGAGCCGACCGGAGTGCCGAGTGCCAGCGCCAGCGCCAGCGCCAGCGCCAGCGCCAGCACAGGCCCCGCCGAGGCCGGTCAGGACGGGACGGGAAGTGACGCCGGAGACGACAAGCTGTTCGGCGCGCACACCACCACCGGCTCCCCAGGGCTCGCGCTGACCTTCGACGACGGGCCAGACCCGCGGTACACCCCGCAGGTGCTCGCCACGCTGCGCGAATACGACGTCAAGGCCACGTTCTGCGTGGTGGGCGAGAACGCCCAGGACCACCCGGACCTGATCCAGGCGATCGTGGCCGACGGGCACACCCTCTGCAACCACTCCTGGCAGCATGACGTCTCGCTGGGCAACCGGTCGCCGGACCAGATCCGTGCCGACCTGAGACGCACCAACGCGGCGATCCGGGCGGCGGTGCCGGACGCGCCGATCGTCTGGTACCGGCAGCCGGGCGGCGCCTGGACGAACCCGGTGGTGTCGGTGGCGCGGCAGCTCGGCATGACCCCGCTGCACTGGTCGATCGACCCGTCGGACTGGGAGCTGCCCGGTGCCAGCAAGATCACCGCGACGGTGGTGTCCCAGGCCGAACCGGGCTCGGTGGTGCTGCTGCACGACGCCGGTGGGGACCGGCAGGGCACGGTGGACGCGCTGCGCCGGATCCTGCCCGACCTGACCGCGCGGTTCGAGCTGGAGGCACTGCCCGTCAACCCGACGTGAGCCGGGCGACAGCCTCCACCCCACGCACTTCCCGCTCAGACTCCCCGCTCGGGCTGCCCGTCCTCTGCCCGCCCCTCGGGACGTAGGGCTAGGTGTGCCGCCTTTGGAGCTGATGTCATAGACGATTCAGCCCGCCAGGCTGGCGTTTTCTGTCCGGCGCCACAACCCGCGTCACGGACACCGCCGCAGCCCGGCCGGTGATGTCGCAAACGATTCAGCTCCACAGTCGTCGACAAGCACCTCGCACCAGCGCCGCCGCAGCCTCGACTCAACGCCGGCCGCGGCTCTACCCGGCCAGCGACGCAGCGGCCTCACTCGGCGACGCAGCGGCTTTACTCGGCGACGGTCCGGGCGTCACGACACGCAACGGATACGGTGACGGGATGAGCAGCGCGGAGCCGACGAGCGACCAGGTGACCCGGACCGACCGACTGGCACCGGCGGAGATCGCCGACGTCCTGGCCCTCGCCAGCTCCGCAGGCGACACCGACGGCGCGAACCCGCTCGACGAGCACGTCCTGCTCCGACTGCGTGACCCGGACGCACCGGCCCTGCACCTGATCGCCCGCGCGGACGAAGGCACCCTCACCGGGTACGCGCACCTGGACACCACCGACCCGGTCGGCGGGATCGGGGTCGAGCTGGTGGTGCACCCCGCGTACCGGCGGCGGGGCACCGGTCGGGCGCTGGCCCGGGGTGTGCTCGCCTCGGCCACCGGGCCGCTGCGGGCGTGGGCGCACGGCGACCACCCCTCGGCCGCGGCACTCGGCGTCGACCTCGGGTTCACCCGGGCGCGGGTGCTCCTGCAGTTGCGCCGGCCACTGGCCGCCCCGCTGGGCGAGCCGCGCCTGCCCGACGGGGTGGCGCTGCGCGCGTTCCAGCCCGGGGCGGACGACGCGGCCTGGCTGACCCTCAACGCCCGCGCCTTCGCCGAGCACCCCGAGCAGGGGCGGTGGACCTCGGACGACCTGCGGGTCCGCCTCGCCGAGCCGTGGTTCGACCCGGCCGGTTTCCTGCTCGCCGAGGAGACCGCGACCGGCCGGCTGCTGGGCTTCCACTGGACCAAGGTGCACGAGCGCCCGGGGTCGGCCCGGATCGGCGAGGTGTACGTCCTGGGCGTGGAGCCGACCGCGCACGGCGGCGGGCTCGGCCGGGCGCTGACCACTGCCGGGCTGGCGTACCTGCGGGACAAGTGCGGCCTGGACCGGGTGATGCTCTACGTGGACGAGTCGAACGCCGGGGCGGTCGCGCTCTACGAGCGGCTGGGCTTCGCCCGCTGGTCCGCGCACATCAACTACCACCTCGGCTGACCGTCGGTCGTCGTCGCAGCCGGATCACCGGTAGGTAACGGCCGGGCGTCGGCGGGATAACGCTGAACCGGATATATACCCATACATCCGACAGGTGTACCCCGGTTCACTTAACGGACAACTCACCCTCAGCAAGCGGTCACCTCGGCGGCCGTACGTGTTCACCTTGCGTTCACTTGCGACCGGCGAACCGGCCACCTGGCACTTCTAACTTTCGTGTCAGCCGGTCAACGCCGGTCCTCGGGCCCCGGGATCGGGGCGCCAAGTCAGACGCGAAGGGAAACCCCTCAGGTGAAGCTCCAGCGGTACGGCGCTATTGCCGGCCTCGCTCTTGCCGCGACGCTCGGCCTCAGCGCATGCGGCTCGGACAACAACGAGCCCGCCTCCGGCGCCAGCGCTTCGGGCTCGACCGCCGCGGTCGACTGCGCTACCGGCACGCTGAACGCCCAGGGCTCATCGGCGCAGAAGAACGCCATGGCCGAGTGGATCAAGGCGTACCAGCAGAAGTGCCAGGGCACCACGATCAACTACGAGCCGACCGGCTCGGGCGCCGGCATCCAGGCGTTCATCGCCGGGACCGCCGACTTCGCCGGCTCCGACTCCGCGCTCAAGCCGGAGGAGCAGCCGCAGGCCGACGCCAAGTGCGTCGGTGGCAAGGCCATCCACCTGCCGATGGTGATCGGCCCGGTGGCCGTCGCCTACAACGTCAGCGGCGTGGACAACCTCCAGCTCAAGCCGGCCACGCTGGCGAAGATCTTCGCTGGCAAGGTCACCAAGTGGGACGACGCGACGATCAAGGCCGACAACCCGGACGCCAAGCTCCCGGCGACCACCATCCAGACCGTCCACCGCTCGGACGAGTCGGGCACCACCGACAACTTCACCAAGTACCTCTCCAAGACCGCCGAGGCGGACTGGACCCTGGGCAACGCCAAGGCGTGGAAGGCCCCGGGCGGCACCGGCGCCAAGGGCTCGGACGGCGTGGCCAGCTCGGTCAAGGGCGCTGACGGCTCGATCGGCTACATGGAGTGGTCGTTCGCCGAGAACGCCGGTCTGAAGATGTCCAAGATCGGCAACGGCAACGGTGAGTTCGCCGCGCTGACCGCCGAGGCCGCCGGCAAGACCATCGCCGGTGCCGCCATCGAGGGCCAGGGCGACGACCTCAAGCTGAAGATCGACTACAACACCAAGGAGGCCGGGGCCTACCCGATCGTCCTGGCGACGTACGAGATCGTCTGCAGCAAGGGCCTCGCCGCCGACAAGCTGCCGCTGGTCAAGGGTCTGCTGGGCTACGCGGCCAGCACCGAGGGCCAGGCTGCCATGACCGAGCTGGGCTATGCCCCGCTGCCGGAGAGCGTCCGCACCAAGGTCGAGGCCGCAGTCAAGAACATCTCCTGACCGACACCACTCCGCAATCGAATCGAGCGAGCAGATGGGTGAAACCCCTCACCGCTCGGCCGACGCCGGCACCGGCGGGACGCGCGTGACCCAGAGTCACGAGTGGCCCGCCGGTGCCTCGGCGCGTGTGGCCGAGGCACCAGTCAGCACCCGTTCCCCGGGCGGCGCCGGGCTGGGCGGCGGCGGCGCGCTGCCGCGCAGCCGGAAGTTCGGCGCCGAGCGGGCCTTCCGCGGTCTCACCCTGGCCGCCGGCACCGCCGTTCTGGTCATCATCGCCGCCATCGCGATCTTCCTGGTCGCCAAGGCGGTGCCGGCCCTGCGTGCCAACACCGAGAACTTCTGGTCCTACGAGGGCTGGTCCCCCAACGAGACGCAGCCCAAGTTCGGCATCGGCACGCTCGCCTTCGGCACCGTGCTCAGCTCGGCGCTGGCGCTGCTCATGGCAGTGCCGGTGGCACTCGGCATCGCGCTCTACCTCTCGCACTACGCGCCCCGCCGGCTGGGCACCGCGCTCGGCTTCCTGGTCGACCTGCTCGCCGCGGTGCCGAGCGTGGTCTTCGGCCTCTGGGGGCGGGACATCTTCATCAACCCGGTCCGGGACTTCTCGGTCTGGCTGAACGAATACTTCGGCTGGATCCCGATCTTCGGCGGCGACGGCCCGTTCGGTAAGTCGATCATGCTGGGCGCTTTGGTGCTCGCGATCATGGTGTTGCCGATCATCACCTCGCTCTCCCGCGAGGTGTTCCTCCAGACGCCGACCGCGAACGAGGAGGCCGCCCTCGCCCTGGGCGCCACCCGCTGGGAGATGCTCCGCACCGCGGTGCTCCCCTACGGCCGCCCCGGCATCATCGCCGCGGTGATGCTCGGCCTCGGCCGGGCGCTCGGCGAGACCATCGCCCTGGCGCTGACCCTCGGCATCACCTTCGGCATCTCGTTCAACCTGATCCAGAACGGCGGCAACACCATCGCCGCCAACATCGCCAACGCGTTCGGCGAGGCGAACGAGACCGGCCGGGGCGCGCTGATCGCCTCCGGCCTGGTGCTGTTCACCATCACGCTGATCGTCAACATCACGGCGCGCGCGATCGTCTACCGCCGCCGGGAGTTCACGGAGTCGGCCGCATGACCACAACCGTCACCTCCCACCGCACCCGTCCGCCGGCCCAGCCCTCCACGCTGCGGGCTCGCCGGCTGCCCTGGTACGCCGCACCGGCCATCGCCGTGGCGGCCCTGGCGCTCTCCGCCGTGCTCGTCTACGGCACCGACACCGGCGGCCCGGTCCTCGTGGTCGTCCTGGCCGCCGTGCTCTACCTGGCCGGGCTCTTCGCCGCGGCCAACGCGGTCGAGGGGCGCCGGTCGGCCCGCAACCGCACCTGGAGCGCGCTGATCCACTCCGCGTTCGTCCTGGCGGTGCTGCCGCTCGTGTCCGTGGTCTGGACGCTGGTCAGCAAGGGCGCCGAGCGGCTGGACGTCAACTTCTTCCAGACCTCGATGAACAACATCGGGGCCCGCGACGCCAACGGCGGCGCGTACCACGCGATCATCGGCACGCTGGAGCAGGTCGGCATCGCCACCCTGATCACCGTGCCACTCGGCATCCTCTGCGCGATCTACATCGTCGAGTACGGCCGGGGCAAGTTCGCCTTCGCGATCCGGTTCTTCGTGGACGTGATGACCGGCATCCCGTCGATCGTCTCCGGCCTCTTCGTGCTGGCGTTCTGGGTGCTCGTCGTGTCGCCGTGGTTCAACGACGGCCGGCCGAGCTTCTCCGGCTTCGCCGCCGCGCTCGCGCTGAGCGTGCTCATGCTGCCCACCATCGTCCGGTCCACCGAGGAGATGCTCCGCCTCGTCCCGGCGCCACTGCGCGAGGGCGCGTACGCGCTCGGCGTACCCAAGTGGAAGACCATCCTGCGGGTGGTGCTGCCGACGGCGCTGCCCGGCATCGTCACCGGCGTCATGCTCGCCATCGCCCGTGCGGCCGGCGAGACCGCGCCGGTGCTGCTGGTCGCCGGCGGCGGCGCCGCGATCAACACCAACCCCTTCGAGAACAACCAGTCGTCGCTGTCCCTCTTCGTCTACCAGCAGGCCGGTGACGCGTCGAGGTACGCGCCGGCACGGGCGTGGACGGCGGCACTCACCCTGGTCGCCCTCGTGCTCATCCTGACGATCGCGGCGAAGCTGCTGGCCCGTCGCAACAGGCTCAGCCGATGAACCCCGGAGGTACCACCATGGCCAAGCGCGTCGCAGCCTCGAACGTCACCGCCTACTACGGTGGCTTCAAGGCGATCGAGAACATCAACCTGACCGTCGAGCCGAAGACGGTCACCGCCCTCATCGGCCCGTCCGGTTGCGGCAAGTCCACCTTCCTGCGGTCCATCAACCGGATGCACGAGGTGCTCCCGGGGGCCCGGGTCGAGGGCAGCCTGACCATCGACGAACAGGACATCTACGACCGGGACGTGGACGTCACCGCGGTCCGGCGCATGATCGGCATGGTCTTCCAGCGGCCGAACCCGTTCCCCACCATGAGCATCTTCGAGAACGTGGTGGCCGGCCTGAAGCTCAACGGGGTCCGCAAGAAGTCGATCCTGGAGGACGCGGCCGAGAAGGCGCTGCGCTCGGCGAACCTGTGGGACGAGGTCAAGGACCGGCTGGGCAAGCCCGGCGCGGGCCTCTCCGGCGGTCAGCAGCAGCGGCTCTGCATCGCCCGGACCATCGCGGTCGAGCCGCAGGTCGTGCTGATGGACGAGCCGTGCTCGGCCCTGGACCCGATCTCCACGCTGGCGATCGAGGACCTGATGTTCCAGCTCAAGGACAAGTTCACGATCATCATCGTGACGCACAACATGCAGCAGGCCGCCCGTGTCTCGGACCGGACCGCCTTCTTCTCGATCGAGAAGACCGGCGACCCGGGCCGGCTGATCGAGTACGACAACACCCAGAAGATCTTCAGCAACCCGAGCGTGAAAAAGACCGAGGACTACATCACGGGCCGCTTCGGCTAACCCCCACCCTCCCCTCCCCTCCCCCCTCCCTCCCCTCCCCCACCCCCACACGTCGTCGATCTAGGGAAGATCGCTGTGTTCAAAGATCGACTGACAGCAACAAGCCCTAGATCGACGGGGTGTGGGGGCGGGGGCGGGCGGGGGCGGTGGCGGGGGCGGGGGCGGGCGCGGGGCGGGGGCGGGCGGGGCGGGGGTCAGCCCAGTACGAAGCGGGGCTTGCCGTCGGCTGGGAAGTCCAGGCGTGGGGCGATCGGGGTGGCGGCGTCCTGGTCGGCCGCCGCCTGCGCGACTCCGGCCAGGTCGCCGGCCGCCGCCACCTGGGCCAGCGTGACCAGGGTCGGCGGCAGCATGGTCAGCTCGCCGGCCTCGGCCCGGGCGAGCGCGTCCGCCGGCCTGATCCACAGGGTGTGGTCGGCCTCGCCGGAGACGTCTCGGGTCCGCTGCCCCGCCGGGAGCAGAGCCACGAAGAAGTACGTGTCGAAGCGGCGCGGCTCGAACTCGGGGGTGATCCACCGGCTCCACGGCAGCAGAAGGTCCGACCGCAGCGTGAGTTGACGGTCGGCGAGCAGCGCCGCGAAGCCCAGCCGGCGTCCCTCCAGGTCCTGGCGGGCCGCCTCCCAGTCGTCGCCGCTGACGTCGCCCACCACGGTCGCCTGGTCCGGGCCGGCGAGCAGCACACCCGACTCCTCGAAGACCTCTCGGGCGGCGGCGCAGACCACTGCCTGGGCGGCGTCCGGGGCCACGCCGAGTCGGGTCGCCCACTCGTTCGGTGAGGGGCCCGCCCAGTCCAGGTGTGCCTCGGAGTCGGAGCGGTCCACCCCGCCACCGGGGAAGGCGTACATCCCGCCGAAGGTCATGGCGGCGACCCGGCGGATGACGTACACCTCGAAGTCGGTGTCGGTCGGGCGCAGCAGCAACACGGTCGCCGCGACCCGGGGCACCGCCGGGGTGCCGCCCTCGGCCTGGAACCGGCGGGCGTGCTCGATCAGGGCGGCCGGGGCGGCGAAGCCATCGCTGTCGATCGTCATGCCGCGAGCCTAGTTGCCGAAGACGCGGCGATCGGGGCGCGCCCAGCCCGTGATCGACTCCATATCGGCGATATCGCGGTATCCCGCCACCAGGACACCCCCACCTCGCCGACACGGAGTTGATCAGGGGCACGCATCCCGGCAAGCGTGGCCGGCTGGCCGGCGGTTCACCTGGCTCGGCTAGCGTTCCAGCATGACTCGTTGGGGCATCCTGGCCACCGGCCACATCGCCAGCCGTTTCGCTGAAGACCTCCGGCTGGTGCCGGACGCCGAGCTGGTCGCGGTCGGCTCCCGTGCCGTCGAGAGCGCGCAGCGCTTCGCCGACACGTACGGCGCGAAGCGCGCATACGGCTCCTGGGTGGAGCTGGCCGCCGACCCGGAGGTCGACGTGATCTACGTGGCGACCCCGCACTCCGCGCACTACGAGGCGGCGATGACCTGCCTCACCGCTGGCCGCGCGGTGCTGCTGGAGAAGCCGTTCACCCTCGACCTGGCCAGCAGCACCGAGCTGGTGGACACCGCCCGCGCCGCCGGGGTCTTCCTCATGGAGGCCATGTGGATGCGATTGAATCCGATGATCCTGCGGGTGGTGCAGCTGATCGCGGATGGGGCGATCGGCACGGTGAGCGGCGTCCGGGCCGACTTCGGGGTGTCCGGGCCGTTCCCGCCGGAGCACCGGATGCGGTCCGCGGCACTGGGCGGGGGCGCTCTGCTCGACCTGGGGATCTACCCGATCAGCCTGGCCCACCTGCTGCTCGGCGTGCCCCAGCACATCCGGTCCTGGGCACAGCTCGGCCCGGAGGGGACGGACGAGAACACCGGCATCCTGTTCGGCTACGACACCGGGGCGCTGGCCACGTTGAGCTGCGGCATGGTCGGGGCGAGTGAGCTGTCCGCCTCGATCACCGGCAGCACGGGCCGGATCGACCTGCCGGAGCCGTTCTTCCGGCCGACTTCGCTGACCCTGCACCGGGCCGGCGCCGAGCCGGAGACGATCACCGCCGACGAGGTCGGCAACGGCTACCAGTACGAGGCGATCGAGGTGCAGCGCTGCCTGGCGGCGGGGCTGACCGAGAGCCCGCTGGTGCCGCACGCCGCCACCCTCGAGGTGATGGCGCTGCTGGACACGGTCCGCGAGCAGATCGGCGTCCGGTACGTCTGAACAGAGAAGGCTCCTTGTCACGGCGAAACCGTGACAAGGAGCCTTTCCTGAAACGGCGGTCAGCCGAAGAGCGGCCGGACCAGCAGGTAGGTGAGGCAGGAGATCAGCGCGGCAGCCGGGAACGTGACGATCCAGGCGATCACGATGTTGCCGGCGACGTTCCAGCGGACCGCGGAGAGCCGCTTGGTCGCGCCCACGCCCATGATCGCCGAGGTGATGGTGTGGGTGGTGGAGATTGGCGCCTTGAGCACCAGGGCGTTGAAGTAGAGCACCGCGCTGGCCACCGTCTCGGCGGCGAAGCCCTCCGGCGGGCCCAGGTCGATGATCTTGCGGCCGAGGGTGCGGATGATCCGCCAACCACCGGCGTAGGTGCCCAGGGCAAGCATCGTCGCCGAGGTCCAGAACACCCAGCCGGGGATGTGTGTCTTGTCGTCCTGGAAGCCGCCCGTGTACAGGGCGAGAACCACGATGCCCATGGTCTTCGCGGCGTCCTGCATGCCGTGGCCGACCGACATGGCGGCCGCCGAGGCGGTCTGCGCCCACCGGAAGCCCCGGTTGAGCTTGCCCGGCTGCCCCTTCCGGAACAGCCAGAGGATGGCCAGCATCAGCAGATAACCGAGGGTGAGGCCGACGATCGGCGAGAGCACCATCGGCAGCAGCACCTTCACCCCGATGGTGCCCCACTGCACGATGCCGCCGGCGGACAGCAGGGTCGCGCCGACAAGGCCACCGAAGAGCGCGTGCGAGGACGACGACGGCAGGCCGAAGTACCAGGTGATCAGGTTCCAGGCGATGGCGCCGAGCACACCGGCGAAGACCACCCCGAGGCTGGCGACCCCGGTGGGCAGGGTGACCAGGCCGTCGCCGACGGTCTTGGCGACCCCGGCGCCGAAGTGGGCGCCGACGAAGTTTCCGACCGCGGCGAGCCCGAGGGCGATCCGGGGTGTCAGCGCCCGAGTGGAGACGCTGGTCGCGATCGCGTTGGCGGCGTCGTGGAAGCCGTTGGTGTAGTCGAACGCCAGGGCCACCGCGATCACCGCCAGCACGGCGATGAGTTCGGGGGACACGGGCTCAGGACTCCTTGACGGCGATGGTCTCGACGGTGTTGGCCACGTGCTCGAAGGCGTCGCAGGCGGCCTCCAGCTCGTCGGCCACCTCCTTCATCTTCAGCACCGTCAACGCGTCGTACTCGCCGGAGAAGAGGCGGACGAGCAGCTGCCGGTTGATCCGGTCGCCCTCGTTCTCCAGCCGGTTGCACTCGATCCAGTAGTCCTCCAGGTCCTTCATCGACTTCAGCCGCGGCATCGCGTCGGCGGTCAACTTGGCCTGCTGGTCGAGCACGTTCACCATCTCGTGCAGCTCGCGGGGCAGCGCCGGAAGCTCGGTCAGCCCGTACAGGTAGAGCAGGTCGCCCACCGCTTCCAGGTGGTCCATCACGTCGTCCAGCAGCGAGCCGAGCCGGTAGATGTCCTCCCGGTCGAACGGGGTGATGAAGGTCGAGTTGATCTTCTTGTACAGGTCGTGGGTGATCTGGTCGCTGTCGTGCTCGACCTCGGTCAGCCGCTCGCTGACCGACTGCACGTCAACGCCGGGCAGGGCCAGTTCGTTCAGCAGCGCGGTGCCCCGGACCAGGTTCTGCGCGGCCCTGGTGAAGAGCTCGTAGAAGGCGCCCTCGGTGGGGCGGAAGGAAAACTTCACAGCACAGACCTCGTCGCGTCGGTGGAAGGGTGGCGGTGCCCGATGAGCGCCCGCCCGGTGAATGCTAGGAAACGGCAGAACCGCGAATTCGGCGGCCCACCCCTGGCCAGGCCTCATTCACCGCTCGTTCACCTGCTGTTCATCTCGGCCGTCCCACCCGCACCCGCTCCCCCAGCAAGCAAGCGCTCCCGCTCGTGCGCCACGTCGAAATCGGCAGCCGGATACCCCAGATCAAGCGTGTCGAACGTCTCCCGCAACAGGTGGGCCACCGCCCAGTCCCGGTACCACTTGCGGTCCGCCGGCACCACGAACCAGGGCGCGGCGTCCGTGGCGCACCGGCTGAGGGCCCCGGCGTACGCGGCCTGGTAGTCGTCCCACTGGGCCCGGGAGTCGACGTCCGAGGGGTTGTACTTCCAGTGCTTGTGCGGGTCGGTGAGCCGTTCCAGCAGGCGCTTGCCCTGCTCGGCGTACGAGATGTGCAGCATCACCTTGATCAGGGTCACGCCGTCCCCGGTCAGCTGCCGCTCGAACGAGTTGATGTCGTCATAGCGGGCCCGCCAGGTCGCCTCCGGCACGAGCGAGCCGACCCGGGCGATCAACACGTCCTCGTAGTGCGAACGGTTGAACATCCCGACGTACCCCGCTGGCGGCAGCGCCCGGCGGATCCGCCAGAGGAAGTCGTGCCGCAACTCCTGCGGGGTCGGCGGACCGAACGAGCGGATGTGCAGGCCCAGCGGGTTCATCGCGCCGGCCACTCGCTTGATCGTGCCGTCCTTGCCACCGCAGTCCATCGCCTGGAGCACCAGCAGCACGCGACGCGCCGGCCGGTCCGACCCGGCATTGGCCATCGCGAAGAGCATCTCCTGCTGCCGGCCCAGCTCGCCGCCGACCAACTCCACCTGCTCGCGGGCCCACGCCTTACGGCGCTCGCCGCGCCCCGCCGTCGCCGGCAGGCCGGGCGTGGACCGCGGGTCGATCGCGCCGAGATCCACCGGTGCGGTGACCCGCAGCAGCTCCCGGACGGAGCCGCCGTTCGGCGCCACGATCTGCCCTTGCTGGGGTGCGCTCATCCACGGATCATCGCCCACCCGCAGTCCATCCGCCTGCCGAGGGCACCGCCGGGTGACGGCCGGCCGCCACCCGGGGCTGCCGGCGCGACCCGTCGGCGGCAGGATGTACGCCAGGACGGCGCCGACCGGAAAGGGTGGTGGGTCGTGCGGGACCTGGCGACGGAGTTCGAGGCCGAGCGGAGCCGGCTGCTCGCGGTGGCCCACCGGATGCTGGGCAGCCGCAGCGAGGCGGAGGACGCGGTGCAGGAGACCTGGCTGCGCTACGCCGGGGCGCTCGCCAGCCCAGCGGCTCGCGCCGAGATCCGTGAGCTGTCCGCGTGGTTGACCACCACCTGTGCGCGGATCTGCCTGGACGTGCTCCGCTCCGCCCGGGTCCGTCGGGAGGCGTACCCCGGGCAGTGGCTGCCGGAGCCGGTGGTGAGCCCGTTGGGCACGCCGCCGACCGACGGGTACGCGCCCGACCCGGCGGAGCGGGCGGTCCGCACCGACCAGGTCGGCACGGCGCTGTTGGTGGTGCTGGAGCGACTCGCACCGGAGCAGCGGGTCGCCCTCGTGCTGCATGACGTGTTCGCGGTGCCGTTCGCCCGCGTCGCCGACGTGCTCGGCACCACCGAGGTGGCCGCCCGGCAGCTCGCCTCCCGGGCACGTCGGGCGGTCACCGCGCCGGACGTGCCCCGGCACACCGCGGACCCGGCCGAGCAGCGCCGGGTGCTCCGAGCGTTCGTCGCCGCCACCGAGTCCGGCGAGCTGGACCAACTGCTCCAGGTGCTCGCGCCGGACGTGGTCTTCGTCGGCGACTCGGGCGGGCACTTCCCCACGGCCCGCCGGCCGGTGGTCGGCGCGAACGCGGTGGGCCGCTTCGCGCTCGGCGTGCTCGGCCAGGCCGGCCGGTACGCCCAGCGGTTGGGGGCCCGGCCGGTGCTGGTCGACGGCGTGCTCGGCCTACAGACGGAGACGGTGCACAGCGACGGGCGGCCGATGCGCCTGGTGACCGCATTCGCGGTGGACCAGGGGCGGATCACCGCCATCTACAACCAGTCCAATCCGGAGAAACTGGCCGGCCTGCCGCCGCTGGGTGAGGACGACCGCTGGCCACCGCGCTGGTGAGCCGGCCCGGCCGGGCGTGCGGCGTCAGACCACCAGGGCCAACCATTTGCGGTACGAGGTGGCGAACGGCTCGCTGCCGTCGCCGAGCGCCCCGAACAGCCGGTGGGCCGCCGCTTCGGCCTCGACCACCACGTCGTCCGGGTAGCCGAACCGGGCCCGGTGCTCGGCGAACTCGTCCTCGTCAAGCAGCTCCACCAGGCCGGTGGCCCGACGCCGGACCACGTCCAGGTCCAGGTCGATGAGGTGGACGGTGTCCTCGGATTCCCAGTGGGCCGGGGTGGTGATGTCGCAGTAGACCTCGCTGGTGCGGGGCGGCGGGTTGAACATGGCCGTCCACCAGGAGCGATGCGGCACCAGCAGCACGAACGGAATCTTCTCCACCGACGGCCGGCCGTGGTAGACCGACTGGGTGCCTTCGGGCACGCCGAGCCAGACGCCGAGGTCGTCCTCGGTGAGGCGACGGGCCGGGTAGTCGCGGTGGGCGCTGCCGTCGTACTTGCGGTAGATCACTCGGACCACGTCGCTCGGCATGATTCGCACCCTAACCGATACTGCCCACGCGTCGTAGCGCGGCCGTAACCGGACGGCACCGACCACGCCGACCGGGCCAGGCCGACATCGCGCCACGCGGCGGATGGGCGCGGCCGGTGTCTGCGGCGCCGGGTACCGTCGCACGGTGACTCCGCCCCGCACCGCCACCGGTTCCGCCACCCCGTCGGCCCGTGCCGGGAGCCGGCGGCGGGGTGCCCGGCCCAGCGGCACGGAGCTGCTGGCGGCGGCGGTCGGCGCGGTGCCCGGCGGCGCGGAACGCCCCGGCCAGCAGCAGATGACCACCGCGATCGAGGAGTGCGTGGCCGGCCGCGAGCATCTGCTCGTGCAGGCGGGCACCGGCACCGGCAAGTCGTTGGCCTACCTCGCGCCAGCGCTCACCGTGGACGGCCCGGTGGTGGTCTCCACCGCCACCCTGGCGTTGCAGTCCCAGCTGGTCGACCACGACCTGCCCCGGCTGGCCGACGCGGTCGAGCCGCTGCTCGGGCGCCGGCCCACCTTCGCGGTGCTCAAGGGGCGCCACCACTACCTCTGCCTCGCCCGCCTGGACAACTCCACCGAGGAGGAGCCGGAGGACACCCTCTTCGACGCCCCGGCCGCTCGTCCCGGCGGGGGGACGAAGTGGCTCGGTGAGGCGGGCCGGCTGGGCAAGCAGGTCGAACGGCTGCGCGACTGGGCCGAGAAGACGGCCACCGGCGACCGGGACGAGCTGGACCCGGGCGTCGACGATCAGGCCTGGCGGCTGGTGTCGATGCCAGCCCGGGAGTGCGTCGGGGCGACCCGGTGCCCGTTCGGGCAGGAGTGCTTCGCCGAGGCGTCGCGGGCCCGGGCCCGTGAAGCCGACATCGTGGTGACCAACCACAGCCTGCTCGCGGTCGACATGCTCGCCGACCGGCACATCGTGCCGCCGCACAAGCTGCTCATCGTCGACGAGGCACACGAGCTGGCCGACCGGGTCTCCTCCGCGGCCCAGGCGGAGCTGGTGCCGGATCTGATCGACAGGTCCACCCGGCGGGCCCGCCCTCTGCTGCGGCCGGAGACCGCCGAGGCGCTCACCGCCGCCGGCGACGCCCTCGCGGTCGGGCTGGCCGAGGCGCCGGCCGGGCGGCTCACCGCCGGGCTGCCGACGCCACTGCGGGAGGCGTGCACGCTGCTCGACGCGGCGACCCGTTCCGCGCTGGACGCGATCGGCGAGATCAAGTCCGATGACTCCGACCCGGTCCGCAAGCAGCAGGCCAAGGCTGCGCTGGACGAGCTCTCCACCACCGCGCAACGGTTGCTGGAGGAGGCCGACCACGACGTGGCCTGGGTGGAGAAGAACGACAGCGGCAGCCGGCGGGCGCTGGTGGTCGCGCCACTGTCGGTGGCCGGCACCCTCGCCACCCACCTGTACGACGAACGCACCGTCGTCGCCACCTCGGCGACCCTGGCGCTGGGCGGCCGTTTCGACACGGTGGCCCGCGCCCTCGGGCTGGACGCGCCGCCGGTTCCGGCGTCTCCGGCTGCCGCCGCGCTGGCCGCCCGCACCGGCCCGGGTCGCCCGGCCGCCGAGACGCCGGGCCGACGGCTGGCCGCCGACGCCATTCCGGGTGCCACCGTCCCGGCGACAGAAGGTCCGGGTTGGCGGTCGCTGGACGTGGGGTCGCCGTTCGACTACGCCCGGCAGGGCATCCTGTACGTCGCCGCGCATCTGCCCCGCCCCAGCGTCTCCGGGCTGCCCGAGGCTGCCGGAGAGGAGCTGCTCGCGCTGGTCGAAGCACTCGGTGGTCGTACTCTCGGGCTCTTCTCCTCCCGGCGGGCCGCGCAGCAGGCGGCGGAGCTGTTGCGCGCGCGGACCGACCTGCCGGTGTTGCTGCAGGGTGAGGAGTCGCTGCCGTTGCTGGTCCGGCGATTCCGCGAGGAGCGTGCCAGCTGCCTGTTCGGGGTGATGTCGCTCTGGCAGGGGGTGGATGTGCCGGGTGACGCGTGCCAGCTCGTGGTCATCGACCGGCTGCCCTTCCCACGCCCGGACGAGCCGCTGGCCGCCGCCCGCGCCGCCGCTGTGGACGCGGGCGGCGGCTCCGGCTTCGCCGCGGTCAGCGTGCCGATCGCGGCGGTGCGGCTGGCTCAGGGCGTGGGCCGGTTGATCCGGGCGAACGGCGACCGGGGCGTGGTCGCGGTGCTCGACTCCCGGCTGGAGACGGCCCGCGGCTACGGGCCGTTCCTGCGCCGCTCGCTGCCGCCGTTCTGGTACACCACCCGTCCCGAGGTGGCCCGTGGCGCCCTGCAACGCCTAGCCACTTCCTGACGCGGGTCCTTGCCGGCGTCCCGGCTGCACGCCCCCAAAGATCGCGCAACATCCACTCTCCCAAGATCGCGCAACATCAAGGAAAGAGTGGCCTCCAGTCAGCGGGAGGCCACTCTTTCCAGGAAACTGCACGATCTTCACCGCGACGACGGCGCCGCGCGGTGTGTCAGGGCGCCTGTGCGGCGACGACCACGGCATCGGGCGGGGTGTCCGGGACCGTTCGGGCGGCCAGCCGGCGGACGGCGGTGTTCAGCACTGCGATGAGCGGCACCGAGACCAGCGCGCCGGTGATGCCGGCGAGGACGACCCCGGCGGCGATGCCGATGATGACCGCGAGCGGGTGAAGGGCGACCGCCCGCCCCATGATCAGCGGCTGGAGCACGTGCCCCTCGATCTGCTGCACACCGATCACGGCGCCCAGGATGATCAACGCGGTGACCGGGCCGCTGTCGACCAGCGCCACCAACACCGCCACGCCACCGGAGAGCGCCGCACCGACGATCGGGATGAACGCGCCGAGGAAGACCAGCGCGGCCAGCGGGAAGGCGAACGGGATGTCGAAGACGACCAGGAAGATGCCGATGCCGACCGCGTCGATGAAGGCGACCAGCACTGTCGCGCGGACGTAGGCGACAAGCGTCTGCCAGGAGGCGCGGCCCGCGTCGTCGACCTTCCACCGGGCGGCCACCGGCAGCAGCCGGACCAGGAAACGCCAGATCCGGTTGCCGTCACGCAGGAAGAAGAACGTCGCGAAGAGCACCAGCAGCGTGCCGGTCAGCACCTCGGCCAGCGTCGCGGCGGTGCTCAGCGCACCACTGGTGAACTTCGAGGTGTTGTCGTTGATCCAGCCCTGCGCCTCGTCGATGTAACGGTTGAGCTGGGTGTCGGAGAGGTGCAGCGGGCCCGTCTTCAGCCAGTTCTGGATCTGCCGGACGCCCTCCGAGGACTTCTCGCTCAGCTCCGGCACACCGCGAATGAACTCGTTGACGACCAGCGTCAGCGTGCCGATCACCCCGGCCAGGCCACCGACCAGCACCACCGCCGTCGCCAGCGACCGGGGCAGTCGAGCCCGCAACAGCCAGCCCACCGCTGGCGCGAGCAGCGCGGAGAGCAGCAGCGCGATGGCCAGCGGAATGATCACGATCTTGATCGTGCCGACGATCCTGAGCAGGGCCCAGGCCACCACACCGATCACGATCAGGCGCCAGCACCACGCGGCGGCGATCCGCAGCCCGTGCGGAACGTCGGCGTCGTCCCGGCTGGAGGTCGAGCTGTGCAGGTCCACCGGAGGTTCCGCGCCGACGACCGTGGCCGTCGGCGGTGCGGTCGGCCCCGGCACGGCTGGCGAAGCCACCTGGGCCGACTCCGACACGTCGCTCAGCGCGTCATTCGACGAGCTCTCGTCGGCGCGGACCGACTCCCGTCCCGACTGGTAGGCACGGCGGAGCCGCCCGCGTACTCGCTCGAAGCGGCTCAAGCGCACCTCCTGGCAGAAGAAATGGTCCGCCCACGACGACAGGTCGGACAGCATACGTCCGTTCCCGACACCGTAGGGCAGTTCCGCCACACATTGCCCCGCGCACCTCCGGCGTAACCACCGGCAGCCCGTCGTCGGCCGCACGGTAGCGTCTGCGGCGTGACCGCCGACAACGATCTCGACGCCGGCCTGCCGATCCGTCTGCTGCATGACCGCGTGCTGGTCCGTATGGAGGGCAGCGAGGGCGAACGTCGCTCCACCGCGGGCATCGTCATCCCGGCGACCGCCGCGGTCGGCAAGCGCCTCGCGTGGGCCACCACGGTCGGGGTCGGGCCGAACGTACGTGCCATCGTCTCCGGCGACCGGGTGCTCTTCGACCCGGACGACCGCTCCGAGGTCGAGCTACACGGCCGCGGGTACGTGCTGCTGCGGGAGCGGGACGTGCACGCCGTGGCCGCCGAGCGGATCGAGAACGACTCCACCGGCCTCTACCTCTGACGCACCTCCCCCAGGCGCGCCGTTTGCCCGGCCGCACGACGGGAAGCCATCCGGCGACCGTGGCCCTGGGGAGGGACGATGCCAGTATTCGTGAAGAAGCTGTTGACCTGGGGCAGTGTCGCGTTCCTGATCTACTTCATGGCCTTCCGGCCGGACGGCGCGGCGCAGATGTTCAAGGCGATCGGTGCCGCGCTGATCGCGATGTTCCAGGGCTTCGGTGATTTCCTCACCACCCTGATGACCTGAGCCGCAACCCTGATGACCTGAGCCGCAAGCCGCCAGCAGTAAGCCGCCAGCCGTCAGGGGTGACCGGGCGGCCAGGGCGCCCCCGGCCGCAGGCCGGGCCAGCCGGGCGGGGCGTAGCCCATCGGAGGCGGAGCAGGGGCCAGCACCACCGGGATCGGCACCACCGGCTCGTCCGGCGCGGCGACCGGACGCTGGGTCCCGTCCGGGAAGCGCAGGTGGTAGCGGCTGCCGTCCCAGACCCCGACCGGGGCCTGCGGGTCCCGACCCACGAAGAACGACCGGTACGCGCTGATCGCGTCCAGCAACTCACGCTCCTCGCGGGCGGTCCGCTCCTGATCGGCGGGTTTGCGGTCCAGGCCGCGCAGTGTCCCGTCGCGCAGCAGGGCCAGCCGGGTGGCGGCGAACTGGTAGCCGCGCATCGCCCGCGCCCCGGCGTCCCCAGCCACCCGCCGGGCCCAACTGCGGGCCGCGTGTCGTCTGCCGAGGCTGCTCAGGGCGGCCACCTCGGGCGGGCTCAGCCAGCCGGCGCGTACGTAGTCCGGCAGTGTCCGCTCCGTGAGCCGCCCCTCCCAGGCGCGCAGCCACACCGCGAGCCCCACCATGCCGAAGAAGACCGGCACCATCAGGCCCAGGAAGCCGTACAGCATGATCACTGCCTCGCCGGTGGCCTGGGTCAGCGTGGGCAGCAGGTTCCACGTGCCGTGCAGCATCATCGCCAGCAGCAGGCCGCCGATCGGGGCGAGCACCCGGACCCGCCGGTCTGCCGTCCGGGCCGCGATGCCCAGCCCCACACCGGTCATCGAGGTGAAAAGCGGGTGGGCGAACCCGAACAGCAGGATCCGTACGATGAAGATCGCGATGACCTGCTGCGCGCCGGTCGCCGGGCCGTACCGGTCGGCGCCGGCCGCAAAGCCGTACCCGCCCAGGTAGAGGATGTTCTCCACCATGGCGAAGCCGACGGCGGAGAGCCCGCAGTAGACCAGGCCGTCGGTGATCCCGGACCACTCCCGGCGGCGGAACACCAGCAGCAGGATCGGGCCCAGGGCCTTGGTCAGCTCCTCGATGAACGGCGCGACCAGCACCCCGGTGAGCGCGGACGGCAGGCCCCAGTCGGCGAAGCGGTTGGCGGCGAACTCGTTCACCGTGAGCGAGGCGGCCGTGGAGACGAACGCCCCCCAGGCGAAGCAGAAGATCAAATACTTGAGCGGCTCCGGTTCGTACCGGTCCAGCCAGAGGAAGCAGGCGACCAGCACCGGCACCGGCAGGATGGCGGCGACCACCCCGATCAGCAGGGCTTGCAGGCCGAGCGACTGGCCCAGCGTGAAGACCATGAACACCGCGCAGGCGGCGATGAACAGCACCACCCCGGCCAGCACCAGGAACCGCCGCCAGCCCAGTCGGCGCAGCGGCATCCGGGGCGCCTCGCCGACGGGCGGGGCTGCGGGTGCGGGCGACGACGGCAGCGGTGAACCGGGCGGGGTGTCGGCCATGCGGTCAGCGTAGCCATCCATTGCCGGCTGGTCCGCTCGCATCCACAGCCGCTATGCTGCTGGCTGGTCACGAGCGCCAGCATCAAGCCCCGGCTTGCTGGCCGGCAACCCTCGTCGAGTTCGCGGTGGGGTGCCCCGGGTGATGACCGGGCCCAGCCCGATCGGTGCGCTGGGCAAGCGCGGACCCCGTCCCGACTGTGCACCCGGGGTCCCTGACCCCGGAGGTTCCGGCGTGTCCGTCACCCTCGTTCCCTCGCTGCCCACCCGCTTCGACACCGCGCCCGCAGCGGCTTCGTCGCGGCCGCTCGACGTCCTCGGCGTACCGGGCGAGATCAACCTGGACTACGCGGCGAGCGCGCCGTGCGCGCGGGCCGCCGCCGACGCGGTGGCTGAGCTGCTGCCCTGGTACGCCAGCGTGCACCGTGGCGCGGGAGCGTTGTCCCGGCGCTGCACCCTGGAATACGAGCAGGCCCGGCAGACGGTCGGCGACTTCTTCGGCGCCCGCGCCGACGATCACGTGATCTTCACCCGCAACACCACTGACGCGCTCAACCTGCTGGCCCGGGCGCTGCCCGCCGGCACGACCGTGGTCACTTTCGCCGGCGAGCATCACGCGAACCTGCTGCCCTGGCCGCGCGGCTCCGTCCGGCTCCCGGTGCCCACCGGCCCGGACGGGGCGGTACGCGACCTCGCCGCCGCCCTCACCGAGCTGCGCCGGGGCAGCAGCCCGGCGCTGCCGGTGCTGGTCGCGGTGACCGGTGCGAGCAACGTGACCGGCGAGCGGTGGCCGGTCGCCGAGTTGGCCCGGGTGGCCCACCGGCATGGGGCCCGGATCGTGCTCGACGCCGCGCAACTCGCCCCGCACGCCCCGGTCGACCTGCTCACGCTCGACGTCGACTACCTGGCCGTGTCCGGCCACAAGCTGTACGCGCCGTTCGGTGCGGGGGTGCTGATCGGCCGCGCGGACTGGCTGGACGCCGCCCCGCCGTACCTGGCCGGTGGCGGCGCCACCAGCAACGTCGGGCCAGCCACGCACGACGTGACCTGGGCGACCGGCACGGCACGGCACGAGGGCGGCACCCCGAACCTGCTCGGCGCGGTGGCACTGGCCGCGGTGTGCGCGGCGCTCGACGAGGCGGACCGGGCCGCGCTGGCCGCCCACGAGCAGGCGCTGCTGGCCCGACTGCGGACCGGCATCGCCGCCCTGCCGCACGTGGTGGAGTTGCGCACCTTCGGCCCGGACGCGCCGCGCGTCGGCATCGTCTCGTTCGTGGTCGCCGGGTGGGATTCCGCCGACGTCGCCACACGGCTGGCCGCCGAGCACCGGATCGGCGTACGCGACGGGCTGTTCTGCGCCCACCCGCTGGCCCGGCGCCTGCTCACCGAGGCGGCGGGGCGAACCGGCCGACGGGACCTGCCGCCCACCGCGTTGCGCGCCAGCATCGGCCTGGGCAGCACCGTCGCTCAGGTGGACCGGCTGCTCGCCGCGCTCGCCACCTTGGGCTGAGTTGGGATGAGGCGCCCCGGTCAGCCGACCGGTGGGGCGGTGGGCGGCTTCGGCGGCTCGCCCGGCTCGGCCGGTTCACCGACCGGCCGCTCCTGCTCCCCGAAGGCGGTACGGATCCACCGGTTCGCCTCCTCCTGCTCGATCCCGGAGGCCACCAGCAGGTCGCTCGCAGTGGTCCGGATCTGGGCGACCACCACGCTGCCCGAGAAGCCGACCCCGGCGCCATACGCCCGGCCGGCTTCGCTGACCGCCCGCAGGGACCGCTCCCTGGACTTTTCCGGTTCCTCACCGACGGCGAACTCGTGCTTGAGGAGCCGGACCGACTCGGCGAGGTGGCCGATCGCGTCCGGCATCGGATCGGGCACCGGCTCCTCGTCCTCGATCAGCGTCACGGCCCGGCGGATCAGCGTGCCGGTGTTGCGCATCGCCCGGTCGATCGGGTCGGCCGCCTCCGCGTAGTGGGTGAGCTCGTCGCGCCGATGCCAGCGGGCCGGGGAGAGAGTGGAGGTCTCCTTGGCCCCCTCGATCGCCTCGGCCAACGTGGCCAACTCCTCCTTGTTGTTGCGCAACCGTTCGAGCGCCTGCTGGGTGCCGGCGCGGTCCCGTTTGCGCAGCCCGTCGGCGGTGGCGTCGAGTTGGGTGGCGAGCAGGTCCAGCGCCGGACGGGCGGCCCGGTTGATCACCCGGAGCGGGTTCAGCGGCAGCAGCACCGCCGTGACCAGCAGCGCGATTCCACCGCCGAGGAACGCGTCGACGAAGCGGGGGATCTCCAGATCCTTGGTGGAGGGGCTCAGCGTCACGATCAGCACCGCTGTGGCCGCCGCCTGGATGACGATGGCCACGCTGGCCCCGGCGAAGATGGTGAGCAGGATCGCCACCGTCACCACCAGGCCGAGCTGCCATGCCCCGGTGCCCAGCAGGTAGATCAGGAGGTCGCCGATGGCCACCCCGATCGCCACCCCGACGATCAGCTCCACGGTCCGGCGGAACCGCTGACCGACCGACGCGGCCAGGGTGCCGACCGCCGAGATCGGCGCGAAGACCGGCTGCGGGTTGCCGAGCACCCGGTGCGAGATGAAGTACGCCAGCCCGGCCGCCAGCCCGGCCTGTACGGCCAGCCCGCCGGCCATCCGCACCCGGTGCAGCCGGTCGTGCAGGGTGGTCCGGCCGCGATGCCGCAGCTCCTCGGTGGCCTCGGCGATCCGTGCCCCGTCGACGTCCACCAGCCCTTGGCGCAGCGCGGTACGTCGCACCACTGGAGGTCGCTTGTCCCGGGCCACGGCCATGGGCGCGACTACCCGTGGTGGGCCTGATGATTCCTCCCGCGCCGCGCACCCCGGCGCGATGCGGCAGACTCGGGCGGTGGCTGATCTGCTGGATCGATGGCGGGCGGCGGTCCGGGGTGCCGGCGCGAGGCCGGACGCGGGGTCGACCCGGGCCGGGGAGCAGCTGCTCGCCCGATGGCGGGAGCCGCACCGGCACTACCACACGGTGGCCCACCTGAGCGCAGTGCTCGACGTGGTGGACCAGCACGCCGGGCTGACCGATCGGGTCGACGTGGTCCGGCTGGCGGCCTGGTGCCACGACGCGGTCTACGACCCACGGGCCGTCGGCGACGCCAACGAACGGGACAGCGCCGCGCTGGCCGAAAGCGTGCTCGCCGGGCTCGGAGTGCCGGCACCCGCGGTGGCCGAGGTGCGCCGGCTGGTGCTGCTCACGGCCGGGCACGCGGTGGCACCGGGCGACCGGGACGGCGCCCTGCTCTGCGATGCGGACCTCGCCGTGCTGGCCGCGCCGCCGGCCACGTACGACCGTTACGCGGCGGCCATCCGGCGGGAGTACGCCCATGTGCCCGAGCCGGCCTTCCGGGCTGGTCGGGCCGCGGTGTTGACCAGCCTGCTGGCGCTGCCCGCGCTGTTCCGGCTGCCGCCGCTGGCCAGTCGGTGGGAGGAGCCCGCCCGGGACAACGTGCGCCGCGAGCTGGCCACGCTCACGGGGCCTGGCGCGGGCTGACCAGGTGCTTCGGGCGGCGCAGGCCGGCGGCGCGGAGCAACCGGACCAGCTCCCGGCTCGGCACCACCTGGGCACCCAGCCACACCGCCGCCGCGAACCGGTCGGCCGGGATGTCGTAGTGGTCCCGGTCGAAGCCGCGCCGGGGCGCGCCGAGTGCCTCAGCGAAGGCGTGCAGCTCGGCGTACGAGACGTCGCTGATCAGGTGCGACCAGAGCCGACCGCGCCACGGCCAGGCAGGCCGGTCCAGATAGAGCATGGCGCCCAAGCTATCCCGCGCAGTGGATCATGTTGATGATCGGCGGTCGGCGACCTAGCCTCGGCTGCATGGCCCCCACCACTCTCCTCGACGACCTGCGCGTCGCGCTCGGTGACAACGCCGTGCTCACCGACCCGGACCTCCTGCGGATGCACCAGCGGGACGAGGCCGACCTCTGCGCCGCCGGAACGCCGCTGGTGGTGACCCGCCCGCGCACCACCGAGCAGGTGGTCGCGGTGGTCCGGGCGGCGGCGCGGCACGGCGTACCGGTGGTGCCGCAGGGCGCGCGGACCGGGTTGGCCGGCGCGGCGAACGCGGTGGACGGCGCGGTGGTCCTCAGCACCGTCGCGATGGACGAGATCCGGGAGATCGACCCGGTGAGCCGGATCGCGGTGGTCCAACCAGGGGTGGTCAACGCGGCACTGGCCGGGGCGGTCGCCAAGCAGGGGCTCTGGTACCCGCCGGACCCCGGCTCCTGGGAGTCGTCCACGATCGGCGGCAACGTGGCCACCAACGCGGGCGGCATGTGCTGCGTGAAGTACGGCGTGACCACCGAGTACGTGCTCGGCCTGGAGGTGGTGCTCGCCTCCGGGGAGGTGCTGCGCACCGGCCGGCGTACGGCCAAGGGGGTGGCCGGTTACGACCTGACCCGGCTCTTCGTCGGCTCGGAGGGCACCCTCGGGGTGATCACCGAGGTGACCGTGGCGTTGCGGCCCGCACCGGCCGACTCGCTGACCCTGGTGGCGGTCTTCCCGTCCACCGCCGCGGCCGGCGCGGCGGTGGCCGCGATCGCGGCTCGTGGGCTCACCCCCAGCCTGCTGGAGCTGCTGGACCAGACCCACCTGCGGGCGATCGAGGCGTACCAGCCGATGGGGCTGCGGACCGACGCGCAGGCCCTGCTGCTGGCCGCCGCGGACACCGGTACCCGGGCCGCCGACGACCTGGCCGGCCTGGCCGAGGTGTGCGAGGCGGCCGGCGCCGACGAGGTCTACGCGGCCACCGACGCGGTGGAGGCGGCAGCGCTGTTGCAGGCCCGCCGGCTGGCGCATCCGGCGATGGAGAAGTTCGCGGCCGATGCCTACCCGGGCGGCAACGGCGGTCTGGTCATTGACGATGTGGCGGTGCCGCGCGGCTCGCTCGCCGCCCTGCTGGACGGGGTGGCCCGGATCGCGGCGGAGTGCGAGGTGCCGATCGGCGTGGTGGGGCACGCCGGGGACGGCAACATGCACCCGAACATCGTGGTCGACCGGGCCGACCCGGCGAGCGTGGAGCGGGGTCGGCGGGCGTTCGACGAGATCATGCGCCTCGGCCTGGACCTGGGCGGCACCTGCACCGGCGAGCACGGGGTGGGGCTGCTCAAGCGCGACTGGCTGGCCCGGGAGATCGGGCCGGTGGGCGTCCGGGTGCATCAGGCGATCAAGTCGGCGCTGGACCCGGCCGGCCTGCTCAACCCCGGCAAGGTGCTCCGACCCGTGCACCGTGCTCTGACCCGCGCACCGGCGCGGCGGGTCAGCCGTTGACTTCGGCCGGGGTCGCCTGGGTGAGCAGCAGCAGGATCTCCCCGGCGACCGCCGTGCGCTCCTCGCCCGGGCAGTCCTGCGAGGTGATCAGCCCGGTGGAGGTGAGCAGGCTGGACGTCAGCGCGTCGATGCAGGTCGTCCGGTACTTCCGGGCCTGATCGGTCTCGGTGGTCAGCGCCGGGTTGGCGAGCAGCACCTGGAGCCGTTCGGTCAGCTCCGGGGCGAGCGTGCCCCGGGAGGTGACCCCGTCACCGGCGCAGTCGAGGCACTGCCACGCGCCGTTCCGTTCGACGCTCAGGGTGCGCAGCGGGCCGTCGGCGCCGAGCCGCTGAAGCAGGCTCACCTGGCCGGCGGCGACCGTGGTGGGGATCTCCAGCTGTGATCCGCCACCCGCCGTGCCAGCGGACGGTTGCGCCGCTGGCGTGCCCGCCGCGTCCCGGTCGAGCAGCGAACACCCGGTCAGGGCACCGACCAGCGCGGCGGCGAGAAGAGGTGCGAGCAGACGAGGACGCGGGCGGGAAAGCACGCGCGGAAACCTACCCCACCGTAGGTAACACCGAAACCACCATCCGGGTCGGTATCGATAGTTACCCCTCGGTAACGTTCCAATTCGTCACCGAGTGGACGGACGCAGCTCAGCCTGATCGTCGTCGCCACCCCGATCGGCCGCGTAACCCCGGACATCCGGAGCGCCGAGCCGGGCCGCGTCCGCCGCAGCGTCGTCCGGCATCAACTGGGACTGCCGCTCCGCCTCCACCCGCACGCGGTAGTGCTCGACCTCGCGCGCCCGGGTGGCCGCGTCCCAACCGAGCACCGCGCCCATCAGCTCGGCCGCGTGCTCCGCCGACTCCAGCCCCCGATGGCTGGTCTCGAACGAGATCCGGGTCCGGCGGGTCAGCACGTCCTCCAGGTGCAGCGCACCCTCGGCCCGCGTCGCGTAGGCGACCTCCGCCGCCAGGTACTCCGGGGCGCCGGCCAACGGAGAGCCGAGCAACGGATCGGCATTGATCAGCCCCAGCAGGTCCAGGGTGAGGGTGCCGTACCGCTCCAGCAGGTGCTCCACCACGCCCACCGGCACGCCGTGCCGGCGGGCCAGGTCGGCCCGGTCCCGCCACATCGCCGGGAACCCGTCGGCGCCGAGCAGCGGCAGGTCGGCGGTACGCGACGAGCGGGCGCCGCCGAGCCGGCGGGCCGCGCGATCGACCACGTCGGAAGCCATCACCCGGTACGTCGTGTACTTGCCTCCGGCGACCAGCAACAGCCCGAGCATCGGCTCGAACACGGCGTGCTCACGGGAGAGCTTCGAGGTGGAGTCGGCCTCGCCGGCCAGCAACGGCCGCAGCCCCGCGTACACCCCCTCGATGTCGGCGGTGGTCAACGGCCGGTCCAGCACGGTGTTGACCTGCTGCAACAGGTAGTCGATGTCGCGGGCCGAGGCCGCCGGGTGGGACCTGTCCAACCGCCAGTCGGTGTCCGTCGTGCCGATGATCCAGTGCCCGCCCCACGGGATGACGAAGAGCACCGAACGCGCCGTACGCAGGATGAGCCCCGTCTCGCCGGTGATCGCCGAGCGGGGCACCACCAGGTGCACCCCCTTCGAGGCGCGCACCCGGACGCCGGGGCGCAGGCCCACGTCGTTGAGCATCCGGGACATGTCGTCGCTCCACACCCCGGTGGCGGCGATGACGGTGCGGGCCTGCACCTCGAACTCCGCGTCCGGTGAGCCGGCCGGCGCCTCCAGGTCGCGAACCCGTACGCCGGTCACCTCCCGCGCCTGCCGGATCAGCCCGACGGCGCGGGCGCTGCTCACCACCGTGGCGCCGAGGCTGGCCGCGGTGCGGGCCAGGGTGACCACCAGCCGGGCGTCGTCGACCTGCCCGTCGTAGTAGCGGATCGCCCCGGCCAGCGCGTCGGCCCGCAGACTCGGGAAGATCCGCCGCGCCCCCTCCCGGGTGAGGTGCCGGTGCAGCGGCATGCCCCGGCCGCCGCCGAAGAGACCGGCGAAGGCGTCGTAGGTGGCCACACCGGCGCCGTAGTACGAGCGGCGGAAGATCCGGGCGGGCAGGTCCCGCAGGCCCCGCCCGGCCGGCAGCGGCACCAGGAACGGCACCGGCCGCACCAGGTGCGGCGCGAGCCGGGTCGCCAGCAGACCCCGCTCGGTCAGCGCCTCGTGGACCAGGTGGAACTCCAACTGCTCCAGGTAGCGCAGCCCACCGTGGATGAGCTTGCTGGATCGGCTGGAGGTGCCGGCGGCGAGGTCGCGCGCCTCGACCAGGGCCACCTTCAGGCCTCGGGACGCCGCGTCCAGGGCGGCTCCGGCACCGGTCACCCCACCACCGATGACCAGCACGTCGAAGCGCTCGGCGCGCAGTCGGCGCAGGTCGGACGCACGGCGGACCGGCGATAGCTGACCGGCGACGGATCGGGAGATATTGGGGTCACGCACCCGTCCACCGTAACCGTCGCGCCAACGCGTCGACATTCGCCGCCCGCCCCGTACTGTGCGAGTCATGCAGGTCGGGCCTCCGTCACCCGCTGGTCAAACGCCGCCCCACCCGCTGCCGTCGGGCCGGGCCAGCCCGTGGCCGGTGGTCGCGGCCGTGCTGGTCGGCGGCTGGACGGTTGCGGTCACCGTGGCCACCCAGGCCGGTGGCTGGGTCACCGATCAGGTGCTGCTGGGCTTCGGACGGGATCGCGTCGGCTGGCTCTGGCCGGCGCTGGGCCTGGCCACCGTCGTGCTGGTGGGCACACCCGCCCTGCTGCTGGCCGTACTGCCCCGGTCGGCCACGGTCCGGGCCAGCGGGCGGGTCTGGCTCGTCGGTGCGCTGACACTCGGGGTACTCACGCTGCTGCGGGCGGTGCCGCCGGCGCACCACGAGGTGTACCTCGCCGGGCTGGCCGGCGCGGCGGTGCTCACCGCGCTCGTCGTGCGCTGGTCGGCGCGCCGGTGGGCGTACCCCGGAGCGACCGGCTTTGTGGTCGGCGCGGCACCCACCGAAAACGGCGACGCCGCGCGGCCCGAGGCCGCCGGACGCCCGGAGCCGGTCGGAAGCCAACGGGGGTTGCGGCGGCCCGGCCCGGTGCCGCTGCTCGCGGTCGCCGCCGGGTTGGCGCTGCTCCTGCCGTGGGCCTGGCTGGGCGCGCTCGGCGGGCTCCTGGAGACCGCGCTCGCACTCCTGGCGGCCGCCGCGCTCGGGGTGCTGGCCGCGACGCTGCTGAACGCCACCTTCTGGTCCCGGTTCGCGGTCGGCAGGCCGCCCCGGCCGGCTCGGCTGGTGCTGGTCGGAGGCCTGGTCGCCGGGGTGGCGCTGCTGCTGCTCGCGGCCGGCACCGGCCAGTCCGGCGCGCAGTTGCCCGCGCTCCTGACCCTGCCGCCAGTGGGTTTCGCGCTGGCCGCACTGTGGGCCGCGACCTGGCGGCCCGGCGCCGACCCGGCCGACGCCACGCGCGCTGGTCGAGCGGCGACGGGCTGGCTCGTGGGCCTGGCCGCACTCGGTCCGCTGGCCTTCACCGACCCGGAAGAGATCAGCCTGCTGCTGGTCGGCACCCGGGACGTGCCGTTCTGGGTGGCAGCCGCCGCCGGCGCCGGGCTCGCCGTCGCCGTCCTGGTCGCCATCGGGTACGGAGTGCTGCTCGCCCGGCCGACGGCACGCACCCCGAGCCGTCGGGCCGCAGCGGTGGCAGCCGTGGTGCTGCTGGCGGCGTTCGGCGTGGTCGACCTCGGCCCCGGCCAGCCCGGCCTGTACGGCGAGCGGCTGCTCGTGGTGCTGCGCGCACAGGCCGACCTGACCGGTCTACCGGCGGTCGCACCCGGTCGGGCCGGGCGGGACGCCCGCGCGGGGGAGGTCTACCGGCGGCTGGTGACGACCGCCGAGCAGAGCCAGGCCGACCTGCTCCGAGGGCTGAACCGCCTGCGACTCGACCCGGTGCCGTTCTACCTGGTGAACGCGGTCGAGGTGGACGGCGGCCCGGTGGTGCGGGCCTGGCTCGCCCGCCGACCGGAGGTGGCCCGGGTGCTGGTGAGCCAGCGCCTGCGGCCACTGCCCGCCCCGGCCGGGCAGAGCCGGGGCACCGCCCCCACGCCCACCGGCCCGGAGTGGAACATCCGCCAGATCGGCGCCGACCGGGTGTGGTCCCAGCTCGGGGTGACCGGCACGGGCATCGTGGTGGGCAGCTCGGATTCGGGGGTGGACGGCACCCATCCGGCGCTGCGAGCCGGGTTCCGTGGCGGGGACGACTCCTGGTACGACCCGTGGGACGGCACCCGGAGCCCGACCGACCAGGGCGGGCACGGCACCCACACGGTGGGCAGCGCGGTCGGTCGGGGCGGCATCGGGGTCGCACCGGACGCGCAGTGGGTGGGCTGCGTCAACCTGGACCGCAACCTGGGCAGTCCCGCGTACTACCTGGACTGTCTCCAGTTCATGCTGGCGCCCTTCCCGGCCGGCGGTGACCCGTTCACCGACGGCCGTCCGGAGCGGGCCCCGCAGGTGCTGACCAACTCGTGGGGCTGCCCACCCATCGAGGGTTGTGACCAGCAGGCACTGCGACCGGCCACGGCCGCGCTGGACGCCGCCGGAATCTTCGTGGTCGCCGCGGCCGGAAACACCGGCCCGTGGTGCGCGTCGATCGACGACCCGCCCGCGCCGTACGCGGACGTGCTGACCGTTGGTGCGGTGGACGAGCAGCGGCGGGTCGCCGAGTTCTCCTCGCGCGGACCGGTTCCGGGCGGCACGGGTAAGCCGGACGTACTGGCACCGGGTGTGGGTGTGGTGTCGGCCATGCCGGGCGGCACGTACGCCGCGCTGGACGGCACCTCGATGGCGACCCCGCAGGTTGCCGGGGTGGTCGCGCTGATGTGGTCGGCGAACCCGGCGCTGGTCGGCGACGTGACCCGGACCCGGCAGATCCTGCGGGACACCGCCACGGCCGCGACACCGACCTACCGCTCCGGCAACCCGGCCGACGACTGTGGCAATCCGTCGAACATCACCGGCGCCGGCGAGGTCGACGCTTTCGCCGCCGTCCAAGCCGCTCAGCGCTAGGAAGGATTTTCACCTGGAAACGTCGGGCGGGAGCGCCGACCGGCAGGCGCTGATCTAGGGTCGGCCACCATGGACGCCGAGATCACCATCACCGAGCTGACCTCCGACCTGGCCCCCACCGTGGTACGGCTCTGCGAGCAGGCTCTCGACCTGCCCGAGGACGCAGCCGAGGCGGCTCCGATCGTGGACGTCCTCTGGCCCCGGGCCACCGCCGCCGACCGGCTGGTGGTTGGGCTGGGCGCGTACCGGGGTGCGGAGCTGGTCGGGGTGCTCCTCTGCTCGGTGTCGTCGACCGAGGCGGGTGTCGGGCACGTGGACCTGGTCGCGGTGCTCCCGGATCAGCGCCGCCGGGGCGTCGGCCGGGCGCTGCTCAAGCGGGCCGAGCGGGTGCTCGCCGAGCGCGGGGTGACCGAGGTGCTGTTGGCCGGCAACCCGCCGTACTACGCGTGGCCGGGCATCGACGTCCGCTACACACCAGCGGTGTGCGCTGCCCTCGCGCTGGGCTACCAGCAGGACCGGACCGCCTGGAACATGACGGCCGACCTGTCGTACGACGGGTCGCCGGCGCTGCGGTCCACCGAGGCGGCGGAACGGCGGCTGGCCGATCAGGGCGTCACCGTACGCCGTGCGGAGCCGGCGGACCTGCCGGCGCTGGCCGCGTTCGCCCGGTCCACCTTCGGTGGCACGTGGGACGGCGAGTTGGCCGGATCGGTGGGTCGTGCCGGCGCCGGTTGTCACCTGGCGGAGCGGGGTGGCGAGGTGTTGGGCTTCGCCGCGTACGGGTCGTCCCGGCCGAGTTGGTTCGGGCCGATGGGCACCGCGCCGGCTGCCGAGGGGTCGGGCATTGGTGGGGTGCTGCTGCGGCGCTGCCTACAAGACCAGCAGGCGGCAGGGGTGGGCCGGGCGCAGATCGGCTGGGTGGGGCCGGTGCCGTTCTACTCGGGCAGCGCGGGTGCCCGGATCGAGCGGGTCTTCTTCCTGTACCGGCGGACAGTCGGCGCAGAATAAGGGGCGAATAGGATATAGGCCCTGATAGCGCCATTCGCCCGCATCGGCCATCGACGCCCCCTACCGTTTCGGTAGAGGAGGCAGCCATGACCACGGATGACGACAAGACCGAGGACGGCCCGCCGATCACCTGGAAACCGGTCGGCGAACTCCCCGGCCAACTGCCATTCGACCGGCTCGACTACGGCGACGCCGAGCAACTGGCCGAGATGACCACCGACGGCGAGTCGGCGATGGTCGAGGAGCCGCAGGAGATGGTGGACGCCCCGATCCAACTGCTTCCGCCGTACGACCGGGCGCAGAAGCGGCGCAACCAGCGCCCACTACCGACCTGACGACGAACGGGGCGGACCGCGTCAGCGGCCCGCCCCGTTCTGTGTCGGATCTGGACTCAGAAGTCCATGTCCCCGCCACCCGGGCCAGCCGGGGCAGCCGGGTTCTTCTCCGGCTTGTCCGCGACAACGGCTTCGGTGGTGAGGAAGAGCGCCGCGATGGAAGCGGCGTTCTGCAGCGCCGAGCGCGTCACCTTGGCCGGGTCGATGATGCCCGCGGCCAGCAGGTCAACGTACTCGCCGTTGGCGGCGTTGAGGCCGTGACCCGCTTCGAGGTTACGGACCTTCTCCACCACGACGCCGCCCTCAAGGCCGGCGTTGACGGCGATCTGCCGCAGCGGGGCGTCCAGCGCGACCTTGACGATGTTCGCACCGGTCGCCTCGTCGCCGACCAGGTCGAGCTTGTCGAAGGCGGTCTTGCCGGCCTGCACCAGCGCGACGCCACCACCCGGGACGATGCCCTCTTCGACGGCCGCCTTCGCGTTGCGAACGGCGTCCTCGATGCGGTGCTTGCGCTCCTTGAGCTCGACCTCGGTGGCCGCGCCGACCTTGATGACCGCAACGCCGCCGGCCAGCTTGGCCAGCCGCTCCTGCAGCTTCTCCCGGTCGTAGTCGGAGTCGCTCTTGTCGATCTCGGCCCGGATCTGGTTGACCCGGCCCTGGATCTGCTCGGCGTCACCGGCACCGTCGACGATGGTGGTCTCGTCCTTGGTCACCACGACCTTGCGGGCGCGGCCCAGCATGTCGAGGCTGGCGGCGTCGAGCTTGAGGCCGACCTCCTCGCTGATGACCTGGCCACCGGCGAGGATGGCGATGTCGGTCAGCATGGCCTTGCGGCGGTCACCGAAGCCCGGCGCCTTGACGGCGACAGACTTGAAGGTGCCACGGACCTTGTTGACCACCAGGGTGGCGAGAGCCTCGCCCTCCAGGTCCTCGGCGATGATCAGCAGCGGCTTGCCCGACTGCATGACCTTCTCCAGGATCGGGAGCAGGTCCTTCACCGACGAGATCTTGCTGTTGGCGATCAGGATGTACGGGTCGTCGAAGACGGCCTCCATACGCTCCGGGTCGGTCATGAAGTAGGCCGAGATGTAGCCCTTGTCGAAGCGCATACCCTCGGTGAGCTCCAGCTCCAGCCCGAAGGTGTTGCTCTCCTCGACGGTGATGACGCCTTCCTTGCCGACCTTGTCCATCGCCTCGGCGATGATCTCGCCGACGGTGCTGTCGCCAGCGGAGATGGAGGCGGTGGAGGCGATCTGCTCCTTGGTCTCGACGTCCTTGGCGAGCTTGGACAGCTCCTCCGAGACGCTCGCGACCGCAGCCTCGATGCCCCGCTTCAGGGCCATCGGGTTGGCGCCAGCGGCCACGTTGCGCAGGCCCTCGCGAACCAGGGCCTGGGCCAGGACGGTCGCCGTCGTCGTGCCGTCACCGGCAACGTCGTCGGTCTTCTTGGCGACCTCCTTGACCAGCTCAGCGCCGATCTTCTCGTACGGGTCCTCGAGCTCGATCTCCTTGGCGATGCTCACACCATCGTTGGTGATGGTGGGGGCACCCCACTTCTTCTCGAGCACGACGTTGCGGCCCTTGGGGCCGAGGGTCACCTTTACGGCGTCGGCGAGCTGGTTCATGCCCCGCTCGAGGCCGCGGCGCGCCTCTTCGTCGAACGCGATCATCTTGGCCATACGGCGTTGTCCTCCTGGACACTCACGGGCCACCCGAGATGTGCCCCGGATGGGCCGCCTGGTGTACGCACCTTGGGACGTCGCCACCTGGCGACGACGACGTCCTTCGGCCGGGCCGGATAGCCCGCGACGACCGGCCATGTGTCGCCCCGGCGTCTCCACGCCGGTGCAACCTGGCCCCACCGTCCCGACCATTGGCACTCACGGTATGCGAGTGCCAATGACTTGTTTAGCACTCTCCCCTGCCGAGTGCAAGCACGATGGGGCCGCTCAGCCGAGTTCCGCTGCCAGTCCGGCAGCGTTTACCGGCGCCTCATGGGCCCGCTGCTCGGTGTATGTGATCAGCAGGCCGACCAACTGGACGAGGTGGGCCGGCAGGGCCAGCACCGCAGTGACCCCGATCACGGCCACCGCCCCGACCGCGGCGCCCGGCGACGCCAGCGGGTCCGGACCGAACGCGACGGTGCCCAGCGACTCCAGGAAACCGGGAATCATGCTGCCGACGATCACCACCCCGCCCACCAGCGCCACCCGGCCGAGCAACAGCCCGAGCCGGTCGTGGAACATCCGGAACGACCGGCCGATCGGGTTCTGCCGTTCAAAGAGGTAGACCGGGCCGGCCATGCTCAGCGCGAACGCCAGGTAGATGCCCGGCAGTACGCAGAAACAGACACCTACACCGACGAGCACACTGATCAGCAGAGTCCAACCCCACAGGCCGAGCGCCCGGCGCACGCCGTACCGCAGCGCCGCGTCGATGCTGGCCGGCCTGCCGGCCGCCTGCTGAGTGATCACCCAACTGCCGGCGGCCCACCCCACCGCCTGCACCAGACCAATGAGCAGGCTGCCGCCGATCAGCGCCACGAGAAGCGTTGCCAGGTCGAGGGCGAAGTTGTCCGGCAGCCCGCCCGCCGGGTCCAACTCGGCCTGCGTCTCCCAGCCGGCCGACGGGTCCACGCCCAGCGAGATGACCGAGAGGACCGCCGCCGGCAGCACCTGGGTGAGGAGCAGGATCGGCACCAACTGCCGCCAACCTCGACGCAGCGCCCCGTTGAACCGGCTGAGCCAGCCCTGGATACCGGCACCGGGCGGAGTGACCAGGGCATCGTTGGGGTCGAGGCCATGACCCGGCGGGTACCAGCCGGTCGGCGGCCCTGGATACCACGGCTGCCCTCCGTAGGGACCCACCCCGGGCGGGTAGCCGCCAGTGGGCGGAAACACCCACCCAGGAGGCGGCGGACCCCAACCTCCCTGCGCGGGATCCCAGCCGGGCGGCGGACCGACGGGGCCGGCTTGACCCCAACCCTGGGTCGGCCCGGGCGGCGGCTCAGAGGCGGGCGGCGTGCCCGGTGCCGCGCCAGAACCGCTGGCGGGCGAGGCCGGGTCGAACGGGCCCGACTCCCCCGGCCCGGGGGGTGGGGTGGGCGAGGGTGGCTGGTCGGTCATGAACGCTCCTCAGCATCGGCTGGAACGGTTCACGATCTTCCCGGGTGCGCGCCCGCGCCGCAGCCCCGACGCGCGGGGCCGATCGGGGACGGAACTCAGGCGACGATGCGTACGTGCTCCGCCTGCGGGCCCTTCTGGCCCTGGGCGATCTCGAACTCCACCCGCTGGCCGTCGTCCAGCGCCTTGTAGCCGTCCATCTCGATCGCGGAGAAGTGAACGAACACGTCCTGACCGCCGTCGACGGCGATGAAGCCGTAGCCCTTTTCGGCGTTGAACCACTTCACGGCGCCCTGTGCCACGGTGCACTTCCCTCACTCTGCACGGCGTTGCCTGCCCGGCGCACGGCGCGGCCGGGCGCCCTCGGACCCGCCTCAGCGATCGATGACGACCACTGAAAGAGGTGACCGAAATCGCACGCTACACGAGGAGCGACGCCCGCGCACCGCCCACAAATCGGGCATACTCCCGGGCGCTCCGGCGCCGCCTCCAGCCGCGCCGGCCACCCAGGTTTTCGATCAATCAGATTTACGCCCATGAGTACCGTCGGCAAAAGAGAACGAGGCGGTGCCGCGAGGCGACGGAGATCGGGCACAGCTCGGAAAACGGCGTCCAGCACCTGTGGTAGGCATGCGGACATGACCACCGCTACCGGCTCAACCGTTGTTCGCCAGGCGGAGATCCGTCGGGTTCGGCCGGAGGACGCCGCCCGGATGCGAGCACTGCGCCTGGAGATGCTCGCCGACGCACCGTTGGCCTTCCTGGAGACCCTGGCGGACGCGGCAGCCCGACCGCACACCGAGTTCGCCGCGCGGGTCGCGTACACCTCGGCCGGCTCCAGCAACGCGCAGTTCATCGCCGACCCGGACGGACGGCTGGTTGGGCACGCCGGTGGCATGGTCGCCCCGAACGAGCCCGGGCTGACGGTGATCTACGCCGTGTACGTCACGCCGACCTGGCGGGGCAGCGGGCTGCTCGGCGAGCTGATCGACGGGGTCGCCGCCTGGTCACGCGCCTGCGGCCGGCCGGAGTTACTGCTGGAGGTGGTGGTCGGCAACGACCGCGCCTACCGGGCGTACCAGCGGCTGGGCTTCATCGACACCGGCGTACGCGTCCCACACCCCACGATCCCAGCCCTGACCGAGCTACAAATGCGCCGCCCAGCCTGAAAACCACCCCAGGGCAGAGCCCTGTGCTGCCCACCCCCAAAGCCGGCTGCGTTCCGACCAGCGTGCCCACAAAGGGTTTCCGGGGCAGCCCGACCCGCGCAGGGATCAAGCCTGACCGCCCGGAGCGGGTCGGGCTGCCCCGGAAACCCCCAACCGCAACCAAATCAGACCGGACGCCGAGACTGCACAATCCGGAACCGGTTAGCCACGTAAGCCCCGTCGGTCAACGCCGAGTTGGCCGCCGCGTTGGCCCCACTCCCGTGGAAGTCGGAGAACGCCGCCGACTGGTTGACGAAAACCCCGCCGGTCAGGTTGCAGGACAGGTGCACCCCGACCTCGACCGCCACCGCCT
Organism: Micromonospora sp. NPDC005413; assembly: GCF_040606435.1. Taxonomy (NCBI): domain Bacteria; kingdom Bacillati; phylum Actinomycetota; class Actinomycetes; order Micromonosporales; family Micromonosporaceae; genus Micromonospora; species Micromonospora sp. NPDC005413. The sequence continues at coordinate 93,982 of NZ_JBEXEV010000006.1, forward strand.
CGGTCGCGTCCAGCACCGACTCGTCGGTGGAGTAGACCCCGGCGGTGAGCGCGCCCTTCTCGCCGACCGTCCGGCGCAGCAGCTCCAGGCTGTGCGCCGTGGAGTCGGTGGCGATGGCGAACGAGATCGGCCCGAACCACTCCCGGCCGTACGTCTCCGTGTCGTCCGCGCCCAACTTCACGATCGTCGGGGTACGCACCACCGCGTCGGCGTACGACGGGTGGGCCACGGCCCGCGACTCCAGCACCGGCTCGCCAACCTTGGTCACCTCGGCCAGCCGCTCCAGCACACCGTCGTTGACGATCGCGCCGGTCAGCTCCACGCCCCGGGCCGGGTCCGCGGTGATCTTGCCGACCGCCGCGGCGATCCCGCCGGCCACCTCGTCGAAGCTCTTGTGCCCCTGGTCGGTCTCGATGCCGCCGGTCGGGATGAGGATGTTCTGCGAGGTGGTGCACATCTGACCGCTGTAGAGGGTCAGCGTGAAGCCGAGGTTGCGGCACATGCCGGCGAAGTCGTCGGTGGAGTCGATGACGACCGTGTTCAGACCGGCCTTCTCGGTGTAGACCGACGCCTGCCGGGCGTGCGTCTCCAGCCAGTCGCCGTACTCGGTGGAACCGGTGAAGTCGACGATCTTGATGGCCCGGTGCAGGGCCAGATCGCTGGCGAGCTTCTCACCGGGTGCCTCGGCCGCCAGCATGATGAGGTTCGGGTCGAAGCCGGCCTCGGCGAGCACCTCCCGGGCGTACTTCACGGTGATGGCCAGCGGCAGCACCGCGCGCGGGTGCGGCTTGACGATCACCGGGTTGCCGGTGACCAGCGAGGCGAACAGCCCCGGGTACGAGTTCCAGGTCGGGAAGGTGTTGCACCCGATGACCAGCGCCACCCCACGCGGCACCACGTGGAACGTCTTGGTCATCCGCAGCGGGTCGCCCTTTCCGGCGGCCTTCTCCCAGCCCGCCGTGGCCGGGTGCCGGGTCATCTCGGCGTACGCGTACGCCAGCGCTTCCAGCGCCCGGTCCAGCGCGTGCGCGCCGCCGGCCTGGAAGGCCATCACGAACGCCTGCCCGCTGGTGAACTGCACCGCGTTGGCCAGCTCGAAGATGTGCTTGTGCAGCCGGTCGAGGATCTCCAGACAGACGCCCACCCGGGCCCGCGGACCGGCGTCGCGCCACGCCGGCAGGGCGACCAAAGCAGCGCTGACCAGCTCGTCGGTGCCGGCGTGCGGGTAACGCACCGCCAACTCCACCCCGAACGGGCTCGTCTCGGTGGCGACCCGAACGCCGGTGCCCGGCTGGTCGAGCGGGAAGTCGCCACCGAGGTACGCCTCGAAGGCGGCCTTACCGTCGGCGGCGGCGGTTTCGCCGTACACCCGAGGGCTGGGAGATTCGGGATAGGCGGACCAGTAGCCCCGCTCGGTGATCGCGGTCAGCGCACGGTTGAGGGTGTCGGCGTGCCTGTCGTACAGGGGATGCGGGGTCTCCGTCATGCCCGCCATCATGCCGCAGTCGGGTTCGGGAGCAGAAGCGCTGATCCCCGTCAGAGGGTGAGCTGCCAGTTGTTCCAGGCGTCCACCGGGCGGAAGCCGAGCTGCTCGTTGATCGCCACCATGTAGCTGTTGCTGGCGGCGTTGAAGGTGTCGATGACGCGGACCGCCGGCTCGTGGGTCAGCAGGTGGTGCAGGTTCTCCGCCTTGGCGATGAGACCGAGCCGGTGCCCACGGTGGGCCGGGTCGACGATGGTGATCTGCTGGAAGGCGTGCCAGTCGGTGGAGGCGCCCACGTCCAGCAGGGTCCAGGCGACCAGCCGGCCGGACGCGTCGTGGCGCATCCCGAGGTGGTAGCGCCGCCGGCCCTGGGCGTCCAGGGCGCGCTCGGTGCCACGGATGCGCTCGGCGTCCACCTGCTCCGGGTCCCACTGCACGTCACCCATGGGCGCGTCCATGAGCAGCCGGCCGTCCAGGTAGGCGATGTCCGCCACGTACTCCTGCGGGGTGGAGCCCTGCCAGCAGACCGACTGATAGCCCTCGGCTCGCGGCTGGGCGTCGGCCAGCGCCGCGCGCAGCGCGATCCGGTCGATCGCGCCGACGTCGAGGCGGCGACGCACCTCGGGCAGCGCCGACTGGGCGCCGGTGGTGGCGGCGAACGCGTCTCCCGCCGCTGATCGCGCCGGCCCGTCCGGCAGCGCGGAGACGGTCATCGCGACGACCCGCTTGCGGCCGTGCTCGCGAAGCAGGCGTACCCCGTACTCGTGCAGTGCGCGACCGAGGCCACGGCGCCGCAGCTCGGGATGCACCGTCAGCTCGGCGGTGGCGTTGTCGGTGTTGTCGAGTTGCGGCAGGTCCAGCTGGAGGTAGCCGGCCGGCGCGCCGTCCAGCCGGGCCAGCGCCCAGAGCGATTCGGTGCCGGGCATCGGCGTGTGGAACAGCGCGTCGAAGCGGCGTCGGCAGAAGGGTGGGAAGTCCGGCACGTCGACATCGGTGGCCGCCGCGCCGATCCGGTACGCCTCGTCGACCGACGTCCGGTCGGCGCCGTCGAACGACGCGATCGTGATGCTCATGCCGCTGAGCGTGCACCCTGGAAAAGCGATCAGGCCAGCGAATAATCGCTGGCCTGATCGAACGTGGTCGGGAGGGACACTCGCACAACGCCTCCGGCGTTGGGTCGCAAGAACTTCAAAAGTCTTCGGCGAAATGCCCTCCCGCACGGAGCATCTTGCGCCGTCCGGTTCCTGCCGTCAAGTCCGTAGCGGCGGGTTTTCCACACTCACCGCGAAAACCCAGTTACCCGGCGGATCCACCCGCTCCCCCATCCACCCGATCCCCCATCCCCCGCACGGCCCGACCCGGCGCGGTCCGACCCGGCGCGGTCCGACCCGACCCGGCCCAACCCGGCGCGACCCGACCCGGCGCGGTCCGACCCGACCCGGCCCAACCCGGCGCGACCCGACCCGGCGCGGCCCGACCCGACCCGGCGCGGCCCGACCCGGCGCGGCCCGTGATCCACTCCGTATCGCCGATGTTGCGGTTTGCAGGCCATCGGATACCGCCATGTCGGCGAAACGGAGTCGATCACGCACATGGCCGGTACCGCGACCGGCGACCGAGACGGACGACGGAGCGGGCGGACGACGGAGCGGGCGGACGGACGGGCGACGGAGCGGGCGGGCGGGCGGAGCGGGCGGGCGGGCGGGCGGGCGGGCGGGCGTCAGCCGAGGAGGCCGGCGTCGCGGGCGGCGCGCAGCGAGGGCTTGATGTGGTGGGTGGGGCCGACCTGGCCGGCTACCGCGTCGATGGTCTTCAGGCCCTCGCCGGTGTTGAACACGACGGTCTCCGCCGTCGGGTCGAGCCGACCGGACTCGACCAGCTTGCGCAGCACCGCCACGGTGACCCCGCCTGCGGTCTCGGCGAAGACGCCGGTGGTGCGGGCCAGATCGCGGATGCCGGCGCGGATCTCGTCGTCGTCGGCGTACTCCATCCAGCCGCCGGTGCGGCGGACCGCTTCCAGGGCGTAGAGGCCAGCGGCCGGGTCGCCGATGTTAAGTGACTTGGCGATGCCGGTGGGCTTGACCGGGGTGATCGTGTCGGTGTCGGCGTGCAGGGCGGTGGCGATGGGGTTGCAGCCGGCCGACTGGGCGCCGAAGACCTTCCAGCCGGCGGCTGGCGCCTCCACCAGGCCGATCTCGACCAGCTCGGTGAACGCCTTGTCGATCTTGGTGAGCAGCTCACCGCTGGCCATCGGGATGACCACCTGTGCGGGGATCCGCCAGCCGAGCTGTTCGGCCACCTCGTAGCCGAGCGTCTTGGAGCCCTCCGCGTAGTACGGCCGGACGTTGACGTTGACGAACGCCGTGTCCTCGAACTCGTCGGTTTCCACCAGCTCGCCGCAGAGCCGGTTCACATCGTCGTACGAGCCGTCGATGGCGACCAGCTCGCCGCCGTAGACGGCCGTGGTGATCACCTTGCCCTGTTCCAGGTCGCTGGGGATGAAGACCACCGAGGGCACCCCGGCGCGGGCGGCGTGTGCGGCCACCGAGTTGGCCAGGTTGCCGGTCGACGCGCAGGCGAACCGGGCGAAGCCGAGCGCCTTCGCGGCGGTGAGCGCCACCGAGACGACCCGGTCCTTGAACGAGTGGGTGGGGTTGGCGCTGTCGTCCTTGACCCAGAGCGGCGCGGTGATGCCCAGCTCGGCGGCGAGGTGCGGGGCCGCCACCAGCGGGGTGAGCCCCGGGTCGAGGGTGACCCGGGTGGCCGGGTCCTGACCGGCGGGCAGCAGCGCGGCGTACCGCCAGATGTTGTTCGGGCCGGCCTCGATCTGCTCCCGGGTGACCGTGGCCAGCACGGCGGCGTCGTAGTCGACCTCCAGCGGGCCGAAACACTCGTAGCAGGCGTGCTGGGCGGCCAGCGGATAGCGGGCCGAGCAGGCACGGCAGACCAGGGCGCGAGCGGGGCTGGCGGAGGTGTCGATGCCGGAGGCGGCGAGCGTCGACGTCATGTCGAGGGTCCTCTCATCTTTCCCCGCATCGCACGGTGCGGCGGGGACGGAATTGGCACCTGCCCCGCGGGTCGCTCAGCGGTGAGCGCGCGGGGTGGTTGCCGGGGCGTCGTCGGGCCGTATCCCTCAGCCCCTCTGGATGAGGTATTCAGTTGTGCCGTCGAGTCTAGGCACCGTCGGCGGCGACCTCCACCGCAGATCCCAGTGCGTGGGTCAGCGGACGCTCACCGCCGCCGGGTCGATCACCGCGCCACCGATCGTGGCGTACGCCAATTGCGGGGCGACCGCCACGACGTCGGCGACGGCCGGCGCGTGCTGCCACCCGACGGCGTCGGCGCCGATGCTCGCGGTCAGCATGGCCGCAGTCCCAGCGAGCGCGGTCAGCGTGGTGAAGCGCAGAGGCGACCAGGTGCCGAACCGGCTGGCACCGTGGGTGTAGATGCCCCAACCGACCACCGCACCGATCATCATCAGCCCGCCGAGGCCGAACTGGCCGAGTCCGGCCAGACTTCCGCGGGTGATCACAAGGCCGACTCCGAGGAGCGCCACCAGCGAGAGGGCCAGCAGGAGGGGCTTTGGGCGTACGCCGTCGCGGGCCCAGCGGACCAGTTGGGTGATCACCGGGGTGGTGGCCACGAAGAGGGCGATCTGCTGCGGGGCGGCGTGTGCGAGCGCCAGGCTGGTGAGCAGGTTGAAGCCGGCGAAGCCGACCACACCGAGCACCACCACTTCGACCCCCCGGCACCACCGTGCTGGCCGCACTCGCCGACGACGTGCGGCTACAGATCGTCCGGGCGCTCGCCGAGGGTGGTGAGTTCGCCTGCAGCACCTTCGAGTTCGGCGTCTCCAAGGCGACCCGCAGTCACCACCTCAAGGTGCTGCGCGAGGCCGGCCTGACCCGCACCCGGGCCGCCGGCACCAGCCGTCTGGTCCGGCTCCGCCGCGACGAGCTGGACCGTCTCTACCCCGGCCTCCTGGATGCGGTCCTCAGCACGCGCACCTCAGCCTGACGCCCCGCCGCCGTCGTTCGCCGGCTGCGGCCCTCGTGCTGGGCGGGTGCCGCGAGGTGCGCCGCCGCCAACGGGCCGTCCTCGTCCACCAGCACCGACAGCCGGTGCGCGGTACGCCGCGGTTCGGCCGGCGACCGGCGCACGCTTTGGAGCTGAATCGTTTACGACATCATCGAAGGGCGGGGCTGGGAGCGGCGACATCCGTACCTCGACCTTCGTGCAACCCCTGAGCGGACGCGCCGCCGGAACCGCCTCGTCGAGGCTCCGGCGACGCGCGGTGCGCGTACAGTCAGACGGATACCGGGCTGGGCTCGGCCACCGATGCCGATGGAGTGTCGACGCGACGCCGGGCGAGCAGCGTGTCGAGCGCCCAGGCACCCGGGCCGAGCGTCGCGACCAGCAGGAACGACCAGCAGAAGAGCGCTGCCAGCTCACCTCCGTTGTGCTGCGGCAGCAGGCCCTCCGGCTGGTGCACCACGAAGTAGGCGTACGCCATCGAGCCGGACGCGAGAAGCGCGGCGGGCCGGGTGAAGAGCCCGGCCAGCACGAGCACGCCACAGACCAGTTGGATCAGCGCGGCCCACCAGCCCGGCCAGGCGCCGAAGGGTATTGCCGTGCCGGTCATCGGGTTGCCGCCGAACAACCCGAAGATCGAGGACAGTCCGTGCAACGTAAACAGCAGGCCGGTCACGATGCGGAACAGGGACAGGGTCGGCCCGCCGAGCCGAGAGACGTTCATGGAAACCTCCATGGATAGGGATCGATACATACCCATGGTGAAGCATGAATCCATTGAAGTTCATTAATTCCTTGCTAGTGGGAAAATCCCCGGTCGGAACATGCCAGGGCTGCACCCGTGGCGACGAGCAGCCCGGTGACAATGCGGGGGGCGATGCCCTCAGCTGCGCCCACGCAAGAACTCGACCCGAGCGCCATGCCGGCCCGACCGCTATGGGAGCGCTCCCGAATTGACGGTACTGCCTGTCGAGCGCCCCGTACAGCATGTCGAGCGGCTCAGACACGGGGCAGACGGCCGGCCCAACGAAAGAGATGACGCGCCCCGCTACGCCACCTCGCTCGCCAAGATGGCGTTGTTCTTGATCGACCTGAGGATCGAGACCGAGGCAGCCGTCAGGGATTGCCCGCGTCTTGCTCCTTGACGTAGACCCCGCGCCCTGGTGCCCCAACCACAATGCCCCGGTCGCGCAGCAGCGCCACAGCGCGTGCAGCGGTCGAGAACGAGACCGAGTAGAGGTCACCGAGTTGCGTGTAGGACGGCAGCTTGGCACCCGGCTCGTACTCGCCGGTTTTGATGCGAGCGGCGATGTCCGCAGCGATGTCGACGTAGCTCAGTGGGATCGCGGGCATGGGTGGTCCTCCCGGGTTGGCAGCCCTATCTGATCACGCCGCGCAACCCACCCTCAAGAACATGGTTGACCTATGTCACTAAGTGGAATAGCGTTTCGGTGAGCCTCCCGGGTTGGCACCAGGGCTGGGTTCACCCTCCGGGGGCAGCCCCCGGAACCGAGCCGGGGCAGCGCGCATGGCGGTCCAGATGTCCCCCATCTGGGCTGGTTGTCGCGCTGCCCCGGCACCCCACCAAGCCACAAGGAGGCCCGATGACCGTGCCCGAGGCAAGCGCCGCCTGGGAGGTCGAGCAGGTGGCCGGCGAGCTGCGCGAGACGTACCTCGCCGTGGCCGCCGCGACCGTTCTGCTGGAGCGGACCAGCGCGGGCTACGCCCACCCGGCGATCCGGCAGGCCCGACGCTGCGGGGATGACGCGCTCGACCTGGCCGGTGAGGCGCAACGCCAACTCAGCGACGGGGTACGCCGACTGCACACCGAAGCGGGCCAGCCCAGCATCGGCGACCTGGTCGAGGTGTTGGACACCGCCCGCGACCAGTTGGGCGCGGCGGCCGAGCGGGTCGGACAGCTCCCCGTCCGGATCAACGCCGCCGGCCAGCAGCTCGTCGACGCCGGCCAGCCCGACGCGGCCACCGAGACGGCGAGCGGACAGTGGTCCCGGGCCGCCGAGCAGCTCAACCTGATGGCGGAGAGCCTTACGGCGGCCGTAGAGGCGCTGACGTCGTACACCGAGGGGTTGTCCGGAGCCGGCGGACCGACCACCTGAAGCTGGCCCGGGGCGGGTGCCGGGCTCCGGCCGGCGCGGGTCCGGACCTCCGCCGGCCGCCCCGCCCGCCTCGGCGCCGCCGCAGCGAAGGGAGAACCATGACGGAGTACGAGGTACCGGCCCGCTGGATCGTGCACCTGCCGACGACGCTGACCAGCGTGGACGGCGCACGGGCGCTGGCCGAGGCGCTGCGCGACTCGCTCGCCCACGTCACCGCCATCGACTTCGGCGAGACGACCCTGAGCGAGGAGGACCGTCAGTTCGTGCGTGCCCGTGTCTGGTGCGACCATCGCCTCCCTGGCGGCGCCCGTTGCACCCTGCCGACCGACCACCCCGGCGGGTCGTGCGAGGCCGACCTCGCGCAGCCGTGAAAACATGCTCGGATGAGTCCCGAGAGCCGCCGCCGTAAGCGTGCCAAGCCCAGTCGGTCCGGGCAGCAGGTCGTGCGTCGCGCCCGTCCCGCCGAGGTGGATCAGTGTGACTGCCCGGCGTGCTCAGATGGCGCCTATGACCCGCAGAGCTTCATCGACGACCTGGTCGCCGGCGCTGCTGACCTGATCAAGACGGACGATCCCGTCGAGGCCGAGTTGTTTGCCGCGACGTTCCTGTCCGCCGGTGACCTTGCCGGCGAAGGCTTCACCGAGGCGCTCAACGAGGGCATGCTGCCGGCCGTCGCCGAAATCGGTACGTCGGAAGCGCTCGCGGTGCTGCTCGCGATCGACTCCGTCCAGGAGGGCACTGTCGCCGCGGCCGCCGCCCAGCGTCTGCTGGACGAGGGCGTGGCAGCGCCGAGTTGGGCCGGCGAGTTGCGCCAGCCCGTGCGGGTCGGCCCATGTCGACGGTTCGCCGACCCGGCGGGCAGCGCGTCCATGCTCGTCTGCGCTTTCGAGCGAGCCGGGCGATCGTACGGGTTCGTCGTCCACGTCGACCACCTCGACTGTGACGCGGCGGCCGACATCGTGCTCTTTCCCGCTGACGCCCTGAACGAGGTTGTCAGCACCATCCAGCAGAACGGCCGTCGTGCCGGTCTGACAATCGCCGAGGAGTTGTTGGACCCGGCCGAGTTTCGGTGGCAGGTCGAACGGGCCCTCGACGCCCGCGCGGACCACGACCGGGAACGTGACCCCTCGGAGTTCGACGAGGAATCCGACGAGGACGGGCTGGGCTACCACCTGCTGGCGGTGCTGCTGCGAGCCCGGATCCGTACGCTGCCCGAGCCGACGCGCCCGCCAGCCCAGCACGACGCCCGTCAGACCACCCTCGAACTGCTGGAGATGATGACCCAGATCGCCGGGCAGGCGCAGCAGATCCAAACCCGCGCAGGACGGCGTACCGCCGGGCCGAAGCTGCCGGCCAAGCGCAAGAAATCCGGCCCTGCCGCACCCATCTACCAACTCAAGGTGAGTCTGCGGGGGGCGAAGCCACCGATCTGGCGGCGTTTGGAACTGCCTGCCGACACCAGCCTGGCCGACCTGCACGACATCATCCAGGTGGCTTTCGGTTGGGACGACTCCCACCTGCACGGTTTCGAGACCGCCTACGGCGACTTCGGGGTCGCCGACCGGGAGTTGGGTCACCGCGCCGATAGCTCGGTGACACTGGAGCAGGTCGCAGCCGGTGTCGGTGACCGGTTCAGGTACACGTACGACTTCGGCGACGACTGGGCCCACGAGATCGTCGTGGAGAAGGTGCTGTCTCGCCAGCCCATCGCGTACCCACGATGCACGGGCGGGCGGCGGGCGGCCCCGCCGGAAGACTGCGGCGGTGTCTGGGGCTATGCCGAACTTGTCGAGGTGTTGAGCGATCCCGGCCACCCCGAACACGGCGACCGGCTGGAATGGCTCGGACTGGCCTCGGCCGCCGACTTCCAGCCCGCCCGATTCGACGCCACCGAGATCACCCGAGCCCTGACCGAAGGGGGCCACGGGTGACCGATCCTGCCGGCGAGCTGCTTCTCTACGGTGCAGAACATCGGGCAGATCGTGTTCCGGGTGCTGGCCGACGAGGAGGTGACCGAGGCAACTATCAACTCTGAGTTGATAGTTCGAGTCGAGGGCACGCGGCAGGTGCGGCGCGAGGTCAAGGTCTACAACCTGGACATGATCCTGAAGGACCACCAGACGGCATAGCGTGATCCGGCGAGCGATGTCGCAAACGATTCAGCTCCAAAGGCGCACCAGGAGAGGTCCCCAGGCAACTCGTGTGGCGGCGCAGTGAGAGCCGGCGAGGGCCGGGGCCGGGCGGTGGTGTGCTGCCTACGTGGGCGAGGATCAACGGATGATCTCTCGCGACGCGGCAGCACGGCGACGCATCAGCGCGTCGGTCGCGATGGCTCTCGTGCTCGGCGGCTGCACTCCTGCCGACCATCGCGGCCAGTCCGGGGACGGCCCGAGACCACCGACTGCACCCAACCCTTCAGCGAGCGTCGACCCGATGGCCACGTGCCCGGCGTCCGGCGTTCGGATCCGGTCGACGGGCGGGGACGCCGCGATGGGCCTGCGCGCCCTCGGCCTGGAGCTGGTCAACTGCGGCGACAGCCCCTACCAGCTCAACGGGTACCCGGTGCTGCACGTGTTCGACGAGCAGCGCGAGCCGATCTTGCTGCGGGTGGTCAATGGCGCCAAGGAGATCACCTCGGGCTTCGACCAGCCGCCCCGGAAGGTCACTCTCGCCCCCCAGGAGCGGGCCACCGCCGTGGTGCTCTGGCGCAACCTGGTCACCGATTCGACCGTGGTGGCCACCAACGGCGAGTTTCTGACGGTGGCACCCGCTGCCGGGCAGCCGGCCGAGGAGGTCGACCCGGACGGGCCGGTCGACCTGGGCAACACCGGCCGGATCGGCGTCAGCGCCTGGAAGAAGGCCGACCCGTCCACGCCGGCACCGACGCGACCGGCCCCGCCGCCGGCACCGAGCGCGGTGCCGTCATCGGTGAGCCCACCGGACAGCCGGCTATGACGTGATGTCCTTGCGGGTGAAGCGCCAGAACGCCAAGCCCCAGAACAGCGTCGCGTAGCTGATCGCCGAGATGCAGCCGCGTACCACGTCGTCGGTCTGCACCGGGGTGGAGAGCAACCCCAGCCAGGCGGTGCTGAAGTGGGTGGGCAGGAAGTCGCGCACCGCGCCCAGGGCGGTGATCTGGTCCAGGATGCTGGACAGGATCCAGAGCAGCACCGCGCCGCCGACCGCGCCCAACGCGGCGTCCGTGATCACCGACAGCAGGAACGCCAGCCCGGCCACCACCAGCAGTACGACGGCCAGGTAGCCGAGCACGGCCAGCAACCGGAGCAACCCCTCGGTGGGCTCCAGTTCGGCGGCGACCGTGCTGCGCAACGGTGACCACCCGTAGCGCAGGGTGCCGGCCAACAGCGCGGTGCCTGCCAACAGAAGCAGAGCCAGTCCCGAGTACGCGAGCGCGACCACCAGCTTCACCGTCAACAACCGGGCCCGGGGCACGGGGATCGCCAGCAGGTAACGCAGGCTGCCCCAGCTCGCCTCACTGGCCACCGTGTCGCCGCAGAACAGCGCGACGACCACCACCAGCAGGAACGACGCCGAGACGAAGATCGAGAACAGGGTGAAGTTGAGCCCGCCCGAGGTGGCCAGGTCGACCAGGCTGGAGAACTCGTTGCGGCCGTTGTCGTCGTCGCCGCCCGAATCGAACTGGAACGCGACCAGGATGATCAGCGGCAGCAGCACCATGAACCCGAGCGCCAGCTGGGTCCGCCGCCGGGACGCCTGCCGACGGAACTCCGCCGCGAACGGCATGGTCGCCGACGGCCGGTAGCCCCGGGCCGCACCGGCCGGGTCGGTGACGCCCAGCGGCGTCTCGACGGAAGAGCCAGCCATCAGCGGTCACCGCTTCCCCGAGAGTTCTCGCCCACCAGGGCGAGGAACGCGTCCTCCAGGCGCCGTCGGGGCACCACCCGGTCCACCCCGATGCCGGCACGCACCAGCTCGGCGACCACCTCGCTGCGGGCCGTGCCGTTGGTGTCGACCACCAACTGGCCGTCACTCTCCGGCAACACGCGGACCCCGTGCAGTTGCTCCAGCACCGCCCGCGCCGCCACCGGGTCGGTGACGTCGAAGAGCACACTCGGCGACTCGCCCACGATCTCCTCCACCGGCCCGGACGCCACGATCCGGCCCTTGTTCACCACCACCGCGTGCGTGCACGTCTGCTCCACCTCGGCCAGCAGGTGGCTGGAGACCAGCACCGCCCGGCCGTCCGTGGCGTACCGCTGGAGCACCCGGCGCATCTCGGCGATCTGCGGCGGGTCGAGCCCGTCGGTCGGCTCGTCCAGCACCAGCAGCTCGGGGAGGCCGAGCATGGCCTGGGCGATCGCCAGCCGCTGACGCATCCCATGGCTGTAGTTCTTGATTTTCCGGTGTACGGAGTCGCCCAGCCCGGCGATCTCCAGCGCCGCGTCGAAGTGCGCGTCCTCCGCCGGCCGCCCGGTGGCCTGCCAGTACGCCTTCAGGTTGTCCAACCCGGACAGGTGCGGCAGGAAACCGGGCCCCTCCACCAGCGCGCCGATCCGGGACAGCACCGGCGAGCCGGGCACCAGCCGGCGACCGAAGACGTAGATCTCCCCGGCGGTCGGCTGGGTCAGCCCCATCAGCACCCGCAGTGTGGTGGTCTTACCGGCGCCGTTCGGCCCGAGCAGACCCACCACCTGGCCCGGGTGCACCTCGAAGTCGACGTTCGACACCGCGACGAAGCCGTCCGCGTACTCCTTGCGCAGTGAGCGCACGGCCAGCGGGGTGTCCGCGTACTCCGGATGCACCGACCGGTCCTGGCGGCGGTGCCGGCGGCGGACCACCGCCACGACCACGACGAGGCCGATCGCGATGGCGGCGAGCAGACCGGCGAGCACCCAGCGCCAGATCGTCGCCGCGGTGGGGATCGGCTCGCCGCTGACCGTGGGCAGCGTGACCGCGCCGTCCGCCGCGACCGTGTAGACGGTCGGTTCGGCAGGCGTGGTGTACGCCTGGTCGGAGCTGGCCACCACCAGGCGCAGCCGGTGGCCGGCCTCCACCCGGCGGACGATCCCGGGCAGCGTCACGGTGACCGGGCGGGCGTCCTGCACCCGCTGGGGCAGGCCGGTGAGGCGAACCGGGGCGACCAGCCCGCTCGGCAGGGTGGCCGCACCGTCCTTGTCGACGTCGTAGAGCTTGACGAAGAGCACCGCCTCACCGGTCGGCGACGCGGCGCGCAGGGTGACGGTGGGCGCACCCGCCACGTCCACCGCCTCGGTCAGCGGCGCGGACTCGAACCGGGCGTGCTGGCCGGGCACGTCGCCAGCCACGCCGTCCAGCAGCGAGGCGAGCCCGCCAGCGAACGGGATCGAGGAGATGGCGGCCGGGTTGCCGTTGGGCGGGTTCGCGATCGACTGGGCCGGGCCGGCGACCGCGACCTCCCGGCGGGCGTCGCCGGTCAGGCCCGGGTAGTCGGCGCGGCGGAAGCCGGTGGCGACGAGACCCCGGTCGAGCGCGTCGAAGCCGGCGATTCGCGACCAGGTGAAGTCGTCGCCGGGCGCGTCGCCCGCACCCTTGACGTAGTGGTCGAGCCACTGGACGGTCAGGAACTTCACACGGTCCGAGTCCGAGCGGGGGCCGGCACCGCCGTCGTGACCTCCGGTGAACCAGGCGACCTTCACGGGGGTGCCGGCGGCGGCGATGCCCTTCGCGTTGGCGTCGGCCTCACCGAGGGGGAAGAGCGTGTCCGCCTCGCCCTGCACCAGCAGGGTGGGTGCCGTGATCTTGTTCAGCACGCCTGCCGGGCTGGAGCGACGCAGCAGGTCCACGGCGGCCTGATCGGCCTGCCCGGTGGTGGCGATCCGCAGGTACGCGGCGCACACGTCGGCGGCGAAGCGACCGCAGGACGGGTTGGCTGCACCAGCCGGAGCGCCACCGGGACCGGTGCCCGGGCCCGCCCCCGGCTCCGGGCTGGGCGGGCCGGCCGACGCCGGTGCACCCTCCGGCTGGGCGGCGGTCCCACCGGAGAGCCCGGCCGGGCCGGAACCCACGTTGCCGCCGCCACCGAAGAAGAGGCCAGCCCAGCCCTTCTTGAACACACCCTCGGTCGGCGCTCCGCCGGTGCTCTCCGGCAGGAAGGCACGGGACAGGTCATTCCAGGTGATCATGGGGACGATCGCGTCCACCCGGGGGTCCTGGGCTGCCAGCAGCAGGGCCAGCCCACCGCCGTACGAGCCACCGACCACACCGACCTTCGGGTCACCGGCGGCGTCGGTGCGCACCTCCGGCCGAGCGGCCAGCCAGTCCAGCAGCCGCTCGGCGTCGCGCACCTCGTAGTCCGGGCTGTCCAGGTGGATCTCGCCGCCGCTGCGCCCGAAGCCCCGCGCGGTCCAGGTCAGCACCGCGTAGCCGCGCCCGGCGAACTCCTCCGCGTCGGAGCGCACCGACTCCTTTGTGCCGCCGAACCCGTGGGCCAACAGCACCGCCGGCACCTTCCGACCGGACGAGGCGTCGTCCGGCAGGTAGAAGGTCGTGTCCAGGTCCACCGGCTGGTCGCCGGACGGTCCGGAGCGGACGGTGAGCATCGCGTTCTCGGTGCGTACGCCCGGTCCCTGTGGCCACACCGCCCAGGTCACGGCGGCGGCCAACAGCACGACGACCGCCGCTGCGGCGGTCGCGCGACGGCGGGTGGGCAGGGCACGCCGGAACCACGCGGCCGGCGACGGCGATGTCATGCGGCACACGGTACGGCCCACAGCCTGAGCGTTGGCTGAGATCCGCCGTACGTCCGTCCGGTTGCCCCGATCGGTGACGGGTGGGGTGCGAGCGCGCATCGTCTGGCGCGGCGCAGTGAGTTGAGTTCGGATTCCGTGAATTCCGATCTTCGTCGGATATCCACCTCGATCCCTCCATGTCACACCCACGGATGAAACAGAGCGTGTCGGAGACAAGGACGAATGGTGACATCGCGCGAAGTGACGCGAACCTGACTCATCGACCAAGGCCTGACCCGTGGGGGTTTCGATTAGTTTTCCGGTCCGGTGCACGGGACTTGTCGGCTTACCCGACACCGCGCCGATCCGCGCCCCACGCCGGAGGAGAAACACACATGACAGTCCCCGCGCCGCGGGCCCGTCGACGGCCGTCCGCCCTGGGCCGACTGCTGCCCCTGCTGCTCGTCGGGGCACTACTGGCACCGGTGGGTCTGCTCTTCACGTCTACCTGGCGGCAGACCACCCACGACCGGGACCTGGCCGCCCGGGAACGGCTCGGCGTGCAGTACCTGAGCGCTCTGGCCCCGGTCGCCGATGCCCTCGTGGAGGCCCAGTCCGCCGCGGTCAACGGCCGCCCCGCCTCCTCCGAGGCGCTGAACCGCGCGATCGAAGAGGCCGCCGCGGTGGACGCGCGAATCGGCGTCGAGCTGCTCAGCCAGGAACGCTGGGCCGGAGTACGGGCCAAGCTGGAAGCGCTGGGCGACCGCAGCCCCGCCGACCCGGAGTCGGCCTTCACGGCGTACAGCGAGGTCACCGACCTGCTGCTGGATCTGCACAGCAAGGTTCGAGAAAGCTCCGGGCTGGTACGCGATCCCGCAGCCGACTCCTTCTTCCTTCAGGACAGCGCCGGCCAGGAGTTGCCCGAGGCGGTGGTGGCCGCCAGCCGGCTCGCCGATCTGGCCACGCTGGTCTCCCGCCGGCCGGCTGCCGAGCAACCCCGCGGCCTGCTCGAGCTGACCGCCCTACGGGTGAGCGCCCTGGCACCCGCCAACGACCTCGTCGACAACCTGCGCTCCGCCGTGGACGGCTCGGAGAGCACCGATCTCGGCGCCAACGTGCTCACCCCGCTGGACAACTACCAACGCTCGGTGGAGGCCCTGGCCGCGTACTCCGCCCCGGCCAACGGCACGGGCGTGGTGGACCCGGGCAAGGTGGGCGCCGCCGGGATCAACACGCACCGCGCAGCCCGCCAACTTCAGCCGGTCATCCTCGCTGAGCTGGACGCCCTGCTGGTCGAGCGCATCGACGAGCTCGACCGGGACCGCTGGCTGACCATCGGCGCGGGGGTGATCGCCGGGCTGCTGCTGAGCTGGCTCGCCGCGCTGCTGATCACCGCCGGACGCCGGGCCCGGCACCGGGCCGCCATGGCCGCGACCCACGCGGACAGCCCCGACACCCCGTCGCAGGGCGACCCCTGGCAACCGGCGGCCGGCGACCCGCGAGGGCTGCAACCGGCCGGCGCGGTCGGTGACCTGGAGGCCACACAGTGGGGGGCGTTCGATGCTGCTCGGTAGGCTCCGCATCCGCGGAAAGCTCGCGCTGCTCGTGGTGATCCCGCTGCTCAGCATGGTCGGCCTGGCCGTGCCCGTGATGCTCGACCGGGTGGCCGCGGCGCAGCGGGCCGGCGACACCGCCGACCGGGTACGGCTCGCCAGCCGCGTCGGCAGCCTGGTCCAGGACCTCCAGCAGGAACGCATCCTCTCGGTCGGCTACCTGCTCGGCAGGGTCGACCGTAGCGAGCTGGTCCGCAAGTCCGCCGATGTCGACGATCGGGTGGCCGACCTGCGGGCCGGGGGGAGCGATGCGCTGACCGACCGGGTCGACCGCGCCCTGGACGGGGTGTCCAGCCTCATCGACCTGCGGACGGCCGTGCTGGCCCGGGTGGCGAACCCGGGCCAGGTGATGGAGGCTTTCGGCCCGGTCAACATGGGGTTGATCGAGTCGTTGCAGCTGGTGTTCGGTGTGGACACCGACACGTTGCCGGGCCGTCAGGTGCTCGCCCTCGACGGGCTGCTCCGCGCCGACGAGGGCCTGGGCGCCTGCGCCACTCTGAGCGTGCTGGTCAAGGCGATCGGCAGCCCGGACACCACCGCCGGGTACGTGGCGTGCATCGCGGCCCTCCAGGTCGACAGTAGGCGCTTCCGTAGCCTGATCACGCCCGAGCAGCTCAAGGTGGCACAGCTCAACGACGCGGCCGTGGCCGCGCGTACCAGCGCCGACTTCCTGGTCACCAGCGCCCGGGACCCGGCCAGCGCGGTCCGCGAGGTGCCGATGGACGCGCTCTTCCCGGCCGTCCGCACGATGATCCGACTCGGTCAGTTCGTGGAGAAGAAGCTGGTCGCCGACGTGCTCACCGAGGTGACCGCCGAGCAGCGGCGGGCGCTGACCGCCGCGTACCTGGTCGGTGCCGCGGCGGCGCTGATCCTGGCGCTTGTGGTGCTGCTCAGCGCGGCGGTCGCGCGGACGGTGGCCCGGCCGCTGACCCGACTCACCCGCTCGGCCGACCGGGTCGCCCGCATCGCGGAGGCGGAGCTGGTCCGGGTCACCGACGACGAGGCGGAAAGTCATCAACCGGTCCGACTGGAGCCGGTGGACATCCGGGCCAACGACGAGATCGGCGACCTGGCCCGAGCCTTCGACCGGGTGCAGAGCACGGCGGCGCGGCTGGTCGAACGGCAGGTCGCCGGGCGACGCAACGTGGCGCAGATGTTCGGCCACGTCGGGCGGCGCACCCAGAACCTGGTGGGCCGGCAGATCGCGCTGATCGACCGGCTGGAGCAGCAGGAGGTCGACCCGGGCCGGCTGGAGCACCTGTACCGCCTCGACCACATCTCCAGCCGGTTGCGGCGCAATGCCGGCAGCCTGGTGGTGCTCTCCGGCTCGGCCGGGGCCGACCCGCACACCGCGCCGGTGCCGCTGGCCGATGTGGTCCGGTTGGCGCTCGGCGAGATCGAGGACTACACCCGGGTGGAGGTGCGGGTGCCTGCGGGCATCTCGGCCGCGCCAGCGGTGGTCGGCGACCTCATCCTGGCGCTGGCCGAGCTGATGGAGAACGCCACCGTCTTCTCCCCGCCCCACACCCGGGTGCTGGTGGCCGCGGAGGCGTCCGGCCTCGGCGCGCGGATCACCGTGGTGGATCACGGCATCGGCATGGGCGAGCAACGGCTGGCCGAGGAGAACGCCCGGTTCGCCCGCCGGGAGCGGCTCGACCTGACACCGACCGAGGTGCTCGGTCTCTTCGTGGTGGGCCGGTTGGCCCGCCGTCACGGCTGGGAGGTGGGCCTGGCCGCCACCGCCGGCGGTGGGGTGACCGCCCACCTGGAGATCCCATCGGCGTCACTGGTGCTGCGCCGCGCCGACCCGGCCGGAGCCGCCGTGGCCCGTGCCACGGTGCCGGAACGAGACCGGCGTACGGCGGCACTCAAGCCCGAACATGGCGCACGGGCCCTCACGGCGGCCGTCGCCGCGCCCGCCCGCTTCGACTCGGACCTGCTCAGCCGGGCCACCCGCAGCCTGGGGGCCGGGCCGTCCTGGAACGCGTTCGGTGGCGGCCAGCCCGAGCAGGCCGTTTCCACACCACCGGACCCGGAACCGTCGGCCACGCCGGGCAAGCCGGCCACGCCGCGGGTTCGGCAGCGGGTGCCCGGGGCCAGCCTGCACGCCACCGCCGCACCGACCCGGCCGGTGGACGCCACCGGCGCGGACCCGGCCGCTGCCCGCGCGCTGGTTGAGGCGTTCCAGGCCGGTGTACGCCGGGCCGAACTGCAGGTCGCACCGGGCCGCGATGGCAGGTCGATGGGGACCGCCACCGACCCGACGGCCGATGTCGGGTCGGCTGGGGTGGACCCGAGCGTGACCGTCGACCTGCCTACCACGCCGGGGGGCGTCGGCCTCGCGGTGGCCGGTGCCGGCGACCCGGCCGAGGCCGGACCGAGTCAGCCCCGGCTGAGCCGACGGGTACCGGGGGCGAACCTCACCGTCGTACCGGCCTGCCAGCCGCTCAGTACGCACCTCGGTGACCCGGCCGAGGTCCGCAATCTCATCAAGGAGTTCGAGGCGGGCGTCGCCCGCGCTCTCCGCGAAGTCAGCCCAGACCGCCGGAACGAAGAAGGATCATCACGGTGACCAGCCCCTTCCTGCACGACAACGTCGAACACCAGAGCCAGTCCGGCGCAAGCGGGGACCTCAGCCCGGAGGCCCGCACGTTCAACTGGCTGCTGGACTCCTTCACCTCCAGCACCGCCGGGGTCCTGGAAGCGATCGCGGTCTCGTCGGACGGCCTGCTGATGGCCATGTCGGCGATCAAGGACCGGTCCAACGCGGAGCGGTTGGCCGCCGTGGTCTCCGGGATGACCAGCCTCGCTGGTGGGGCGGCCAGTTGGTACGCGCTCGGCGGCCTGAACCGGGTGATCGTCGACATGGCCGACGGCTACCTGCTGATCAGCGCGATCAGCAGCGGTTCCGTGCTCGGGGTGGTCGCCGACCGGTCGGCCAACCTGGGCACCGTCGCGTACGAGATGACGCTCTTCGCCGGGCGGGCCGGTGGCGCCCTGACCCCGCGGCTGATCGTCGAGTTGAAGAACGCCGTCCAGCAGTGACCCCCGACGTCGCCGGCGAGGATCCGGACCCGGAACCCACGGTCCGGATCCGCCCGTACCTGCGCACGCCACCCCCGACCGGGGACGGCACGGCGGCACCGGGGCTGCCGGAGCCCGAACCGGACGGTGCTCGGCCGGCCGGTCCCCGTCCGTTCGTGCTCACCTCCGGTCGGGTGGCGGGTGCCGACCCGGCGATCGGGCTGGAGACACAGGTGACGGCCCGCGCGGACAGCGGCTGGTGGAGCGGCCCGCCCGGCGCCCTGCTGGCACCGGAATTCCAGGCGATCATCGCGCTCTGCGCCGAGCCGATCTCGGTGGCCGAGATCTCGGCCCGGACCCGGCTGCAATTCGGCGTGACCCGGGTCCTGGTCGGTGACCTACGGGCCGCCGGACACCTGGACGTGCACGTGACCGACACCGACGACGCCTTCAACCCCGACCTCATCCTGCGAGTGATTGATGGACTTCGTGCGATCTCCTGAAGGGCCGGTCGCCCCGCTCGGCGGGGTCGCCGGCAACAGCGCCGCCGCCCGTTACGGCATGTCGTTCGGCACCGGGCCCATAGTCGGGCGTACCGGCCCGCCGCCGACCGCGCCGCCGCCGCCGTACCGGCCCTCGTCCGGTACGGGTTCGACGCCGGCACCGGCCCGTAAGCCGGCCGCACCACCGATCCCGGTCAAGATCCTGGTCGCCGGTGGGTTCGGGGTGGGCAAGACCACCACCGTGGGTGCGATCTCGGAGATCGCGCCCCTGACCACCGAGGCCGAGATGACCACCGCCGGGATCGGCGTGGACGACCCGGGCGCCCGGTCCACCAAGACCACCACCACGGTGGCGATGGACTTCGGCTGCGTGACCATCGACCGCAGCCTGAAGCTCTACCTGTTCGGCACACCGGGACAGGCCCGGTTCGGCTTCATGTGGGACGACCTCGCCCGGGGAGCGCTCGGCGCGCTGGTGGTGGTCGACAGCGCCCGGCTCGACGACTGCTTCCCGGCGATCGATTTCTTCGAGCGGGCCGGGCTGCCGTTCGTGGTCGGGGTCAACGCCTTCGACGGGCGGCTGGCCCTGGAGCTCGGCGAGATCCGCTGGGCGCTGGCCATCGGTGACCATGTCCCTCTGGTGCAGTTCGACGCACGGGACCGGCTCTCGGTACGGGATGCCCTGCTGGTCGTCCTGGACCGTGCGCTGGACCGTGCTACCCGGGACAGGAGGGCCTGAGCCGACCGGCTCCGGCCGTGGCGGGAAGGGGTGATCTGGTGAGGGGCGACCTGGACGAGACGCTGGCCCGGCTGGCCCGGCGTGAGGAGGCGCTGCGCCGACGGGCCAACGACCGTGACGACACCGCACCATTGCCGCTCGAACCCGGGCTCAGCCGCGGCGACGCCCGCAACGCCGGGCCGGGCCGGCACGACGCCCGCCACGCGGGGGCGGACGCCCCGGGCGACGTCGCCGGGTGGGGTCCGGTCGAGGAGGTGGCCGAGGCCGTCCGTCAGGCCGTCGGCGCCTACCCCGGACTGGCGGTGACCGTGCAGGTGGAGCACGAAGGGCGGACGTACCCGTTGCGGGTGTCCTGGGACGGGCCGGACGTCACGGTCGGGCCGGTCCCCCCGGCGGCCCCGGTGGACCCCCCGCCGGCCTGGCCGCTGTCCGGCCGGACGGTGCCCGCCTGGGTGCCCGGCACGGACGGGCTGACCCCGGACCCGGCGGCCCGGTTGGCCGAGCTGATCCGGCGGGACCCGTCGCTGTTGGACGGGCTGGATCCGCGGCGCTGACCGGCGGGGCTGGTTGCTGGCGGCTACGGTCGGGCAGTGGCGCAACCCGACCTGACCCTGACCGCGAGCCTACGGCCGGCCGCGCTGGACGCCCGACGAGGCATCGTGCGACTGCACCCGGAGGCGCTGACCGCGCTGGGGCTGCGTCCCGGCGACCCGGTCCGGCTCGCCGGCCGCCGGGAGACGGCCGGGATCGTGGCGGCGGCTGCGCCGGGTGCGAGCAGCGCCCTGCTGTACGCCGACGACCTGACGTTGGGCAACCTGGGCCTGCGTGACGGCGGTCAGGTGCGGGTGACTCCGGTGCCGCTCGTCCCCGCGAGCCGGGTCATCCTGACCGGGCCGGTGGAGGTTGTCGCGGCGGTCAGCCCGGAGATGCTGCGGCTCGCCCTGCTGGGCAAGGTGCTCACCTCCGGCGACGACGTGTCGCTGCTGCCACAGGACGTGCTGCCGGACGCCTCGGTACGCAGCCTGGTCGAGGCCGCTCGACGCAGCCTCGCCAACACGGTCGGTTTTGCCTGGACCAGCACCCTGCTCACCGTGGTCGCGGTCGAGTCGGCCGCCGGCGCGCTGGTCACCATGGACACGGTGGTCGCCTGGGAGCACGGCCAGGCCACCCACGGCGGGCCCGCCGCCCCGGCCGACGCGGCGGCGACCCGGCCACGCGGGACGGCCGCCGGGGCCCCGGCGGTGATTCCGCCTGACGACGCACCCGACGTGGACGAGTTGCCCGGTCTGCGGGCCCAGGCCGAGGAGTTGACCGAGCTACTCGACCTCGGCTTCCACCACCGGGAGGTGTTGGGCCGGCTGGGCACCACCATCTCGTTGGGGGTGCTGCTCGTCGGCCCGGCCGGGTCCGGGAAGTCGGCGCTGGTCCGGGCCGTCGCCGCCCGGGTCGGTGCCCGCGTCCACCCGCTCTGGGCACCGGAGGTGGCTGCCCTGGCCAACCAGGCCGCCGCCGACCGGTTACGCGCCGCGGCCACGGCTGCGGCCCAAGCCGGCGGGCCGGCGGTGCTGCTGGTCACCGACGTCGAGGCGCTCGCACCGGCGGACGATCCCGGCCCGGTGGCGACGGTGTTCCGCCAGGTGCTCGCGGAGAGCATCCGCGCCGGTGTCGCCGTGGTCTGCACCACCGGCCGACCCGAGGCGGTCGACCCCACACTGCGCGCGCCCGACCTGCTGTCGCTGCGGATCAGCATCCCGCTCCCCGACCCGGCGTTGCGCCGCGAACAACTCACCGTGCTGACCCGGCAGGTGCCGCTGGCCGACGACGTCCGGCTGGACGAGGTGGCCGCGCGTACCCCCGGGTTCGTCGCGGCGGACCTGGCCGCGCTGGTCCGGGAGGCCGGGGTACGCGCGGCGCTGCGGCAGAAGGCCGCCGAGACGCCAACGGTGTCGATGGCCGACTTCACCGCCGCCCTGGAGGTGGTGCGGCCGACCACGATGGCGGCATCCACCCTGGATCTGGCCTCGGTGACTCTGGACGACGTGGGTGGCCTTGACGAGGTCAAGCAGACGCTTACCGAGTCGGTGCTGTGGCCGCTGACCTACCCGGACACCTTCGCTCGGCTCGGGGTGCAACCGCCTCGCGGCGTGCTGCTCTACGGGCCACCGGGCTGCGGCAAGACGTACCTGGTCACCGCCCTGGCCGGGTCCGGGCGGGCCAACGTGCTGTCGGTGAAGGGCGCGGAACTGCTCTCCAAGTGGGTCGGCGAGAGCGAGCGCGCGGTCCGCGAGCTGTTCCGCCGGGCCCGGGAGGCGGCGCCCACCCTGATCTTCCTGGACGAGGTGGACGCGCTGGCGCCGGTACGCGGCCAGGCCACCGACGGGGGCACCACGGACCGGGTGGTCGCCGCGCTGCTCACCGAACTGGACGGGGTGGAGACGCTGCGCAACGTGGTGGTGATCGGCGCGACGAACCGGCCGGACCTGATCGACCCGGCGCTGCTGCGGCCCGGCCGGATGGAGCGGCTGGTCTACGTTCCACCGCCGGACGGGCCAGCCCGTGCGGAGATCCTGCGGGCCGCGTCCCGGCAGGTGCCGCTGGCACCGGACGTCGACCTGGCGGCCCTCGGCGACGAGTTGACGGGCTTCTCCGCAGCGGACTGTGCGGCGCTGATCCGGGAGGCCGCGCTGGCCGCGATGCGTGAGTCGTTGGCCGCCGCCACGGTCACCGCTGGGCACGTGGCGAGCGCGCGGGCACGGGTACGCCCATCGCTCGACCCGGCCCAGGTCGCCTGGCTGGCCGCGTACGCCGCCGATCGGTCGTGAGCAGAGAAAGCTGAGCGGCGAGTCAACCTTTCGCCGCGCCCAGGGGGTTCCTAGGACGTCATCTTCCTCAGTGGAGTTGTCCACTCAGACGTCAGGCGGTGCTCCTTGCGCAAGCTGTTCTCTCTTCTCGTCGTCCCGCTGCTGGCGGCGGCGACCCTGTCCACGGTCGGCTCACCGGCGGCGGCTCACCCGGCAAAGCTGTTCCCGGCCCGGATCGCCCTGCCCAACGGCTTCACTCCCGAGGGGTTGACGATCGGCCGGGGCACGACCGTGTACGTCGGGTCCATATTGGATGGCGCGGTGTGGCGCGGTGACTTACGCACCGGGCGCGGCTCCGTGCTGATCCCCGGCACACCCGGCACCGACAAGGCGGGGCTCAAGCTCGACCAGCAGGGCCGACTCTGGACCGCCGACTTCTCCGGCGGCGGCGCCAGCGTGTACGACGCCGGCACCGGCGCCAAGCTGGCCCACTACCAGTTCACCGACGTGCGGGGCAGCTTCGTCAACGACCTGGTGATCACCGACCGGGCGGTCTACTTCACCGACTCCGCGCGGCAGGTGCTGTATGTCGTGCCGCTGGGCCCGGCTGGTCGCCTGCCGGCCCCCACCGCCTTCCGGGTCCTGCAGCTCACCGGCCCGGCCGCGACGCCGGACGCGTACCACAACGGGATCGTGGCGCTGCCGGACGGCGATCTGCTGGTCGCGCAGATGCTGCCCGGCCGGCTGGTACGCATCGACCCGCGTACCGGCGGCAGCCGCCTCGTCGACCTCGGTGGCTACTCCGTGGAGCGGGCCGACGGGCTGGTGCTGCGGGGGCGCACCCTCTACGTGATCCGGAACCTGACCAACGTCATCGCGGTGGTCCGGATGAACGCCGGTTACACCGCCGGGGTCGTGCAGCGGGAGATCACCGGCCCGCAGCTGCGGGTGCCGGCCACCGGCGACCTGCTCGGCTCGGCGTTGTACGTGGTGAACGGTCGGTTCGACGTGGAGTCGACGCCGAGCACCGACTACGACATCGTCCGGGTCCCCGCCTGATCTGTTCGGTCGGCGGTGGCCCCCGCGGTCGCCGCCGACCGGCCCCCGGCGCAACAGGAGGCTCAGAGCGCGGGCGGCGTCGAATCCAGACAGATCTCGGCGCGCACCTTGCCGCCCTCCTCGTGCAGTTTCGCCCCGCACTTCTCCAGCACGGCCACGGCACCAACGTTGTCCCGGGTCGTCTCTGCCACCACGGCCCGCATGCCCGCCCGAGCGGCGGCATTCAACAACTCCCGCAGGGCAGCCGCGCCGATCCCCTGTCCACGTGCCGAGCGGCCGAGCCACATTCCGGTCTCCACCGTGCCGGGCTCGTCACAGCGCGTCATCCGCACCATCCCCATCACCTCGCCGCCGACGAGGATCGCGTACATCTGCGAACGGGTCGCGCCGTCCAGCCCGCCGAAGCTCGCCCGGTGAAACTCCCGGAACGCCTCGCGGCGGGCGAGCGACCAGCCGGCGGGAGCCTCGACCGGAGGCATGACATCACCGGGCTCCGCCTCGGCAGCCGCTACGGAGAGCAACGGCTCCAGGTTCTGCTCGTCCACCGGCTCCAGCCGGACCGCACCCGCCACGTGCCGCAGTCTGCCGCCCTCATCGGCCGAAGTCCACCCCATTGGGCATCCACTGGCGGTCCGGACAGCGGTACCGGCCGGTCGGTCGGCCGGGGTGTTCCACATCACGCTCTGTCGTCACCCGACCGGGGTATCGGCCGCTCAGATCGCCGGGTCGAACTCGCAGAACACCACCGACGCGTCATCGGTGGGCTTGTGCCGGCGCAGCCGATCGGCGTGGTCACGCTCGGCGTCCCGCACCCGATCGATCAACGCGCCCGGCCCGTCGGCACTCAGCAGGTCCAGCAGGCCCGCCCAGTCGGTCAACCCGAACTGCTCCACCGCGCTGGACGCGCCGTCACTGAGCAGTGCCGCCCTGCGGATCGCCGCCGGGCCTCGCCGGGGCATCGTCCCGGTCACCGCGTGGAAGGCCGCGTCCGGGTCGGAGGCCGCCACCCAGTACCCGTGCGTGCGGTTCATCCGCTCCCGCTGGACGCCCACGGCGTGCCGGAACCGCGTGACCGGGTCCGTCGCGCCGCCTGGCACGGTGGCCACTGTCTCCCGCAGCTCCGCCATCGCCACGTCCAGCCGGTTGTCGGTCACCACGCTGACCTGGCCGCCGGCATCCAGGACCAGCGGGCTGTCGCACAGCACCAGATAGTCGACCTGGTCCCCGCAGTCACGCAGGAGGCAGACCGTGCTGGACGGGGTTCCGGGATGGTCGAGATCGCACTGCCCGCCGTGGTCGGCGCGGACGGCGAGGATGGCCGCGGCCAGGTTGCTGGTCAGCCGGGCCGCCGGGCGGACCGCCTCGGCCACGCCGAGCCGGGCGGCCAGGTGCCGGACGTACCACTCCGGCCCGTGCACGCAACCGGTGTCGAAGCCCTCCGGCACGGTCGCGCCGTCCAGGACGCCGACCAGCGGACCGAAACGGAAGACCAGGTCCTCGTTGACCTGCCGGCCAGGGGCCGGTGCGGACGCGGAGCTTGCCCGCATCATCCGCACCGGCCCCGCCGCGCCGACCGGGTCAGCGCTGCCGGAGGTCATCGGCGGCCGCATGCGCCTCCCCCTGCATGTGACCGGTGGCCGAGCGGCCCTGGTCGCGTACCGCGGACACGCCCTGCTGGGCGCTGGACCGCACCGACTGCGCCGCCTGCTGCGCGGGCTCCCGCAGGTTGTCCTGCATCTGGTGGCCAACCTGGCTCGCCTGCTCGCGCAGCTCATCGGAGTGCTCACTCACCATGTTCCGCGCTCGTCCGGCGAGTTGCCGCTCGCGCCCGCTCGGCGGGATCAGTGAGGCGGCCAGCAGACCGACGCCGAAGGCGACCACGCCGGCGGCCATCGGGTTGCCCTGAGCCCGCTCGCGGGACTGGTGCCCGAGCGAGCGCGCCTCGCCCCGCACCGAGTCCATGGCCTCGCGGGACTGGTGCCCGAGCGATCGGGTCTCGTCGCGTACGGAGTCGGTCATGTGCGACATCCGCTGGCTGGTCTCCTGCGCCATGTGGTTCGAGCTGCCCATCACCTTCTCCTTCGCTCGGGTGAACGCGCCGCGCGCCTGCCCGACACGGTCACCGGCGATCCGACGCGGGTTGACCTTGCCGGTCAGCGCGTCGACGTCACTGCTCAACTCGTTGCGGGTGGTCTCGATCTCCCGCCGGATCCGATCCGGATCACTGGACATGACCTGCTACCTCCCGACTCGTTCACCGACCCCGCAGGGCGTCCGGCAAGTCCCGGGCAGTCTGCTTCGTCCGGGGCAGAACCGCACGTGCCCGCTTCAGCTGGGTCCGGGCGTTGATGAAGAGACCACCGGCCACGGCGGCCCAGAGGACCGCGACGATCAGCGCCGCCCACCCCTGGTCCATCGTGTTGGACAGCCCCCACCACACGGCGTACGACACGAAGAGCACTGCCAGGAACCCGGCCACCCCGGCGCCGCCGAACATGCCGCCGGCCTTGCCGGCCTGACTGACCTCCTCGCGGAGCTCGGCCTTGGCCAGCTCGACCTCCTTGCGCACCAGGGTGGACATGTCCCGGGTCACATCGCCGAGCAGTTCGCCGACCGAAGCCTGGGTCCGTTCCTTCTCGGGGGCGCTCACGGGGCCACCCCACCGGGCAGGTCCCGCCCCGGTCGATCGGCGGGCGAGACGTTCTGCGCCCGTGCCGTCCCCACGTACGGCTGCTGACCGTCCTCCGACGGTGCGCCCTGCGGCGCCCGCGAAGCGCCGGCCGCGCTCCCACCTCCACCGTTACCGGAGGCCGGAGCGGTCAGGCCGCGAGTGAGCCGCCCGACCAGCAGCCCGGCCACCGCCGCGCCCGCGAGGAAGGTCCCCGGATGGCGCCGCGCGTACGTGCGTACATCGTCGAGCACCTCGCCGGGCTCACGCTCGTCGAGCCAGCCGGCGGCCTGCTGGGCGGCGTCAGCCACCCGGCGTACCGCTTGACCGGCCAACCCGGAGTCGCCGTCCCGTTCGGCCATCGAACTGAGGTTCTGACCCAGGTCACGCAGGCCCTCGGCGGCTCGCCGCTGCTGCGTCTGCGCCTGTTCCCGAAGCTGCCCGGTGGCCTGACCGGTCAACTGCCGGGCCTGTTGTCGCGCCTCGGCGGCCACCTGCCCGCCCTGCTCGGCGGCGGTGTGGGCGACCTGGCCCCCGGCCTGCGTGGCCTGCTGGCCGACTCGGGAGGCCTCCTGTCGGGCCTGCTGCGCTCTACCGCTCGGAGATCCGCTCTGGTTCGTTGCCGTCATACCCCCGCTCCCTTCCTGAATCCGAGGTGGCGTGGCGACCTCGGAACGCCTCCTGCCTACCCGCCTGGCCAGCCGGCATGCGGTAGGGCCAATGGCAGGGCGGGAGGAGCGGAAGCGGAGGCGTCAACGGGAGGAACGGGCCGAATGCCCCAGCAGGGGTGCGGTGCCGTCAGCGGCGGCGGTTGCGGGCGCGCGACGAACGCAGCCGGCGAAGCCGACCGATCAGCAAAGGATCGGCGGCAAGCGCGGCCGGGTTGTCCAGCAGCCCGTTCAGCAGTTGGTAGTACCGGGTCGAGGAGACCCCGAAGGTGTCCCGGACGGCCTGCTCCTTCGCACCGGCGTGCCGCCACCACTGCTGCTCGAAGGCGAGGATGGCGAGTTCCCGCGCGCTCAGCTGGGCCGTTGGCGCGGCGGGCTCGGCGTCGTCCCCGTCGTCCGGCGCGAGATCATCGGTGCTCTCGACGGATGGTGCCGGCCGCGGAGTCGGGACGGTGGGCCCGCCACCAGCCGCCGCGACGCCCGGGTGAGCCTCGGTGGACGGCTCGGGGGCGGTCGGGGTGGTGTCGGCGGGCATGGCGCTCAGCCTAACCAGGGTCGACCAGGGTCGCAGCAGCCGGCGCGGCCGGCCGCGCACCGTCGGGAATCCCGACGGCCGGGCCGGCCGCGTCGCTTCGCTGTGGTCAGGAGATGTCGCGGCGACGCATCGCCCAGAGCGCCGCTCCGAGGATCACCACCACTCCGACGGAGAGCAGTACGGAGGACTGCTGCCAGGTGATGTCCAGGGTGGCCGGCTTGCACTCCCCGTAGTAGGTCGCGTTGCAGGCGTTGTAATCCTGCAAGGTGACCTTCTTGGTCATCCAGGCCAGCGCGTACGTGGGCAGCAGCCATGCCTCGGCGAACCGCACGCTCGCCATCGCCAGCAGGATGCCGAGCCCGAACTGGCCGACCACCATCACCGCGACGACACCGCCGAGGGCCATCGCGGTGTGCCGCCCCAGCGAGGCCAGCGCGAAACCGATGGTGGTGAGCACCAACACCAGCACCACACCGCGCACCCCGGTCAGCATGAACGACTGCCAGACCCCGGAGGTCACCTTCTCGGTGCTGCCCCGGAACGTCGCGACCGCCCAGAACCCGGCGAACCAGAGCACCGCGGCGGGCAGCGTCACCGCCAGGATGCCGGTGAGCAGCGCGGCCAGCTTGCTGAGCAGCACGGTGAGCCGCTTCGGACGCCAGAGCAGCAGGTTCATCATTCCGCCGGTGCTCCACTCGGCACCGACGAAGGACGCGCCGATCACGAACCCGACCAGCGCGAGGATCGCCGCGAACGGGATCAGCGTCTCGTCGAACGTGTCCCGGAAGTTGAACGTCGAGGGCAGGAACCACTGCGCCTCGATCTGGTCCCGCGACGGTGCGGTGATCACCGAACAGTCGTCGGGATAGCGGCCGTCGTTCGGCGTGCCGGCTGTCTTGGCCTGCTCACACGCGACGCGCTCCTGCTCGCTCCAGCGCACCTGCTCCTGGTACTGCTGGTCGGCTTGGCGTTCGGCCTTGGCGAGCTGGCCGGCATCGATCTTCTGGTTGGTGAAGAACACCCCGACCACCACCGCGGCCAGCACCAGCAGGCCGAGCAGCGTCATGTAGCGGGTGAAGCGCCGTTTGGCGAGCCGGCGCAGCTCCGTACGAAAGAGGCTCACGCGCCCCACCCTCCTGCGGTGGCACCGGGCTGACCCGCCCCACCGACCTTCATGGACTCGTCGACCTGGCGGTTCTGCCCGGGTACCGGCGCGGTGGCGGTCAGTTCGAGGAAGACGCTCTCCAGATCGACGGCGATCGGAGCCAACTCGCTGACGTAGAGGTTGTGCTCGGCGAGCAGCCGCGTCACCGAGGCCGGCTTGTCGACGCCGACCAGCATCAGGTGGTCCGGGTGCGCGGTGACCCGGATCCCCGCCCGGGTGAGCGCCTCGGTGGCCGCCGGCAGGTCGCTGACCGCTTCCAACCGGATCCGGACCGCATCGGACGAGTGCTGCGCGAGCACCTCGTCGACCGGGCCGAAGGCGACCCGCCGGCCCAGCGAGATGATGGTGACCGAGTCACAGATCAGCTGGACCTCGCCGAGGATGTGGCTGGACAGCACCACAGTCATCCCGGATTCGGCGAGGTTGCGCATGAGCGTGCGCATCTCCCGGATGCCGCCCGGGTCGAGGCCGTTGGCGGGCTCGTCGAGGATGAGCAGCTTCGGGTTCTTCAGCAGGGCCGAGGCGACGGCGAGCCGCTGCTTCATGCCCAACGAGTACGTCTTGACCCGTTCGCCGGACCGGTCGCGCAGCCCGACGAGCTCCAGCACCTCGTCGACCCGGCTGGCCGGCACCTCGCCCGCCCCGGCCAGCAGGGACAGCGTGTCCCGTGCCGAGAAGTGGGGGAAGAACTGCGGGCTCTCCACGATCGCACCGACCTGGCCGGCGACCGTGGGCAGCGCGTCGGGCACCTCGTGCCCGAGCAGCGCCATCCGGCCGCCGTCGGGCCGGATCAGGCCGAGCAGGGTACGCAGAGTGGTGGTCTTGCCTGACCCGTTGGGGCCCAGGAAGCCGTGCACCTGCCCTGCGTCGACCCGCATGTCGAAGCCGTCAAGCGCGTTGCGGGTGCCGCGTCGACGACTCTTGTACGTCTTACGTAGACCTTCGATCTCCAGGACAGCTGGCAAGCTGCACCTCCCCCGATGGGTGGGCGTGACAGCCGACACCATACGCGGTATGCAGGCTCGCGCAATACGCGGTATGCATCGACGCGCCGAACGGGCTATTTCATCGACGCAACGTGACCGCTCAGGCGCAGACGACCTGCACGCCGGCAGCGCGGAACGCGTCCACCACCTCGGGGGCGGCACCGGAGTCGGTCACCAGCGTCTCCACCCGCTCGACCGGGCAGATCCGGGCGAAGGCATGACCCCCCAGCTTGGACGAGTCCGCGATGATCACCACGCGCTTGGCGCGGGCCACCATCAGGTTGTTCATCGCAGCCTCCCCCTCGTGGTGGGCGGCGGCACCGAGCTGCGGGTCGATCGCGTCGACGCCGAGCAGCGCGACGTCCAGGGTGACCTCGCGCAGCAACGCCCCGCCCAGCGGGCCAACCAGTTCGAACGACTTCGGGCGCACCACCCCGCCGGCCACCACGACCTTCATCCGAGACCGGACCAGCAGCTCGTTGGCGATGTTCAGCGCGTTGGTCACCACCGTGAGCTGGGCACCCTCGGCACTGGTGTTCAGGTCCGGCCGGACGGCGAGCGCTCGCGCCACCTCGGTACTGGTGGTGCCGCCGTTCAGCCCGACCACGGTGCCCGGCGTGACGAGTGCCGCGGCAGCCGCGCCGATCCGCTGCTTCTCGGCGGAGTGCTTGGCCGTCTTGTAGCGCAGCGGCAGGTCGTACGAGACACCGTTCGCGACCGCGCCGCCCCGCGTCCTTGTGATCATCTGCTGCTGGGCGAGCTGGTCGAAGTCACGCCGGATGGTGGCCTGGGAGACGTCCAGCCGCTCGGCTGCCGCCTCGACGCTAACGCGGCCGTTGTCGGTCAACATCTCGAGCAGCGCGTTCCATCTGGCGTACCGGTCCACCTCGGGGGCCCTCCCAGTGACTGCACGGACGGTGATTGATTGCGTGCACACTAGTGCGCAAAACTAGGCTTGCGCAAAAGACTGACCTGCGCGATCGGCCGGTCGGTTGCCACGGCCACCCGCGCTCGCGCAGAATGACGCGCGAAACACGGGTCTAACGAGCCGTATTGCGCACCGGTCGCCCCTGCGAGGAGTTTCCCATGGCGTACGTGGACGCGGAGATCGCGAGCCAACCCGACTGCTGGCGGGAGGCGGCCGAGCTGGCCGGCGTCGTCCACGGTGACCTCCCGCGCCCCGGCGAGCGAGTCGCCGTCGTCGGTTGCGGCACGTCGTGGTTCATGGCGATGGCGTACGCGGCCCGCCGCGAGCAGGCCGGCCAGGGCGAGACCGACGCGTTCCAGGCGTCCGAGTTCCCCGCCGGGCGCCGCTACGACCGGTTGATCGCAATCACCCGCTCCGGCACCACCACGGAGGTGCTGGAGCTGCTCGCCGCGCTGCGCGGACGGACGCCCACCACCGTCATCGTCGGTGACCCGGCGTCGCCTGCGGTCGAGCTGGCCACCGCCGCGGTGACCATGCCCTTCGCCGACGAACGGTCGGTGGTGCAGACCCGCTTCGCGACAACTGCGCTGGCCCTGCTCCGCGCCCACCTCGGTGACCCGGTGGCCGCGCTCGCCGCCGACGCCGAAGTGGCGGTGCGCTCCCCGCTGCCGATCGACCCGGCCACCATCGAGCAGGCCACCTTCCTCGGTCGAGGGTGGACTGTCGGGTTGGCCCAGGAGGCAGCGCTGAAGTGCCGCGAGGCGGCCACCTTCTGGGCCGAGGCGTACCCGGCGATGGACTACCGGCACGGGCCCATCTCGATCGCCGCGCCCGGCCGGCTGGTCTGGGCGTTCGGCGAGCTGCCCGACGGGCTGCCCGAGGATGTGGCCGCCACCGGCGCCGCCTTCGTGCACAGCCGCACGCACGGTTGGCGCACGGTGCTGGGCAGTTGGTCCGCCGGTCGTACCCCGGTCGACCCGATGGCCGACCTGATCCTGGCTCAACGCTTCGCGGTCGCGCTGGCGACCAGCCGGGGCCTCGACCCGGACGCGCCCCGGCACCTGACCCGGTCAGTGGTGCTGGCGTGAGCGAACGCGTGGTCGTCGCTCTGGACGTCGGCGGCACCGGCATGAAGTGCGCCCTGGTCCGGCCGGACGGTGTCGCGGTAAGCACCGAGCGGCACCCCACCCACGCCGCGCGCGGCCCAGCCGCCGTGGTCGACACCATCCTCGACGTGGCCGAAGGGCTGGCCGACAAGGCCCGCGCCGACGGGCTCACCCCGATCGCGGTCGGAATCGCCGTGCCCGGGGTGGTGGACGAGGCGCGCGGAGTCGCGGTCTGGTCGGCGAACGTGGGCTTCCGGGACGTACCCCTGCGGGACCTGGCGGCGACGCGGCTCGGCCTGCCGACGGCGCTCGGCCACGACGTGCGGGCCGGTGGCCTCGCCGAGGCCCGGCTCGGCGCCGGCCGCGGCACCGGCCACGTGCTCTTCGTGGCGATAGGCACCGGCATCGCCGCCGCGCACGTCGTCGACGGCGCGCACGTCGTCGGCGCCCACGGCGCCGCCGGGGAGATCGGCCACGTTCTGGTACGTCCCGACGGCCCGCGCTGCGGCTGCGGCCGGCCCGGCTGCCTGGAGGCGGTGGCCTCCGCCTCCGCGATCGGCCGCCGCTACGCCGAACTGGCCCGTGAGACAGCCGACGCTCCCGTGACGGCGGCCGAGGTGGCCGAGCGGGCCGCTGCCGGCGAACCGCTCGCCAGCCAGGTCTGGCAGGAGGCGGTCGAGGCGCTCGCCGACGGCCTCGCCACCGGGCAGGCACTGTTCGACGTGGCGACGATCGTGCTCGGCGGGGGCCTGGCCCAGGCCGGGGACCGGCTGCTGACCCCACTGCGGGCGGCGCTGCACGAGCGGATGACCTTCCACCGGGAGCCGCGGCTGGTCGCGGCAGCCCTCGGCGACGAGGCCGGCTGCCTCGGAGCCGCCCTGCTCGCCCTGGACGCCGTGGGCGTCCTTAACCATCAGGAGAAGCGATGACCGTACGGGTCAACGGCCAAGTGGTGACCCCGACCGGTGTCATCCGACAGGGCTGCGTCGAGTGGGACGGGGATCGGATCACCGCAGTGGCCGAGTACCCGTCGGTCCGGGACGGGCACTGGATCCTGCCCGGCTTCGTCGACATGCACACACACGGCGGCGGTGGGCACACCTTCACCACCGGGGATGCCGACGAGGCCCGGGCGGCGGCGGACTTCCACCTCGCCCATGGCACCACCACTTTGCTGGCCAGCCTGGTCAGCGCGCCCTTCCCGCTGATGCGCGCTGCCACCGAGGCGTTCGCCCCGCTGGTCGACGAGGGTGTGCTGGCGGGCGTCCACTTCGAAGGGCCCTACCTCTCCGCCGCCCGCTGTGGCGCGCAGAACCCGGAGTTCCTGCGCGATCCGTCGACCGACGAGCTGACCGAGCTGATCGAGCTGGGCCGGGGCGCGATCCGGATGGTCACCCTCGCTCCGGAGCGCGACGGCGCACTGGAGGCGATCAAGCTGCTCACCGCGCAGCGGGTGGTGGCGGCGGTCGGCCACACCGACGCCACGTACGAGCAGACCCGCGCCGCGGTCGCCGCCGGCGCCAGCGTCGGCACCCACCTGTTCAACGGCATGCGGCCCGTGCATCACCGCGAGCCGGGCCCGGTGGTGGCCCTGCTCGACGCGCCCACCGTGATCTGCGAGCTGGTCGCCGACGGGGTGCACCTGCACGACGGCATGCTGACCTTCGCCGCCGCGACCGCAGGCCCGGACCGGACCGCGCTGATCACCGACGCGATGGCCGCCACCGGGATGCCCGATGGCGAGTACGAGCTGGGCGGCCAGGCCGTCACGGTGGTCGACGGAGTGGCCCGTCTGGCCCGCGACGGCGCGATCGCCGGCAGCACACTGACCATGGACGCGGCGCTGCGGCACGCCGTGGATGCCGGGATCCCGATCGCCGACGCGGCACGGATGGTGGCCACCACCCCGGCACGGGCCATCGGCCTGGGCGACCGGTTGGGCGCCATTCAGGTCGGCCTCCGCGCCGACCTGGTAGTGCTGGACGAGGACCTGAACGTGGTTCGCGTGCTGCGCGGCGGCTCCTGGGTGGAGTAACACTCGGCCGCTGCTCCGCGCGCTCAGCGTGCCGCAGCGTGTCGCAGTCTGCGGCGTCTGCGCCGTGCGGCGTCTGCGGCCGAGATCGGTCATCGGCACTGTCCCGGCCGGCCCGACGTGTACACCGCAGCCCCTTTGGAGCTGAATCGCTTACGACATCACGCTGTCGTCCCCAGCGGCTCAACGGGCCTAGCGGCTCAGCGGCCCCCGGCCCGCCGGTCGGCAGCGCCCGGCCCAGCGGACTAACGACCCAACGACCAACGACCCAACGGGCCATGGGCCAACGGGCCATGGGCCAACGGGCCATGGGCCAACGGGCCATGGGCCAACGGGCCATGGGCCAACGGGCCATGGGCCCAGCTGGCCCGGCTGGCCCGGCTGGCCCGGCTGGCCCGGCTGGCCCGGCTGGCCCGGCTGGCCCGGCTGGCCCGCGGGTGAATCGTTTGCGACATCAGCTCCAAAGGCAGCAACCACACCCACCCGGCCTCCGAGTGCCGACGATGGGGACCGCCGTGGTCTACGCGGCAAGGTGCTGCCGGCGCAGCGTGACTGGCCAGGGACGGACACGGCAACTGGACCGGGTCAGCTGGTAGCGGGCACCTCGACGCCGAGGACGGCCTGCTCGTCGGGACGGTGGACCAGCACGTCGGCCAGGTACGACTGGACCGCGTGGCGCATCCCGACGTCCCGGGCGGCCCGCTCGGACAGCAGCCACTTGTGCTCGATGATCTGCGCGAACAGCTCCTGCGGCTCCAGCTTGCGGCGCAGGTGCGCGGGGACGGCCCGGACCACCGGCTCGAAGACCTCGGTGAGCCACCGGTGCGCTGCCTGCTGCTCGTCGGTCAGGTCGCTCTCCGCCCGGTAGGCGTCCAGGTCGTTGAGCAGCTTGCGGGCCTGGTTCTCCTCGGCGTCCAGACCGGTCAGCCGCAGCAGTCGCCGGGTGTGGTAGCCGGCGTCGACCACCTTCGGCCGGACCAGGTAACGCCCGTCGTCGATGGTCGACATGGCCACCTCGGCCACGTCGAAGCCCAACTCGTTGAGGCGGCGGATCCGACCCTCGATGTCGTGCCGGGCCTCCCGCTCGACGGCCTGCTCGTAGGTGATCTCGTGCCAGAGCCGCTCGTAGCGCTGCACGACCTCCTCGCAGACCACTTCCGGGTCGATGGACTCGTGCAGCAGCCCGGCTGCCTGCAGGTCCAGCGCCTCGCCGAAGATGTTCACCCGGGCGATCTCCAGGTCCTCACCGCGCTGCCCGTTGGAGAGTGAGTTGTGCAGCGCGCCCGTCTCCGCGTCCACCAGGTAGGCGGCGAACGCGCCCGCGTCCCGCCGGAACAGCGTGTTCGACAGCGAGCAGTCGCCCCAGAAGAAGCCGGTCAGGTGCATCCGCACGATCAGGGCGGCGAGCGCGTCGAGCAGCCGGCTCATCGTCTCCGGCCGCAGGGTGTGCGAGAAGAGCGCCCGGTACGGCAGCGAGAACTGCAGGTGCCGGGTGATCAGCACCGACTCGAGGGGCTCCCCGTCCTCGGTCTGCCGGTCGGCGACGACCGCCACCGCCTCGACCGAGGGAAAGTCGATCCGCTCCAGGGCCCGAAGCAGGTCGTATTCCCGCTCGGCGATCCGCTCGCGGGTCTCCTTGAACGCATAGACGTACTCACCGAGCCGGACGAACCGGACGATGTGTCGGGAGATGCCCTGCGGCAGGGCCACCAGATGCTGGGCAGGCCACTCCTCCAGCGGTGTCGACCAGGGCAGGTCGAGCAGCGCCGGGTCCACGAGGGCAGACGTGATCCGCACGGGCACAAGCATGACGCCTCGCCCTCCGCATCGCCTCTCATCGTGGCTGGGCACACAGCGCGGGACGCCACGGTCTCGCGCCGGGCCGGTAGCGTGGTCCCGTGCTCAAACCCACGGCGGTACGACGTGACCTGCGGCTACGGCCAGTCCGCCCGGCCGGCTGGTGGTTCGACGCGCTGCTGCTGGTCGGGTTGGTCGGGTTGACCGTGGCGCTCGCCGCGGACCAGCTCTTCGGGCTGGACCGGGCGATCGCCGACTGGGCCGACGGGCACCGACCAACCGCCGCTTACTGGGTGGCCCGGGTGCTGAACCTGCTCGGCCAGGGCACTCCGCTGACGTTGATCGCGGCCGGATTGGGCGTGCTGCTGGCCGTTCGGCTGCGGTCGGTGCGGCCGATCCTGCCGCCGGTGGTCGCGTTCGCGCTGACCTATCTGACCATCGGCCCGTTCAAGGTGTGGACCGCGCGCGCCGCACCGAGCGCCAGCATCAAGGAACCGTTCCTGCCGCCCGAGCAGACCCTGCCGCTGTTCCACGTCGATCTGCCGGTGCGATTCGCCCAGTCGTACCCGTCGGGGCACGTCGCCAACGCGATCGTCTGGTACGGGGTCATCGCGCTGCTGCTCGCCCCGCTGGCTCGCAGCTTCGGCCGGCAACTGCCGGGCCGGCTGATCACCGTGATCCGCATCGTGCCGCCGCTGGTCGTCCTCACCACCACCACCTACCTGGGCTGGCACTGGCTGACCGACTCGGTGGCCGGGCTGCTGCTGGGGCTGATCCTGGACCGGCTGCTGCACCGGGTGCCCTGGGACGATGTGCCGCTCCCCGGCCGGCTCCGCGCATGGGACCGGCCGTTCACCTCGTACACCTAGGGTTTCGGTCCGTGGATCAACTGGCGCGGCGGCTCGGCGTACCCGATGCGGTTGTCATCGGGTTGGGCTCGATGCTCGGCGCGGGCGTCTTCGTGGTCTTCGGCCCGGCCGCGGCGGCGGCCGGCGGGTCCGGGTTGCTGCCCGCGTTGGTGCTGGCCGGCTTCGTCGCCTTCTGCAACGCGACCAGCTCGGCGCGGCTGGCTGCCCGTTACCCCGAGTCCGGCGGCACCTACGTCTACGGCCGGGAGCGCCTCGGGCCGTTCGCCGGGTTCCTGGCCGGCTGGGGCTTCGTGGTCGGCAAGACCGCAAGCTGTGCGGCGATGGCGTTGACCATCGGGGCGTACCTGTGGCCGGGCCAGGCCCGGCTCGTCGCGGTCGGCGCGGTGCTCGCGGTGACCGCCGTGAACCTGCGCGGCATCGGCAAGACGGCCACCGTGACCAGAGCGCTGGTCGTGCTGGTGCTCGCGGTGCTGACCCTGGTCGCGGTCGTCGGGGTGGTGGGCGGGCCGGTGCACCTGGATCGGCTGGCCGACCCCGGCGGCTCCGCCCGGGGCGTGCTCACCGCCGCCGGGCTGCTCTTCTTCGCCTTCGCCGGATACGCCCGGATCGCCACGCTCGGCGAGGAGGTCCGTGACCCGCAGCGGACCATTCCCCGCGCGGTGCCGCTGGCGCTCGGGGTCGTGCTCGCGATCTACCTGGTGCTGGCCGTGGTCACGCTCGGCGTGCTCGGCGCCGAGCGGCTGGCCGGTTCCGCCGCGCCCCTGGTCGACGTGGTGACCGCCGCCGGGCTGCCCGGCCTGGCGTGGGTGGTCCGTGCCGGGGCCACGATCGCGGTCACGGGGGTGCTGCTGTCCCTGGTCGCCGGGGTCGGCCGCACCACGCTGGCGATGGCCCGCCGCCGCGACCTGCCCGGCGCGCTGGCCGCCGTGCACCCGGTACGCCAGGTGCCGCACCGCGCCGAGCTGGCGGTGGCCGCCGTGGTGATCGTGGTGGTCGCGCTCGGCGACGTACGGCAGGCGATCGGCTTCTCCAGCTGCACGGTGCTGGTCTACTACGCGATCACCAACGCGGCGGCGCTCACCCTGGGCCGGGACCCGGACCGGCGGATGCCGGCCCGGGTCCTCGCCGGTCTGGGCCTGGTCGGCTGCCTGCTGCTCGCGGTCAACCTGCCGCTGGGCAGCGTCCTCGCCGGCTTCGGCGTGCTCGCCGTCGGCGCCGCCGGTCAGCGACTCAGCCGCCGGTAGCGGCGCACTGCCAGCGGAGCGAACGTCGCGATCAGGAGCACCGGCCACACCACCGCCAACAGCATCGCGTGCTCCGCCGGCCAGGAGTCGCCACCCAGGCCCGGATTGCCGAACAACTCGCGGATCGCCGCGACGGTGGCCGACAGCGGATTCCACTCCGAGATCGCACCGATGAACGGCGGCATCAGCTCCGGCGACACGAAGACATTGGAGATCGCGGTGAGCGGAAACGCCGCCGGGAAGACGATCACGCCGACGGTGTCCGGATTGCGGACCAGCAGCGCCAGGTAGATCCCGATCCAGGTGATCGCCACTCGCAGCAGCAGGAGGAGCCCGACGGCGAGCAGAGCTTTTCCGACGCCATGTCGCCACTGCCACCCGACGAGCAGGCCACAGACCAACAGGGTGGACATCTCCAGCAGGGCGCGGAGCAGATCGGCGGCGCTGCGGCCGGTCATCAGGGCCGACCGTGCCATCGGCATCGACCGGAACCGGTCGACGACACCTCGGCTGAGATCCAGCGCCACGCCGCTCGCGGTGGCGCCAAGGCCGTACAGCATCGTCATCACGAAGACCCCGGGCAGCAGAAACTCCCGATAGTTGCCGCCACCCGGCACCTCCATGCCGCTGCCGAAGACGTACCCGAAGACCAGGACGAACATGATCGGCAGCGAGAAGTAGAGGATCAACTCCTCCGGCGCGCGGATCACGTGGATCATGTTCCGCCTGGTCATCGTCCAGCCATCTGCGATCGCTGCCGTCATGCCACGTCGACCTTTCGTCCAGCGCCAGCGGGCTGGCGGGCTTCGTCGGGCCGGTGCCCGGTCAGGTGCAGGAACGCCTCGTCCAGCGTCGCGCGCCGCAGGCCGATGTCCTCGACCGCGATTCCCGCCTCGTCCAATGCGCGCACCACGTCGACCAGCCCGGCGACCCGGTCGGCCACCGGGACGCTGAGTCGCCGAACCTCCGGATCACACTCGGGCTCCGCGCCGCAGATCGGCGCGACGATGCGGGCAGCCTGAACCAGGTCGGCCGCGTCGCGCACCACCACCTCGATCCGGTCACCGCCGGTCATCGACTTCAACTCGTCCGGGGACCCCTCGGCCACCACCCGACCGGCGTCGATCACCGAGATCCGATTGGCGAGCTGATCGGCCTCCTCCAGGTACTGCGTGGTGAGAAGTACCGTGGTCCCGTCCGTGACCAGGGCGCGGACCAGGTCCCACACCTGGTTGCGGCTGCGCGGGTCCAGGCCGGTCGTCGGCTCGTCGAGGAAGAGCACGCGCGGCGTACGGATCAGGCTGGCGGCGAGATCCAGCCGACGGCGCATCCCACCCGAATACTCACCGGCGGACCGACCCGCCGCCTCTTCGAGCCCGAACCGTTCCAGCAGTTCGCCGGCTCGTTGGCGGGCCGCCCGTCGGCCGAGCCGGAACAGCCGGCCGAACAACTCCAGGTTCTGCCGGCCACTGAGGGTCTCGTCGACTGCGGCGTACTGGCCGGTCAGCCCGATCCGGGCACGCACCTCGTGCGGCTGACGCAGCACGTCGAACCCGGCCACGGTGGCCCTGCCGGTGTCGAAGCGCAGCAGCGTGGCAAGGATTCGTACGGCCGTCGTCTTTCCGGCGCCGTTCGGTCCCAGCAGTCCGTACACCGTGCCGGTCGGTACGGTCAGGTCAAACGTGTCAAGCGCGCGGGTTGGGCCGTACCGCTTGCCCAGACCCTCGGCGACCACCTCGAATGTCGTCATGCCCCCACGGTTGCCTGGGGCGCTGACGGGTCACGCACCGTCGGCTGACGGCGGCGCGTGAGGCCCGGCTTTCTCCGCTTCGGTGATCTGCTCGAGGACGAGCATGATCTCCGAACGCGTGGCCTCGCCGACGTACCAGCCGGTGAGCCCGCCGGCCAACGCCTCGTCGCAGAACCGCCTCGCCTCGACGAGATCTCCGTGCAGCCGTGCCACCTGGGCGAGGCCGAGCCGGGCCGCAGCAACGAACTCCGGTGCACCGCTGCGCTGCGCGAGGAGCAGCGCAGCGGCGAAATCATCGCGCGCCCCGGCGAGGTCACCGGCGCGTAGCCTGATCTCGCCCCGGGTACGCAACATGTCGGCCTGGTCGACGGCCGATCCGAGTTCCTCGGCAAATCCCATGGCCTGATCCATGTGAGCGCCCGCGGCCTCCGCATCACCCTGCCAGGCGGCGAGTTCACCGAGCGCGCCGAGTGTGATCATGGACCCCCACCGGTCCCCGGCGCTTCGGAAGCCGTCAAGTGCGGTGACCAACGTGGTGTTGGCCCGGTCCCCCTGGCCACCCCACATCTGCGCCGAGCCGCTGCCCATCGCGCCGAGCGCGTTGATCCATACGTCCGGTCCGACCAGCCGCCGCAGCTCCCGCATCAGCTCGTCGACGTGCTCAGCTCCGCCGGACGGCGGCCCGGTCGAGATCCCGGACAGATACAGGAGGAACGGTTGTCGAGGCGGGCGTTCCAGGCTGCGGATCACGGACCCCTGCGTTCCGAGCGACGGCAGGTGGCCAGAACCGGCGAGCGAGGCGTTGTAGACGCAGAGTGCGAACTCCTCGACCAGACCCGGCGGCGCTTTGGAGCCGAGCACGTCGAGGACGTCGGCGGCGAACCGGGCCCCTTCCCCGCGCATGCCGCGCAGCCACCAGTAGAACGACAGGGCAGCGACCATCCCGGCGGCTTCGGACGCGTCACCAGCCGCGGTGGCACGGCGTAGCGCCGCATGCAGGTTGTCCCGCTCAGCGTCGAGCCGTCGCAACCAGTGCAACTGTTCGGCTCGCCGCAGGTGGTCGCTGGCGATCCAGGCGAACTCAAGGAAGTACGCCGCGTGGGCGCGGCGAAGTTGGTCGGCCTCGCCGGCCTCGGTAAGACGCTCGGCGCAGAAGGCGCGGACCGTCTCGAGCATCCGATAACGACCGCCGGTCATTTCCACGAAGGACTTGTCGACCAGACCGGTCAGCGCGTCGACGAACTCGGCGGTGGGCAGGCCGGAGACTCGCCCGGCCGCCTCCAGCGTGGCACCGCCGGCGAAGACGGTCAGCCGGCGGGCCAGCCGCCGTTCGGCGTCGTCGAGCAGGTCCCAACTCCACTCGACCACGGCCCGGAGCGTGCGGTGTCGCGGCGACGCGGCCCGGCTGCCCATCGACAGCAGCCGGAACCGATCGTCGAGACGGGCGGCCACCTCGGCGACGGGCAGCGCCCGCAGCCGTGCGGCGGCCAGCTCGATCGCCAGCGGCAGGCCGTCGAGGCTACGGCAGATCCGCAGTACCACCTCGACGGTGGCCGGCGTGATGGTGAAGTCGGGCGCGACGTCGGCGGCCCGCTGGGCGAACAGCCTGACCGCGGCGTAGTCGTCGACGTCCAGCACCGACACGTCGGGCGGCGGCAGGGTGAGCCCGGACAACGGGCACAACGCCTCACCGGCCAGCCCGAGCGGCTCGCGACTGGTGGCCAGGACGCGCAGCGCCGGGCACGCGCTCAGCAGCCGTGCGGCCAGCCGGGCCGCGTCGGCGATGACATGCTCGCAGTTGTCGAGCACGAGCAGCAGCCGCCGCTCGGCCAGCGCCTCGACCAGTCGGTCGGTTGGATGGCGGCCGGGCTCGGCCGGGGCGCGCAGGCCCGCATCGCGCAGGCCGAGAGCGCTCAGCACCGCCTGCGGTACGTCCGCACCGTGGGCCAGCCCAGCCAGCTCGACGAAGCGGACCTCGCCGTCGAGACGGCCCGCGGCCTCGATCGCCAACCGCGTCTTGCCCGCTCCTCCCGGGCCGGTGAGGGTGATCAGCCTTCGCTCGCCGAGCAATTCCCCAACGCGTTTGAGCTCCTCCTCCCGCCCGACGAACGTGGTGAGCTGGCTCGGCAGTGCCTGTTCGGCTGTCCCCAGCACGGCCGGGCGTTCCTCGCCGCGCAGCACAGACAGGTGAATCGCGGCCAGCGCCGCCGACGGGTCGGCACCGAGCTGCTCGGCCAGCGTGCTCCGGGCGCCCTCGAACTCGGCCAGTGCCTCGGCCGGCCGGCCCAGTGCGGACAGGGCGCGCATGAGCTGGCCCCGCGACCGCTCCCGCAACGGGTGCGCGACGACCAGTTCCCGTAACTCGGCGACCAGCGCGGCATGCGCGCCCAGCGCCAGGTCCGCCTCGATCCGATCGTCGATGGCGGCCAGCCGCAGTTCGTCCAGCCGTGCCGCCTGCGCGGGTGCGCCGGCCGCGTCGAGGACATCGGCCAGGGCAGGGCCGCGCCAGAGCTCCAGCGCCTCGCGCAACACGGTCGCCGCGCGGGGCCAGTCGCCGCCGGCCAGCGCGCTGCGCCCCGCCTCGGCGAGCCGCTCGAACCGGTACGCGTCGACATCGCCGGGATCCACGGCGAGGCGGTAACCGGCCGGGTGGAACTCGACCGGGTTCTGGTGAGCGGGCAGGGCCTGACGCAGCCGCGACACCTGGGACTGGAGCGCGTTGGCCGCACCCCGGGGCGGATGCTCGCCGTACAGGCCGTCGATCAGCCGCTCCGCGGACACCACCCGGCCCGCTTCGAGCAGGAGGAGCGCCAGCAGCGCGCGAAGCCGCGGACCGCCCACGGGGATCTCGCGCCCGTCGGCCAGCAGCACCTGGGTCGGCCCAAGGATGCGAAAACGCATGACACCGATTGTCGCTCACGACCAGCTTGTTCCCGCTGCCCGGTCTGGCGGGACCCGGAGGTCACCGGAACCGCCACCATCCCCGAGAAGTCGCTGAACGGTCAGCCTGATCGTGCCGCAGTGGAGTCCGGTTCGTCCTGGACGCCTGCGTCGTCGCCCGGCTCCACCGGCCGGTGCCCGATGCCCCCGCCCTGGGTTGGCGGCACCCCTCCGACGGCGGGCGACACGGGTGCCGACACCGGGTGGGCCGCGCCGGGCGCAGAGGCGGCGACCTGCTGATCGGTCGGCCCGGGCGGCAGGGCGTGCTCCTCGCCGGGGACGGACGGCGGCCCTGCGGGGCGAACGGCGCCGGGCGGGGTCGGCACGGGCCGGGGCATGGAACCGGCGTGACCGTGCGGCATGGGCACCTTCCCCGGG
The DNA here is from genome assembly GCF_040606435.1 of Micromonospora sp. NPDC005413. Lineage (NCBI taxonomy): Bacteria > Bacillati > Actinomycetota > Actinomycetes > Micromonosporales > Micromonosporaceae > Micromonospora > Micromonospora sp. NPDC005413. The sequence goes on from NZ_JBEXEV010000006.1 coordinate 137,108, forward strand.
GCGGGCGGGGCGCACTGCCTGGTCAGCCAGTCCAACCCGCGTCGGCGGGCGACGACGGTGAGCCGGTCGCCCGCGAAGATCACCTGTCGGGGGTCGAGATCCTTCCACCAGATCGTCTTGGCGCCACCCGCCGGAGTGCGGGCGATCAGGCGGACCTGCCCGTCCCGGTTGACCATGCCGAGCGGTCGGCCGTCCAGCTCGGAGCCGGCGGCGACCGGCACCTCGGCGACCGGCAGCGCATGCCGGTCGACCGGGATGGTGGTGATCACCGCGCGTTCGGTGAGCGCCCCGATGAAGGCCGGAGCCGCCAGGTAGGAGACCGACCGGGACACACCGAGGGCGAAGGTCTCCTCCACCCGTTCGGCGAAGTCACCGTCGAAGAACCGCAGCACCACCCGCAGGTCGTCACGGAGATCGCGGGCAGCGAGCGCCGCCTCCAGGTTGGCCACGTCGTCGGTGGACGCCACCACCAGCGCCTGGCAGTCGGCCACCGACGCGGCGACCAGCGTCTCCGGCAGCGCGGCGTCGCCGACGATCAGCGGCACCTCCAGTTGGCGTGCCAGAGCAGCCCCTCGCGGCTCCGGATCCTTGTCGATCGCCACCACCTCGACGTCGTATTCGCGAAGCTGCGCCATCACCCGGGTGCCGACGTTGCCGAGGCCGATCACCACGACGTGCCCGACCCGCGCGGGCTGCACCCGGCCGGTGTGCAGGGCCAGCCGCGCGTTGACGATGCCGTCCACCACGACGGCGGTGATCAGCGGTATCAGCGCCAACCCGGCCAGGTTGAGCACCACCTGCATGATCTGCGCGTCGGCCGCCTTGTCGGTGTCGGGGTCGGCGCCGCTGAGGGTGGTGACCAGCGTCAGGTACAACGCTTCCAACGGGGTGACGTCCTCGGCTCGGGAGATCAGCGCCCCCAGCACCGCGATCAGCGCGAGCACCAGCATCACCGCGATGCCGATCTTGCGGGTGGCGAAGCCGCGTACCGCGCGCAGCAGCACCGCGACCGGACGACGTCGCTTACGGGCCCGGACCAGCCGACGGGCGGCAACCTCGGTGCCCGGTGGCTGCCCGGTCGCCTCGGCCAGCACCAGGTCGGCGCCGGCCTGCTCCAGCGGCAGCAGCTCCACCCTCTGCGCCTCACTGAAGTGCGCCAACGCGCAGACCACATCCTGCGGTCGGACGTCGGCCCGCCGCGCCACCCGCAGCGTCTTGTCCCGATGTTGGAAGGAACTCGGGTCGACCTCGCCGAGCGCGGCGGCCACGAACGCGGGCGCGGCCATCTCGGCGTCGGAGAGCACCTCGACCGGAGCCTTGAGCAGTTTGCGCACGCCGTCAGCGAGGGTGCCGTTGAACATCCGCAGCACCTGACGGACCCGCTGGTCGACGGCCTGGGCGCAGAGCGCGGCATGCAGGTTGCCGACATCGTCCTGGTGCAGCAGGGCCAACCCGGCCGCTCCGGCCAGACCGGCGGCCTCGAAGGTGGCCACGTCCAGGCGATCCGAGCGGACCACCCGGACCCCCCGCAACCCCGCCACGTCCGGGCCGTTGCTGCGGTAACGCTCGGGCACCACGACGGTCACCCGGGCCCCACCCGCCGGCAACTCGGATTCGAGCATCGCCCGGGCCACGTAGTAGGCGAGCGCGTCCCGCCCACAGATCACGTAGTGCGGGCGCGGATCACCAGCCGACCGAAGCCGCCAGTTCCACTCGACCGCCCGTCGCGCCCGGTCCCGCCACGGCTCCGCCATGCCCGGATCGTAGTCAGGACCACCACGGTGGGCGACCCCGTCCGGATCATCCCCGACCAGGCATGTCGGCCCGGGCGAGGGGTAGAGCAGCGGCATGCAGACGTTCCTCCCGTACCCGGACTTCCTGGCCAGCGCCCGCACGCTGGACCAGAAGCGGCTGGGCAAGCAGCGGGTGGAGGCCATCCAGGTGCTGCGCGGGCTGACCCGACCCGGGTACGGCTGGCGCAACCACCCGGCGGTGAAGATGTGGGCCGGGTACGAGGAGGCGCTCACCCGCTACGGGCTGGACATGTGCGCGGTCTGGACCGAGCCGGGGCGGGCCGACACCTGCGCCACCACGATGACCGTCGACCTCGCCGCCGCCTGCGGACCGGGCGTCGTGCGTACCCAGATCGAGTTGGCCGAGGCCGGTGAGCTGCCACCCTGGCTGGGCCGCGACGACCTGCACCTGAGCCACCGCTCGTCGCTGCTGCGCAAGGACCCCGCGCACTACCGCCCCATCTTCGGCGACGACGTTCCGGGGGACCTGGAATATGTCTGGCCCGACTCCGACCGGACCCGTCGCTGCCTACCCAGCGACTGACCGTTCGGTGCGGCAGACTGGAGACTCTGTCGGCTCGGGAAGGTGCTCATGGCGCTGTCGCAAGTGATGGGACGGCTCATCGGCGTACGCCAGCACCAGGTGGACCCGGGCGGCGGTGGCGCCGACCGCGTGCCGCGACCGACCGCGGCGGTGGTGGTCGGTGGCGGCATCGCCGGCATGTCGGCGGCGGTGGTGCTGGCCGAGCGGGGTGTGGCGGTCACGGTGCTGGAGGCGGCACCGACGCTCGGCGGTCGACTGGGCGCCTGGCCGGAGGCACTCGCCGACGGCAGCCAGCAGAACGAGCACGGCTTCCACGCGTTCTTCCGGCAGTACTACAACTGGCGGTCCATCCTGCGCCGGATCGACCCCGACCTGGGCTTTCTCAAGCCCATTCCGGGCTACCCGATCCTCAGTGAGCAGTGGCCGACCGAGGAGTTCGGCAGGCTGCCGCCCGCACCGCCGGCGAACCTGCTCGCGCTGCTGCTGCGCAGCCCCAGCCTGCGGCTGGGCGACCTGCGACTGATGGACCGGGACGCCGCGCTGCCGTTGCTCAGCTACGACCCGGTACGCACCTACGCCGAGCTGGACGACACCACCGCCGACCAGCTGCTGGCGTCGCTGCGGCTGCCGGACCGGGCCCGGGCCATGCTGTTCGAGGTCTTCTCGCACTCGTTCTTCAACCACGAGACCGAGATGTCGGCCGCCGAGATGGTCGCCCAGTTCCACTTCTACCTGCTCGGCAACCCGGAGGGGCTGGCGTTCGACTGCCCGGACGAGGACTACGCCACCGCGATCTGGGAGCCGCTGACCCGGCACGTGGAGAAGCACGGCGGCCGGGTGCTCACCAGCTCCGCCGCGACCGGGGTGCACCGCGACGCCGACGGCTGGCGGGTGTCGACCGCCGACGGCGGCAGCCACCCGGCGGGCCACGTGGTGCTGGCCGTCGACCCGCCGGCGCTGGCCGCGCTGGTCAGGGCCTCCCCCGACCTGGTCGAGCAGGCACCGGAGCTGGCCGCGCGGATGCCCACCTTCGGCACTCCCGGCCCGCCGTACGCGGTCGCGCGGTACTGGTGTGACGGGGACGTGGCCGCCGAGCGGGCGGTGTTCAACGGTGTGTCCCGGCAGCCCACTCTGGACTCGGTGACGCTCTATCACCGACTGGAGAACGAGTCGCGGCGCTGGGCGCGGCAGACCGGCGGGTCGGTCATCGAGCTGCACGCGTACGCCTGCGAAGCGGGGGTGCCGGCCGAGGAGCTGGCCGAGCGGATGCGCCGCGAGCTGGTCGCGCTCTGGCCGGAGGCCGGCGACCTGCGGGTCCGCGAGATGCGGGCCCGGGTGGAGGCGCAGGCACCGGCGTTCACTCCGGGCAGCCACGCCTGGCGACCGGGGGTACGCACCGACGCGCCCGGCCTCTACCTGGCCGGCGACGGGATCGCCACGGACTTCCCGAGCGCCCTGATGGAACGCTCCGCGGCCACCGGCATCATCGCCGCGAACCACATCCTGCGCGCCGAGGGTGGTGCGGCAGAGGCGGTGCGCTCGATCCGGCCGCGCGGGCTGCTGGCCCGTCGCGGTGGACCAAAGCGACAAAACCCTACATAACCATCGGTACGCTGCCGTACGCTCGATTGATCAACCGTCGATGACCGGGCGGGAGGGCAGCGGAAGATGTCACCACTGCACCGCGCCGGCGCGGAGAACCATCCATCGATCGACGAGATCGGCCGCGACGACGCGTACCCGCTGATCCGCGACGAACGCGCCTGTGTCGTCACCGCACTACGGCTCGGCTGGTGGATGGCGGACGCCTACCACCACGGGCAGCACGCGGAGCTGGGCGCTCCGGTCGAGGCCCGCCCGGCCGTACCGCCGGCCAAACTCTCCAACCTCACCGAAATGTCCGCCCAACGGCGAATGCGGATGTACCTCGACGGGGTGGACGTCGCCCTGGCTCAGATCGCCGAACTCACCCGGCACAGCGGGCCGGTGCCCGACACGTCTGCCGCCCGGGCCCTGCTCCCCGACCTGGGCCGACCCGACGCCGCCGACCCGGTGCCGCTGCTGCTCGCCCTCGACGACCTCAACGTGGAGGTACTCCGCTGGGCGATGGCCACCAACCACCGCGTCGGGCTGGCCTACCGGCTGGGCCGATCAGTGGCCGACACCGTCCGAGCCGGCGACGCCGCCCAGTTGCTGAGGCAGTTCGGCGGCCGGCAGATCCAGATCAGCCGGTGGTTGGACGAGTTGGCCAGCGTGCTGCCGCCGTACTCGGCCGCGGTGGTGCGCCGGTCGCTGGCCGCCTGGGCGACAGCGGTCGACCGGGCCGGACACGGCTACCAGACCGGGCCGGCGCCCGCCGAGCTGAGCCGGGCGCTGCGCGGTCAGGGTGACCTCTGGCGCGACGTGCTCACCGGCGGCCTGCACCCACGCGACCTGCTCGATGAGGAGGACTACGCGGTGATCGCCAGGAATCTGATCATCCGGGACCGGCGACTGGTGGCGCAGGCGGCACGGGGCATCTTCTGGCCGGTGCTCGTACCCCTGCTGTTGGTGCTCTTCGCGGTGGTCGGCGTGAGTGCCGCCGCGGCCGCCGGCTCACCGACCACCCGGGCCACCGTCGCCCTGGTGGGCCTCGGAGCCGGACTGGCCGCGATCTGGCGGTCCGTCTCCGGGCCGGCGCTGATCGTCGCAGGCGAGGTCAACCGGCCCCTGCTGGACAGCGAACTCACCGCGCGGATGGCCCTGCGGCTGAACCGGCCACTGACCACCGCCCAGGTCCCGGCGAAAGCCGCTCCCCGGACCCGCCGTCAGCGCCGCGCCGGGGAGGCCGCCCGATCGAAATACGTTGCCCGCACCTCCCGCATCGACCTACCGTGATCGCGCAAGGTCAACCACACCCGTTGGAGCAGCTCATGACGATGTCGCACGTCACCACCGTGCCCTCGTCGACGCTGTCCGGCGACGGTTGCCGAGCGGAAGGTCCCCGGGCGGGCCGGCCCGACTGACGCGTTCCCGTACGCGCCGAGCCGCCCGTCCGACAGCCGGACCGGGCGGCTCCTCGCTGTCCGGAGCAGTTCGTCCGTCATCGCTCTGAAGGGAGATCCCGGTGGACGCCGTCCTCGTCATCAACGCCGACCTCGGCCCGCTGCACCGGGTCACCGTTCAGCACGCAGTCCGGATGCTCTGCCGCCGGGTGGCCGAGATCCACGAGGCCGAGCCGGATCAGGTGATCGGCGTCTTCCCGATGCCCCGGGTGGTGCGCCTCGTCCGCTACGTGGTCACCCGGTGGCGATTCAGCTCCGGGCCGGCCTGGTCCCGGGCTGGCGTGCTGCGCCGCGACGAGCGGTGCTGCGCGTACTGCGGTGGCCCGGCGTCGACCATCGACCACATCCTGCCCCGCTCGCGCGGCGGCCGGAACACCTGGCGAAACACCACTGCCGCCTGCTACGGCTGCAACCAGCGCAAGGGCGACCGGACGCCAGCGGAGGCGGGCATGCCGCTGCGCCGTGAGCCGGTGAACCCGGGCTGGTCGGCGCTGGCGGGGCGGTGACGGACCGGCCGGCGGGAACGGGGGGCCGTGTCGGGGGTACGCCTCCGGCGCGGCACCCGCCGGCCCCCGGTCAGGCGGCGCGCTCCTTGACCTTCGGTTTCGGGCGGCCGTTGGCGCAGTGCACCCGGATCTCGCTGCGATGCTCGGCGGAGGTCAGTTCGACCTGGATCCGCTTCGCCGGGCCCGGGTCGTACGCCGCCGCCTCGTATCCGGGCGCGAGTGTCACCGCGACCACCTCGGCTGAAGCCCCGAGGCAGCGGACGGTGACCGTCCCGCCGAGGGCGTCCACCGGCATACCGCCAGAAGGGGTGGGCGTCGGCGCGACCCCGCTCGGGGTCGGTCGCGGGATGGTGGCAGTCGGGCCCGGGGCACCTGTCCCGCCCGGACCGGTCGGGGGGCCGTTCCGGGATTTGGACGCAGTGTTCCTGGCTGACGGGACGGCGGACGGTCGGGGGTCGACCGCGGCGGCCGGCTCATCAACGCGTGGCATCCCCACCGAGGTGGTGCCCGGGCCGATGCCGATCGATGGCACATCCTGCCCCTGCCGACGATTGCTCGAGTCGCCGAGCGACCCGGCCATCGCCACCGCGGCGATCACCGCGCCGGAGACCGCCAGCATGACCCGCTGCCGACGCCGCGACCACCGCCCGGAGGTACCGGTACCGCTTGTCGGCTCCGCCGGATCGGCGGTCGCGGTGTCCGTCTGCTCGACGGCGCATGTCGCCGGTCCGGCCGCAACGGCAGCCGGACCGGACGCGGTTCCGCTGACGGCGGCCACTGCGGTGGAGGCGACGAGCAGGATGCGGGCCGCCTCGACGGCCGGTGGCCGGTCGGCGGGGTCGCGCGCCAGGCACCAGCGGTAGAGCCGGTGCACCTCGGGCGGCACGCCGTCGATCTGGGGCAGTGGGTCCGGCTCGACGTGCGGGTCCACGCGGAGCATCCCGGTCTGCCCCTCGGCATGCCACGGCAGCCGGCCGGTGAGCACCCGGCGCAGCAACAGGCCAAGGGCGTACACGTCACAGGCTGGCAGCACCTCACCGGCCTGCAGTCGTTCCGGGGCGAGATAGGCCGGCGTTCCCAGCAGCCGCCCCTCGAAGTCGATCTCCGACTCGCCGGCTGCCGCCGCGATGCCGAAGTCGAGCACCTTGGCGCCGGTGGGCGTGAGCATCACGTTGCCCGGCTTGATGTCGCGGTGGACCAACTCCTGGGCGTGTGCGGCGGCGAGGGCGGAGGCCACCTCGGCGCAGACCCGCAGACCCGCGCGGGGCGGCAGCGGCCCGGCCGTCAGCCGTTGTTCGAGAGTGTGGCCGTCGAGCAGCTCCATCACCACGAACGGGACCTGGTTGGTGTCGACCGGGGACTCGCCGAAGTCGTAGACGCTCGTTACGTGCGGGTGCGACAGCCGGGCTGCCGCCTTGGCCTCGCCCCGGATCCGCTGCCGGGCGTTGGCATCCGAGGTGACGAGCACCTTCACCGCGACGTCCCGTTCGAGCACTTCGTCGTACGCCCGGTGCACCGTCGACATGCCGCCACTACCGAGACGCTCCAGGAGCCGGTAGCGGCCCGCAAGCAACTGATCACGCTGCACGACTGACAGACTGCCGTATCACCACCATGACGCACCAGTCGGGTATCGAACCAGCCCGATACGACGCCGTGGACTGCTGGAGACGGACTCAGTCGGCGGTCGGCGGCTGCCAGGCGAAACGGGGCGTACGGCGTTCGGCGACCGCCGCCACACCCTCCCGGGCCTCGCCGCTGGTCGCCACCTTCCGATGCCACCAGGCGATCCGGGCCGGGCCGGCCCGGTCGTCGACGATCTCCTTGGCGGCGGCGATGCTCAGCGGCGACCGCTGGGCGATCGTCGCGGTCAGGTCGTCCACCCGCGCGGCGAGCCGGTCGGCCGGCAGTACCTCGTCGACCAGGCCGATCCGCAGGGCGCGCTCGGCGTCGATCAGGTCGGCGGTGAACAGCAGATGCTTGGCGGCGGACGGGCCGACCAGCCGGGCCAGCCGGCGCGTGGTCGGTGCCGGATAGACCAGCCCGAGCCGGGCCGGCGGTACGCCGAACCGGGCGTCGTCGGCCGCGATCCGCAGGTCACAGGCGACCGCGAGCTGACAGCCACCGCCCACGCAGGCGCCCCGGATCGCCGCCACGGTCGGCTTGGCGAAGCGGGCCAACCGTTCCTCGGCGGCCACCGCGATGCTGGCGTCACCGGCGTCCAGCAGCTCGGACAGGTCGCCAAGGTCGGCGCCGGCGCAGAAGGCATCGCCTGCGCCGGTGAGCACCAGCGCCCGGACGTCGGGGTCGGGCTCCAACCGGTCGAGCAGTTCGGGGAGCTGGCGCCACATGGCGGCGGTCATCGCGTTGCGCCGGGCGGGATGGTGGATTACCACGGTCGCCACCGGTCCCGTCACCTCGACGGTCAACTCCGCGTCCGACACGTCCACCCCTTCCCGCGCCACCTGTCCGACGCCGCCGATCTGGCCCGCCGGCAGCGTGCGCCGGTCCGGCGACCATAACGGCGCGGACCCGGCGACCACCGTCGAGGGGTGGCCGCCGGGTCCTTTCGGCGATCGGTCAGGTCAGGAGACGGTGAGCGCCGTGTCGTCGACCACGAAGGACGTCTGCAGCGAGGAGTCCTCAGTGCCGGTGAACTTCAGGCTGACGGTCTGGCCGGCGTACGCGGCCAGGGAGAAGGACTTCTGGCTGTAGCCGGTGGCCTTGTTCAGGTTCGAGTAGGTCGCCAGCGTGGCCAGCACCGTCCCGCCCGAGTTCAGCACCTGCACATTGAGCTTGTCGTACGCGACGCTGGTGGTGGTCTCGGCCGAGTCGATGTGCAACCAGAAGGTGAGCGCGTACGACGCGCAGCCGGCCGGCAGGCTCACCGACTGGGCGAGCGTGTCGGTGTGGGTGCTGCCGTACCCGTTCATCCACGCCTTGTACGTCCCGGTGCGGGCCGCCTGGCTGCTGGAGTTGGTGATCACGCCGGAGCTGGCCGTCCAGCCGGTCGCACCGGACTCGAAGCCCGGGTTGGCCAGCTTCTGACCCGGCGCGGTGCAGCCGCCACCGGTGCCGTTCACGGTCAGCGTGTACGTGGCGCTACGGGTGACCGCACCCGCACCGTTCACGGTGACCGAGTAGGTGCCCGGCGGGGTGCTCGCCGAGGTGCTGATGGTGAGGGTGGACGAGCCGCCCGAGGTCACCGAGGTGGGGCTGAACGCGGCGCTCGCCCCGCTGGGCAGGCCCGACGCGGAGAACGTCACGGTCTGTGCCGTACCACTGGTGGTGGCGGTCGCCACGGTGGTGGAGGCCGAGCTGCCCGGGTTCACCGAGCCGGCGGTCGGCGAGAGCGACACCGAGAAGTCGTTGCCGGTCGAGCAGGTCGAGTCACTGCCGGCCACGTTCACCGCGGTCCAGGCGGATTGCACGGCCTTGTACTCGGTGGAGCAGCTGCCGTACAGGTCGGTGGCCGCCCGCAGGCTGTAGGCGCGGGCGGTGTTCGCCGGGTTGCTGGTGTTGACGTACGACGTGTTGGAGGTGAAGTAGACGTCCAGCGCCCGGTACCAGATCTTTTCGGCCTTGGCCCGGCCGATGCCGGTCACCGCGGGGGCGGAACCGCAGACCGGTGAGGTGCCGTACGCGGTGGCGCCGGTGCCCTCGGCGAGGTTGAAGTAGAAGTGGTTGGCAACGCCGGACGAGTAGTGCACGTCCTTGTTCTTCGTGCTGGTGGACCAGCAACTGTCGGACGAGCCGTCCAGCGACGGGTTGTACATGTAACGCAGCGGCGTACCGTTGCCATTGATGTTGATCTTCTCACCGACCTGGTAGTCGCCCGGGTCGCTCGGCGCGGCGGCGTAGAACTCCACCATGTTGCCGAAGATGTCGCTGGTGGCCTCGTTGAGGCCGCCGGATTCGCCGGAGTAGACCAGGCCGGCCAGCGCCTCGGTGACACCGTGGCTCATCTCGTGCCCAGCCACGTCCAGGGAGACGAGGGGGCGGGAGTTGCCGGAGCCGTCACCGTAGGTCATCTGGGCGCCGTCCCAGAAGGCGTTGACGTAGCTGCTGCCGTAGTGCACCCGGCTCGGCACGCCGGTGCCGTTGCCGAAGATGCCGTTGCGGCCGTGGGTGTTCTTGAAGTAGTCGAACGTCTTCGCCGCGCCGAAGTGGGCGTCCACGCCGGCGGACTGCCGGTTGGAGTTGGCGCCGGTGCCCCACGCGTTGTCGGCATCGGTGAAGGTGGTGCAGGTGGAGGTGCCGTTGTTCATGTCGCAGGTGCGGCCGTTGCCGTGCGTCGGGTCGATCATCTGGTACGTGCTGCCGGAGAGCGTCGTGTCGATGCTGACCGCGCCGGTGTAGATGCCCTGGCCGCTGCCGACCACCGACTCGATCTCGTCGTACGACCCGACGGCCGCGCCGGTGGTGGCGTCGGTGATCACGTGCAGCCGGGACGGGGTCTGCCCGTCGGGCTGCCAGCCACTGACCACCGTCTCCCAGGCCAGCCGGCCCGTGCCGGAGCTGGCGTCGACGAACAGCTCCGGGGCGCCCACCGCCTCGACCGTGCCGGTGAATCCTGCGCGGGCGGCCTTCTTCGCCGCTGCGGAGGCGACCTTGGCCGTGGTGCCGAGGGTCAGCGGTGCGGCCAGACCGACCGAACTGCCGGCGTAGGTGCCGCTCGGCGTGGCGTGGATGACGAAGTCACCGCCGTACACCCGCAGTCCTTGATAGGTCCGGGTGTAGCGGGTGTGCGTGGCGCCGGTGGCGTCCACCTTGGTGCTTCGCACCTGGTAGGACTCTGCGCTCGAACCCTGGACGGCGCCGGGGTTCGCTTGCAGGACGGTCGCCGCCTGGGCCGCGGCGGAGGCATCCGGCGCGGGGGCGGTGGGCGGAGCCGCATGCGCCGATGTGGCGACGCAGGCCAGCAGGCCGCTTGTGAGCAGCGCTGCGCTGACAGCGGCGAGGGGTCGTTTCACGTGCCCTCCAGAAAGGAGAAAGAGTGTGACACGGGTAGTCACGCATGTAGATATAGCCATGTGTTGAAGAAAAGAGAAGCCCTGGACGGCTCCCGGACATCGACAATGGCCGTTCGGATGAGGGTCTTGACAAGGGAACCAACGGCCGGTTCAGCGCGTCCGATGGACATGAGACCCGCCTCGACAACCGGCGTCACGATCGCGCTACTGGTCGCTCTCCTGGCCGGCTGCACCAGCACCGACGGGGCCGGCACCACCCCTGACCAGCGGCCGAGCACCCCCGGCACGACCCCGACCGCCCCGGCCACCGATGCTCCGCCGGCAACCATCGCCCCCACGGTCGCCTCCACGGTCAGCGCCGCGGCCAGCCGGGTGATGCTGAAGCGCTCCGGCGGCTTCGCCGGCCGCGGTGACGTCGTGACCGTCGAGCCGGACGGCCAGTGGACCGCGGTGGACCGGGCCGGCAGCCGGCGTACCGGCCGCCTCAACCCTGCCGACCTCGGCGGCCTGACGGGGCTGGCGGCCGACCCCCGGCTGGCCGCCGAGGCGCGTCAAACGACCCCATCGAGCGCCTGCGCGGACGCGTTCAGCTACCAGCTCACCGTCGGCACGATCGAGACCGGTTACGTCGACTGCCCCACCGAGACAACCCCGCCGCCGGCCACGCGGGCTCTGGTTGAACTGCTGCTACGGGCCACTCAGACCAGGTAGTCCGAGGGCAGGCCGGTGCCACGCAACTCCGGCGGCAGGTCGGCCACGGAGGCTCCCTCACTGACCTGGCCGGCGAACCTGAACACACCGGGAGGCACGGGAAAATACCCGTGCCTCCCGGTGTGACGGCAGCCGGTTCAGTCGACCTGGCCGGATGCCGCTCGCGCGAAGGTGACCGACACCCACACCCAACCGACCGTCACCGCCATGCCGAACGCCACCATGACGGCCGGAGCCGGGCGGACCATCAGCGCCACCCAGGCCACCGCGAAGAAGGCCCCGGTCGCCAGGCTGAACCCGGCCCGACCCCTCGACCCACGCCGCGCGGCACGGCGACCGGCGACCACCATCGCCACGATCAGCGAGACGAAGGCGACCGCCGCCACCAGGAAGTGCAGGCCGCCGTGCCAACTGATCTGGCCGGCGCCCCGAGGCGTGCCGACGGGGAACCCGTCGGCCGGGTCGGCGCTGAAGATCGCCGCCCCCACCATGCCCAGCCCGTACAGGGCGAGCAGCCGGGGCACCCAGACCGAACCGGTGTCGGTGGAGCGCCGGAGCGCCCCGGCCGCCAGCACGCAGAGCACTCCGGTGACCAGGAACGTGGCGATCTGGATCCAACCCAGCTCACCGGTGCTCAACACGCTGACCGGGTGCCGCCGGAAGTCGAAGCCGTCCCGGGTGAACCCCTGGAGCAGCGCCGAAGCGGCGAAGATCGGGCCAGCGAGCACACCGCCGGCCAGCAGCGCACGGTCCCGACCGACGGAGGCCGGTCGTACCACGGGGAAAGGTGCGGCCTGGCTCATCGGTCCGCTCCCCTACGCCCGGGGGAACATCTGGCCGACGCGGATCCGGTTACCGAACGGGTCCCGAATTCCGAAGTCGATCCCGTACGGGCGCTCGGTCGGCTCGTCGGTGATCTCGACACCCTTCGCCACCAGCTCCGCGTACGTCTTGTGGGCGTCGTCGGTGGTCATGAAGAGCGCGCCGCCCAGCGCCCCCTTGGTGAGCAACTCCCGGACCTGCGCCGCGGTGGCCGGGTCCATCGCCGGCGGACCCGGCTTCTCCAGCAGGATCTCGCGCTCCGGGTCACCGGGCAGGTTGACCGTCAGCCAGCGCATGAAGCCGAGGTCCTGGTCGGTGTTGAGCTCCATGCCGAGCTTGTTCACGTAGAAGTCAAGTGCCTCGTCCTGGTCGAGGACGTAGATCTGGGAGCGGCTGATCGCGTTCATCGTCATGGCAATCACGCTAGACGTGGACCGTGACCTGCTGCTTATCCAAAACTGCTGGGTCGGGTCCAGGCCTTGGTGAAGCACGACGGCACGTTGGTTGGCATGGCGCGTCGGCGGAAGTTCGTGGGTGACTCCCCGACGATCTCCCGGAACGTCCGGCTGAACGTGCCCAGGCTGCTGAAGCCGACCGCGAAGCAGATTTCGGTGACGTCCCGCCCGGTGTCCACCAGCAACGACATCGCCCGCTCGACCCGGCGACGTTGCAGGTAGCGGTGCGGGGTCTCGCCGAAGGTGGCCCGGAAGGTCCGGATGAAGTGCGCCTCGGAGACGTGCGCGATCCGGGCCAGCGCGGGGATGTCCAAAGGCTCGGCGTACGCCCGGTCCATCGCGTCCCGGGCACGCAGCATCGCCCGGTTCGACTCCTCCACCGCGCGACTCATCCGCCCCCGTCCCGCTCCGCTCGTTGCCAGGCCCAGGCTACCGCCGACCGCCGCCAGACCCGTTGGGCGGCGCCGCGCTCGCAACGGCCGGGCGGTTGTGGTCCGCCAAGGCCGCGGAAACCTGGCATCATGCCGGGAGCGCCAGCCGACCCCCGGTCAGGCGGATGCCCCAAAAGGTGCCACATCACGATGAGTTCTCCCAAAGACCGCATGCCCCGGGTCGAATCACTGACCGGGCTGCGCTGGTTCGCCGCGTTCGCCGTATTCCTGTTCCACGCGAACCAGATCATCAAGCTGCCAACGGTTTATGACATCAGGCTCGGTGACTTCTTCCGATTCGGTGACGCCGGGGTCACGTTCTTCTACGTTCTCTCGGGCTTCGTGCTGACCTGGTCGTTCTCCCCCGCGGTGAGCACCGGGACGTTCTACTGGCGCCGGTTCGCCCGGGTCTGGCCCGCGCTCGCAGTCAGCACCGTCATCGCCTGGGTGGCCTTCGACCAGGGCTGGCACGACTCCTGGAAGCGCACCCTGCTGAGCCTGTCGCTGACCGAGTCGTGGTTCCCCCCGGCGGCCCACCTCGTCGCCAACCCGGTGGCGTGGTCGGTCGCCTGCGAAGCCTTCTTCTACCTGCTCTTCCCGTTCGTCATCCGGCCACTGCTGCGACTGCGGCTGCCGGCGCTCGCGATCCTCGCTGCGATCGGCATGGCCATCGAGTGGGCCTACTGGTTCATCGTCCAGGATTTGATCGACCCGGAGCAGTACTGGATCCAGCTCTCCTGGTTCCTGCGCTTCCCGCCGATCCGATTCATCGAATTCCTGCTGGGAATGATCACCGCCGCCGCACTTCTCCGCGGATGGCGGCCGAGAGTCAACCTGTGGCTCGCCCTGTCATCGGTGCCGGCATCGGTGCTGTTGCTGTGGTGGGGTGCGCAGCAGGGCTGGTGGGGTGCGCACTGGTCGCAGCAGGGTCTGGTGCCCGCCTGCGTGCTGGTGGTGCTCGCGGCAGCGATCCGCGACATCTCCGGGCGGCCCTCGGTCTTCCGGAGCAAACCACTGGTCGCCCTCGGCACCTGGTCCTACGCCTTCTACCTGGTCCACCTGTCGGTCATCTACTGGCTGATGGGCACGGTGAAGACCAGCCCCGCAAGCTGGACGAACCTCAAGGTTCTCCTGGTCTGGGCGGTGCTGGGCATCGCCCTGGCGTGGGCCTGCTACCGGTGGGTCGAACACCCGGTGGAGAGGTTCCTGCGCAACCTCTACCCGCGCCGCGTCCCGTCCGCACCGCAGGCGCCGCAGGAAGCGGCTGCGGTGCCCCAGCAGCGCACCGATGCCGTCCTGACCGGGCATGGTGTCCTGAGCCAGGAAACCGACCCCGGAATCCATCCGGACATGAACAGATACCACGTTCGATGAACGAGCACGTGGTGAGCGTTGCTGTCAACCGGTCGACTCGCGGCTGTGCCCATCGGGAATAGCCTGATGAAATTGGAGCCCCCGGCCGGGATCGAACCGGCGACATCTCGCTTACAAGGCGAGTGCTCTGGCCAGCTGAGCTACAGGGGCGCGTGCGTCGGGGTCAGCATAGCGACTGACGTCCGGATATCCCGCTCGCGAGGCCTCCCGAGCATGGGAAACGTCAGCAACCCGACGCCCGTACGCCTCGACGTCGCTAGGCCGCGCGTCGATTGATGTCCGACCGTGCCGGAGTGACCGGAATGCGTAGGCAATGGGTTGCGTGAGACGCTCCCCGCCTTGGCAGGGCGGGTAAACCCGTTTACCGTGCAGTGACACGGACGACAGCCCGGCGCCCTCGCGACCGAGCCGCCGTCCGCTGACCGGCACGGACACGTGCCGGTCGCTCCTTCACTCGGATCGTCCGGCACGTTCCTGCCGGTGAAAGGAAGCGCTTCACCATGGCTACGGTCACTTATTCCAAGGCGTCCCGGGTCTACCCGGGCCAAGAGCGTCCCGCCGTCAACGAGTTGGACCTTGAGATCGGCGACGGCGAGTTCCTCGTTCTGGTCGGCCCCTCTGGTTGCGGCAAGTCCACCAGCCTGCGGATGCTCGCCGGTCTGGAAGACGTCGACGCCGGCTCGATCTACATCGACCAGCGTGACGTCACGCACCTCCCCCCGAAGGCCCGCGACATCGCGATGGTCTTCCAGAACTACGCCCTCTACCCGCACATGACGGTGTACGAGAACATGGCGTTCGCCCTCAAGCTGCGTAAGACCTCCAAGTCGGAGATCGACCGGCGGGTCAAGGAAGCGGCCGGCCTGCTCCAGCTGGAGGAATACCTCGGCCGCAAGCCGAAGGCGCTCTCCGGTGGTCAGCGTCAGCGTGTCGCGATGGGCCGGGCGATCGTCCGCGAGCCGCAGGTCTTCCTCATGGACGAGCCGCTGTCGAACCTCGACGCCAAGCTGCGCGTGCAGACCCGCACCCAGATCGCGTCGCTGCAGGCCAAGCTGGGCGTCACCACGGTCTACGTCACGCACGACCAGGTCGAGGCCATGACCATGGGTCACCGGGTCGCGGTGCTGCTCGACGGTGTCCTGCAGCAGGTGGACACCCCGCGGGCGCTCTACGACACCCCGGCCAACGTGTTCGTCGCCGGCTTCATGGGCTCTCCCGCCATGAACATCAAGACCGTTCCGCTGAACGAGAAGGGCGCCGAGTTCGCCGAGCTGCACATCCCGCTGACCCGGGAGCAGGTCGAGGCGGCCCGTGCCGAGGGTGGCGACGGCAAGGTCACCGTGGGCTTCCGCCCGGAGGACTGCGAGCTGGTCAGCCCGACCGAGGGCGGCATGCCGGTCGTGGTCGAGCTCGTCGAGGACCTCGGCTCGGACGCCAACGTCTACGGCCACGCCGCACTGGGTGGCAACTCGGAGCGCTTCGTCGTCCGTACCGACCGGCGCAACATGCCGAACATGGGTGACACCGTGTTCGTCAGGCCGGCCGTCGGTCGCAGCCACGTCTTCCACGCCACCACCGGCGGCCGGATCTGACGTAACGCCGTACCGACAGGGGCGGTCCGCTTCGGCGGGCCGCCCCTGTCGTCGTACCGGCGGTCGGCTCTGCCCCTGCGGAGCCAGCGCGAAGGTGGCTCTCGGGAGTGACTCGGCACGGCGAGGCCCGCTCGTACCGTCACGGCAACCCGAACCCGAGGAGACGCCGTGCCCGCCATTCTCGCCACCTCCGCCGCTGCGCCGACCACCCGTTCCCGGCCGTACCGAACGGCCCGCCTCGCCGGCCGCAGCCTCGCCTACTGCGCGACGCTGGTGCCGGTCGCCCTGCTCGCGCTGGTGAGCGCACCGGTGGGCGGAACCGGTGCCGCTGTCGCCCGCTGGCGGGCCCTGCGCACCGGGCTGCTCGGGGCGCCGCCGACCGCCGCGCCCAGCCGGCGACCGGGCCTGGCCGCGGTGTTCAGCCACGCGCTGTTCAGCCTGCTCCTCGGCGCCATGGCACTGCTGCCGCTCGGCGTCACACTGCTGATGGTGCTGCGCGGCGTGCTGTACGGCGTGGTGGACCCCGGTCCGTACGACCATTCCTGGGGTGGTCCGACCCGGGCCGGCGCGTGGCTGGCGCACTTCCTCGTCGGCCTGCCGCTGTCCGCCGCCGCGCTGGCCGCGCTGATCGGCATCGCCGCCGTGCACCAGCGGCTGACCCGCGGTCTCGACGGGGAGCGGCGCGCGCCCTGGCTGATCCCGACCGTGCTGCTGATCGCGCTGGCCGGTGCGCTGCTCTTCGTCGCCTGGACTCATCAGATCTAGCAGCCCCGGACACGACGAAGGCCCCTCCCCCAGCGGGGAAGGGGCCGCGTCGAGGCTGTTACAGCTCGGCGGCCCGCCGACGGGAGACCTCGGCCAGAGTGACCGCGGCGGCCACGCTGGCGTTGAGCGACTCGACCTCAGAGATCATCGGGATGCTGACGGTCAGGTCGCAGGTCTCCCCGACCAGGCGGGAAAGCCCGCGCCCCTCGGAACCGACCACCACCACCAGTGGCCCGACCGCGGCCTCCAGGTCGTAGAGGTCGGTGTCGCCGTCGGCGTCCAGGCCGACCACCATGAAGCCGGCGTTCTGACACGCCTTCAGCGACCGGGTCAGGTTGGTCACCTGCGCCACGGGCACCCGCGCGGCCGCGCCGGCACTGGTCCGCCAGGCCGTCGCGGTGATCCCGGCGGCCCGCCGTTCGGGTACGAAGACACCCTGCGCGCCGAACGCGGCGGCCGACCGGATCACGGCACCCAGGTTGCGCGGGTCGGTGACACCGTCCAGCGCGACCAGCAGCGGAGCCTGCTGCTCCAGGGCAGCGGCGACCAGGTCCTCGAACGGCTGGTACGCGAATGGCGGCACCTGCAGCCCGACGCCCTGGTGCAGCACCCCGCCGGTCATCCGGTCCAGCTCGGCCCGGCTGATCTCCAGGTTGGCGATGCCGCGGTCGGCGGCGGTCCGGATGATCTCGTTGATCCGGTCGTCCGTGTCGATGCCCTGGGCGACGTAGAGCGCCGTCGCCGGCACCAGGGCGCGCAGCGCCTCCACCACCGGGTTACGCCCGACCAACAGCTCCGGGGTGTCCTTGCTCGGGTTGGACTTGCGCCCCGGTGCGACCCGAGGGCCGGACCGCCCGGTGGGCTTGCCGCCCCGGCCGCCGGTGGCACCCCGGCCGACCGGCACGCCCCGACCGCCGCCCCTGCCCCAGGTGGTGTCCTTGCTGCCCGGCTGACCGATCTTCGGAGCGCGCCCCTCCTCGGAGGCGGCGCGGCGCTCCTTGTCCTGCTTCCAGGCGGTGCGCTGGGGCAGCTTCTCGGTGCCCGAGTAGCCCTTGTGCCACGGCCGCTCATCGGCGGGCAGGGTGCGCCCCCGCCCAGCCAACGAGTCCTTGTTCTTGCCGCCGGTGCCCTTGGGGGCCCCCGCCTTCGACGTCAGTCGCCGGCCACGGCGCTGCGAGTTGCCGGCCATCAGTCCTGCTCTCCAATAGTCCAACGGGGTCCCTGGGGGGTGTCTTCGACCACCACGCCGGCCAGCTTGAGCTGGTCGCGTACCGCGTCGGCGGCAGCCCAGTCCTTGCGGCCCCGGGCCTGCGCGCGCTGTTCCAGGGCCAGCGCGATCAGGGAGTCCACCACGGCACGCAGATCGTCCGAGCGGCCGCCACCGGTCCAGGCCGGGTCGAGAGGGTCGATCCCGAGGATATCCAGCATCGCCCGTACCACGGCCAGCGTGGTGCGGACGGTCACATCGTCGCCGGTGCTCAGCGCGGTGTTGCCGTCCCGAAGGTGCTGTTGCAGCACGGCCAGCGCGGCGGACGTGTTGAGGTCGTCGTCCATCGCCGCGACGAAGCCGGCCGGCAGCTCACCGAACTGCCCGGCACCGACGCGCTCAGCCGCCCGCTGCACAAAACCCTCGATCCGGCGGTACGCGGTCGCCGCCTCGCGGAGCGAATCCTCCGAGTAGTCGATCAATGAGCGGTAGTGCGCGGCGGCGTAGTAGTAGCGCAGCTCCACCGGCCGCACCCCGAGCGAGTCCACGTATGCCAGGCCGAGCGCGTTGCCAGCGGACTTGCCCATCTTGGCCCCACCGATGCTGAGCAGCCCGTGGTGCACCCAGTAGCGGGCGAACGGCAGCCCGGCCGCCTGGGACTGGGCGAGCTCGTTCTCGTGGTGCGGGAACGTCAGGTCCAGCCCACCGCCGTGGATGTCGAACTCCGGGCCGAGATACCGCCAGCACATCGCCGAGCACTCGATGTGCCAGCCCGGGCGGCCCAGCCCCCACGGCGACGGCCAGTAGGCGTCCGCCGGCTCGTCCGGTTTGGCGCCCTTCCAGAGCGCGAAGTCGCGCGGGTCCCGCTTGCCCCGGTCGGGGGCGTCACCGGCCGACTGCATCGCGTCGGGGGATTGATTCGACAGCGAGCCGTACGCCGGCCAGGACGCCACGTCGAAGTAGACGTCGCCGGAGCCGTCGGTGGCCGGGTACGCGTGCCCGTCGGCGATCAACTTCGTGATCAGCTCGTGCATCTCCGGGATGTGCCCCGTGGCGCGCGGCTCGTAGGTGGGCGGCAACACCTTCAACGCCCGGTACGACTCGGCGAGGATCAACTCGTTGGCGTACGCGATCGACCAGAACGGTCGGCCCTGCTCGCCCGCCTTGACCAGGATCTTGTCGTCGATGTCGGTCAGGTTGCGAATGAAGGTGACCTCGTAGCCGGCGGCCAGCAGCCAGCGGCGCAGCACGTCATAGTTGACACCGGAGCGAAGGTGACCGATGTGCGGCGGGGCCTGGAGGGTGAGACCACACAGGTAGACCCCCACCTTGCCGGCTTCCCGCGGGACGAAGTCCCGCACCGATCGGGTGGCGGTGTCATACAGGCGTAGCGTCACCGTACAAGGGTAGCTGTCCGTGCCTGTCCGGGTCCGCCGGTGCCTGGTCGTACGCTGCCAGGCGTGGATGCGACCGCACGCTCCGGCGAACCGCCGGCCAACCCCAGCGCCGCCGTCGACGCGGTTGCCGGGCAGGCCGACGCGGTTGGCAGGCAGGCCGACGCCGTCGCGGGGCAGGCCGACGCCGTCACGGGGCAGGCCGACGCCGTCACGGGGCAGGCCGACGCCGTCGCCGGGCGGGTCGGGGAGACGTCGCAGACCCTCGACCGAGGGTTACGGCTGCTGCACCTGGTCGCCGACGCCTCGGGAGGACTGACCGTCACCGAGGCCGCCAACCGACTCGGCGTCGGCCGGGCGGCCGTCTACCGGCTGGTCGGCCCGCTGACCGGGCACGGCATGCTGCGCCGAGACGGCGACGGCCGGCTGCGCCTCGGCGCCGGGTTGCTGCACCTGGCCCGACGCGCTCAGCCGTTGCTCGCCGAGGGTGCGCTGCCCGCGCTACGCCGCCTCGCCGAGCAGGCCGGCGCGACCGCGCATCTGACCGTGGTCGAGGGCGGCGAGGGTGTCGCCCTGGCCGTGGTCGAGCCGAGCTGGACGTCGTTCCACGTCGCGTACCGGGCCGGGGCACGGCATCCGCTGGACCGGGGCGCGGCGGGCCGGGCCATCCTGGCCGGTCGAGCCGGGGTGGCGGAATTGGTGAGCAGCAGCGGGGAGTTGCAGGCCGGGGCGTACGGGGTGGCCGCGCCTGTGCTCGGCGTAGCAGGGTTGGAGGCCAGCGTCGGCGTGGTCGCGCTCGCCCCGCTGGACGTCGGCACGATCGGCCCCCAGGTGCTGACCGCCGCTGCGGCCATCGCCACCGCCCTCCGCTGACTCCCGGACACCCTCCCACCCGCGGCGCCGGCTTGATCGACTCCACATCGCCGATAGTGCGGCATCCGCGCCGATCGATAGCGCCACCTCGCCGACGTCGTGATGATCTCGCCGTATAGCACTTCGATCGGGGTGCCTGGCAGTCGTCCACAGGCGCGGGACGCGTGACCGTCGGGCGCTGTCCACAGGGGTATCGGACGCCATGCCGGGGGTCGGACGCTGGCCGCATGCCTCCTCGCCCCCACCGGCCTCCCGCCCTCGTCTGGCAGGTCTTTCGCGGTTCCGACGTGATCCGACGAGGCCTGGTCACCAGACACCAGCTACGCGGCTCGTCCTGGGTCCGCCTTCGGCACGATGTGTACGCCGACGCCCGCCTCGATCGTGACCACGGGCTGGCCTGCCGGGCGGCAACGATGCGGCTGCCGCCGGGGGCGATGATCGCTGGGCCTTCCTCGGCCTATCTCCATGGCATCGAGCACGCCGCCAGCTTCGACGACGACGTGCACGTTCTGGTGCCGAGGGTCGGCCGCGTCGACTCTCAACGCGGCCTACGCGTGCACCTGGCCGGTGCCGACGTTCCTGCGACCCCGGGCCTTGGTGTGGTTGCGGACCTACCGCCGCCCACGCCGATGACGGCTCTACCCGGCACGCGGAGCAACCCCACACTCCGCCGCACGGATCCGTCCTCTGCGGCGTGGGAGACCGCCGCCTGGTTGGACCCGCTGCGCGCGGTCGCCATCGTCGACTCGCTGCTCGCGAGCGGCTTGACCACCCGGGCTGCGCTGACCGCCGTCAGCACCGCCAACGCGGACCGGCCGGGTGGCCGACGGGCGTGCTGGGTTTTCGATCTGGCCGATCCGGGCGCGCAGTCGCCGCCCGAGTCGCAACTACGGGTACGTCTGGTGCTGGGCGGGCTACCCCGGCCGGTTGCCCAGCACCCGATCCAATTGGCTGGCGGGCTCGTGCTGCACCCCGATCTGGCCTGGCCCGAGTTCCGAGTGGCCGTGGAGTACGACGGCCGCTGGCACTCTGACCCCGAGCAACTGCACCGCGACCGTCAACGGCTCAACCTGCTCGTCGGTGCGGGTTGGTTGGTGCTGCACGTGACCAGCCGGCGGCTGCAGAACGACTTCCCGGCCGTTCTGAGCGAAGTCCGGTCGGCCCTGATCTCCCGCGGCTGGCGCAGGTGATCACCTCAAGAGTTGATCGACACCAGATCGCCGACGTGGCGGCATCCCAGGAGCCGGATAACGCAATGTCGGCGATCCGGAGTCGATCATGGCCGGGGAGGAACCGGGAACGCCAGCGGGGCCCGGGACCGCCAGCCCGGAGCGCCGACCAGTTGGGAGCGCCAACGGGCCCGGGCACGCCAGCGAGCCCGCGACGCTGATGACCCGGGAACGCCAGCGGGGCCCGGTCGACGATCGTCGACCAGGCCCCGAGGCGGTGCCTTACGGGCGGGCGTTCGGCTTGAGCGGGGTCTTCACCGCCGCGTAGGCGTCGACGATCCCGTAGCCGTAGAAGCCGTTGAAGTTGACCCCACCGGCGCAGTACGCGTCGTAGGTCTCGTCCCGGCCCTCATTGCGATACTGCTGCAGCCGCGGCTCCGGGCAGGCGTGCTCGGCCGCCGTCCGGTAGAGGTGCTGCTCGACCAGGTCCGGCGACATCCCGAAGCCGCCCCGGCGCTCCGGCTTGCCGTACCGGCTGACGATCAGCGCGGCGACACCGGCGGCGTGCGGGGACGCCATCGAGGTGCCCTGCAGGTAGGTGTAGTAGCCACACTCACCGTTGGCCTTGCACTGCTTGAAGACCGAGTCCTCGAAGCCGGCGACGATGTTGCCGTCGGCGTCGACCGAGCCCTCCTCCTGAAGCACGTGCTTCGGGTACGAGGAGAGGATCATGTTGGCGTCGGTACGGAACGTGTCCGTGCCGAAGCCGTCCCGGAACCAACCGCCCGGGGCGGCGACGGAGATCTGCTCGGTGCCGTAGTTGGAGAAGTCCGACTTCTTGCCGGACGGGCCGACCGACGACACACCGATCACGTGCGGGCCCTCGGTGGGCAGGTCCCAGCAGCTCTCGTTGTCGATCGGCCGGGGGTACGGGTCGGCACCGTAGTCAGGGCTGCTGACGTCGGTACGGGGTGCGCCCAGGTCATCGTTGCCGTTGCCGAGCGCACCGACCAGGGTGACGCCCTTGTTGTGAGCGAAGACCAGCGCCCGCTTCATCGCCTTGATGATGGCCCGCTGCTCGGCCTGGTCCTCCGGCGAGTCGGCGGGGTTGGCGGTGCAGTTGTAGAGCCACGGGTCGACGTAGAACGACATGTTGACCACGTCGATCCCGGATCGGCCGGCGTAGACCAGGGCGTTGACCACCGGGTCGAGGAAGAAGTAGCCGGAGTCCTGGCCACCCTTGAGCTCGACCAGCGAGACGTTCGGGGCAACACCGGAGAGGCCGAAGCCGTTGGCCGCGGCGCCGATGGTGCCGGCCACGTGGGTGCCGTGCCCGCCGTCGTCGGTGCCGACCGGGTCGAGACAGCTCGGCACCTCGCAGGGGCCGTCCACGTCGGTCAGGTCCGGCGCGAAGTTGCGCGACAGCGACCAGTTGAAGTTTGGCGCGATGTCCGGGTTGCTGGCGTCGACGCCGGTGTCCAGTACGCCGACGGTCACGCGCCGGTCACCTGGCTCGATCTTGCGGGCCTTGTCGGCCCGGATCATCTCCAGGCCCCAGAGCTTGTCGTCGAGTGGGTCCAGCTTGGCGCCCTTCTTGGCAGCGGCACCAGCAGCAGCAGCGCCGGCAGCGGCCAACAGGTGCTCCTGCTCGACCCGGTCCAGCTTCGGCTTGCGGCCGATCGCCTTCTGCTCGGCGGCACCGATCAGCGTCGGGGCTGCGATCGCCCTGGCCGCGAAGTCGGCCCGGTCGCTGGTGACCTGGAACATGCCGACCTCGTCGGACCGGGACACCACCGTGCCGCCGGCTGCTCGGATAGCGGCGACCGCCGTGTCGGCGGCGACGCCGTCCTCGGCGACGACTGTGAAGGTGCGGGAGTTGCTCGGCGCGGCGCTGGCCGGTACACCCAGCCCCGAAGCCGTAAGTGCCAGCACTGCCGCGGTCGCGACAGCACCGGCGGTGAAGCGCGTGCTCACCACATCGGATCCTCTCGTTGAGGGACGTGGCAGCCATCACACAACAACATGCGGGTTTACGCCAGGTGAGCGCCCGTTATGGCGGTGAATCTCTCCTTCATCCGCTCAGTTCGACGCGGACACCACCGGCATCGATAGGCAGATGAGCGAGCGCGGCCGGCAGGTCGGCCATGCTGGACACTTCGGCATCGGGCACGAACCCGACCGGGCGAGGCAGGCCGTGCCGGTTCAACCACACCGATCGCAGGCCGGCCCGCCGGGGCGCCACCACGTCGTGCTCCCACGAGTCACCGACGTACACGATCTGCCCGGCTGGC
The DNA here is from genome assembly GCF_040606435.1 of Micromonospora sp. NPDC005413. Classification (NCBI taxonomy): domain Bacteria; kingdom Bacillati; phylum Actinomycetota; class Actinomycetes; order Micromonosporales; family Micromonosporaceae; genus Micromonospora; species Micromonospora sp. NPDC005413. The sequence continues at coordinate 161,052 of NZ_JBEXEV010000006.1, forward strand.
ACCCCGGCCGCCGCGACCACCGCAGCGTAGAACTCCGGGGCGGGCTTCTTGGGCAGGCCGTTTTCGTGCGCGTACACCTCGAAGGCGAACTCACCGACGAGCCCGCAGCGTTCGGCGCGGCTGTTGCCGTTGGTGGCGAAGCCCAGGGTGTACCGGTCGCGCAGCGCGGCCAGTGCCGGCGGCACGTCCGGGAACGGTCGGGTGAGGGCGAACCGGCGGGCGAAGAAGAGAGCCGCGACCTCGTTCAGGTGGTCGTCCAGCCCGGCGCGGGCCAGCGACCGGGCCAGCGCGGCGCGGCGGATCTCCGCCACCGGGGCGGCCCGCAACTCGCCGAAGACCGCGCCCCAGTCGGACTCCAGTTCGGCGAGCGTCACCCCGGCCGCCGCCGAGGTGCGCCGCCGCATGTCGTCGAGGACGGCGACCAGTCCGCCGGTCACCGCCGGGCGCAGATCCAGCAGGGTCTCGTCGGCGTCGAACACCACAGTGGTCGGCACGGTGCCCACTGTCTCACCGACCGTCGAGCGCCAGCACGGGCTCAGGGGCAACAGGCGCGGACGGCGACGGCGACCCGCGCAGCTCGTCGAGGCGCACCAGCGCGACCCCGGCGACGATCAGCGCGCCGCCGAACAGCTGCCAGCCGGTGGGCAGCTCGTTCAGGAACAGCCAGGCGATCAGCACCGCGAAGAGCACCTCGGTCAGCCCGACGAAGGACGACAGCCGGGGGCCGAGGATGCGGGTGCCGGCGATCCCGGCCAGGTACGCGATGACGGCGGCCACCAGGGAGAGCCCCGCGATGGGCAGCAACCAGCTGGTGGACTGGCCGGCGAAGGTGACCTCGCCGAAGGTGGCGTGCAGCGGCAGCAGGCCGGCCAGCCCGATGAGGAGCAGCACGGCGGCACCGACGGCCATTCCACCACTCGCCATGGCGACCGAGGGCAGCCGAGGATCGACCCGGCCGGCGAGCACGAAGTAGCCGGCCAGGCCGAATGCCGCGCCCAGACCCCAGAGCACGCCCACCGGGTGGAAGTCGGCGGTGCCGGCGAGATCGAGCACGAACGCCAGCCCGGCCAGGGCGGCCACCGACCCGGCCACGGTGAGCTGGCGGGGACGCTGCCCGTGCCGGAGCCACATCCAGCCAACGACGAGGATGACGCCCAGGTACTCCAGCAGCAGCGCGACACCGACCGGCAGGTAACGCACGGCGTTGAAGAAGCAGACCTGGGCCAGCGCCACCCCGAGCAGCCCGAACATCCCGATAGCTGCGGCGTTGCTCCGCAGCACATGCCACCTGCCCCGCAGCGACAGCAGGGCGGGGATCGCCAGCACCAGGGCCGCCACGCCGACCCGGGCGATCACCGCGGACCCGGCCGACCAGCCGGCGTCGATGAGCGATCGCGCAAAGGTGCCCGAGGTGGCGAAGGTGACTGCGGAGAGCAGCGCCAGCCCGGCACCGGCGGCAGGTCGTGAGTGCATGTCGCGCTCCTCGGGATGGCACCGTGTCATGAGCAAACTATTCTTGTGCCGATTACGCTAGGCGGCACCTGTGACAGGAGTCAAGTTGCTGTTCGCTCATGACACCCAATGTTCGCTGATCGCCGCTGCCGCGCTGGTCAACACCGCGGGTCGGGACGGCGAGTTGCTGCCCGACATCGCCGCGCTGGACGCGTTCTTCCTCCGACACACCTACAGCGGGCGGCACGAGCACACCGACGCGGAGTTGCGCGCCGTCCGGGACCTACGGCCTCGGCTGCGCCGCATCTGGTACGCCGAGCCGCCCGAGATCGTCGCGGTGGTCAACGGCCTGCTGCTCGAACACCGGGCGCTGCCCCAGCTCATTGAGCACGACGACGAGCCGTACCACCTGCACGCCGTGCCCCGCGACGCGCCGCTGGCCACCCGGATCGCGGTGGAGGCGGCGATGGCGGTGGCCGACCTGGTCCGCGCACGCGAGCTGAGCCGGCTGCGGATCTGCGAGTACCCGGACTGCGACAACGTGGTCGTCGACCTCTCCCGCAACCGGTCGCGACGGTTCTGCGAGGCCGGCTGCGGCAACCGCGCCGCAGTGACCGCCTACCGCGCCCGTCGGGCGGCCGGCCGCTCCTGACCGACGGCTGACCACTCCTCGGCCCGCAACTCGTACTCCACCTCGCCGTGCTCGGTGCCCGGGATCGGGTCGTCCCACTGGAGGTGGAAGGTACGCACGTGGCGCAGCCCGGCCTTGACCATCACCCGCCGGGACCGGTCGTTGACCGTCATCGTCTCGGCCCAGACCCGCCGCACCCCGACGGTGTCGAAGGCGTACCGGACCAGCGCCCGGGAACCCTCGGTGGCCAGCCCTCGCCCCCACGTCGAGCGGCGCAGCCGGTAGCCCAGCTCCGCCTCGGTGCCGTCTGCCGACGGGTCGAGTGCGAACCAGCCCAGGAAGTCACCGGTCTCCCGGTCGAGCGCTGCCCAGCGCCCCAGCCCGGGGTGCCGGTCGTACTGGGCCAGCAGCCTCGGCAACTGCTCATCGCGAACACTGGCCAACGGAGTGGCGACGCCACCGGTGAGGAACCGCATCACCTCGGGATCACTGTCCAGCTCGACCAACGCGTCCGCGTCAGCCACCGTCAGCCGCCGCAACCGCAACCGCTCAGTCCCCGCAGGCAGCGCCGCGTCATCCCCACCCATGGCCGGATCATCCCGCCGCCCGGCGACACCGTCGAGCCGTTTACCCGGGGCCGCCGCCGCTCGCAAGATCCGCGCAACATCGGCGAAACTGCTGCCTCAGGCCGCACCGAAACAGCAACTTCGGCGAAGTTGCGCGGGAACCCGGACCGCCGCCGCCCGCGAGGCGGTCGCGTCAGCGCGGGGGCGCGACCACGAAGAGCCGCCAGGAGTACGCGTCGACGGCGAGCACGGGCCCGTCCGGGTCCTTGCTGTCTCGCACCCCGACCACGTCCCCCAGATTCGTAGCCACCTCGACGCACTGGTCGTTGGAACCGCTCCGGCTGCTCTTCCGCCATCGGGCTCGGGTCAACTCCACGACTCCGCCACTTCCCTCAGCAACTCGATCGACTCCTGCGGTGGCAAGGCCTGCCCGAGGGTCGCTTCCCAGGTCCACTGCAGACGGAGCAGATCGGCTGGTCGGTCGAGTTCCTGACCACCTGTCTGACCACCGAGGTAGGCAAGGTCGCTGTGGTCGGCAAGCGTGGCAAGGATGAACGGCCCGTTCAGGCCGGGATATTCCTCGGCGGTGTGCGGCACGACATGCAGCTGAACCCTCGGGTGCTCAGTCGCCGACTGTGCCAGGTGCAGAAGCTGCTCGCACATCACCTTCCGACCACCGACGCACCGCCGCAGAACCGCCTCATCGACCACCGCGACGAGGTGTGGCGACCGGTTCTCGTAGAGAACTCGCTGGCTGTCCAGCCTGTCCGTCAGCCGGCGCTCAACTTCATCAGCGTCCAGCAGGCGGTCGGACTCGAAGATGGCGCGCGCATATCCGTCGGTCTGCAGCAGCCCAGGAACGTGCAGCGGGTCGAACCACCGCAGCGCACGGGCCTCCGCGAGGATCTTGCGCCAGCCGCGCAGCCAAACCTGGGCCTTGTCCAGGCTGACCAGCTCTGTCGACATCCGGCCGAAGAGGCCGCCGGTGTCCAGGGCGCGGTCGACGAGGTCCAGGTACTTCCCGACGCGGCCAAACCCTTCCGACCGTAGTCGCCTGATCACCGGACTGTGAAGTGCGGAACCGCTCCCCGTCCCCCGGGTCTGTCGGCGCCGCACGGGACCGCCCGCTCCCCCGGCCGGGCGGTCCCACCCCAGCCACGCCGACCGGCCCCGCAAGAGCGTGCTCGATCGTGGAAATAGTGGGGTCCTGGCGGGCGGAGACCAATACATCCAGGATCGAGCGCGATCTTGGATGCGGCAGGTGATGCCGCAAACGATTCAGCTCCAAAGGAAGGCCGCACCATGACCCGGAGCGCCCCGGACGACCAGACCAGGCCGCTACGGCGACCGCACCTGCCCCTGCGCCCGCTCTGGCTCTGCCGGGTCTGCGCCGCGCCCTGGCCGTGCCCGGTCGCCCGGCTCACCCTGCACCAGGAGTACGCGCACGACCGGATCGCGTTGAGCATCTACCTGTGCACGGTCCTGCACGACGCGGCCGCCGACCTGTACCGACTCAACCCACACGACGGCCCGAACCCCGCGGGTCAGGGATGGGTCATCCGGAGCAGGTCCAGGGTTTCGTCCAACTGGGTCTCGGTGAGCTTGCCGGAATCGACGTGGCCCCGGGAGATCACCACCTCCCGGATGGAGGCCTGCTTGGCCAGCGCCTCCTTGGCGATCGACGCGGCCTCGTCGTACCCCAGGTAGCGGTTGAGCGGGGTGACGATCGACGGCGACCCTTCGGCGTACGCCAGGCAGACCTCGGCGTCCGCGACCAGGCCGACCACCAGCCGGTCGGCGAACAGCCGGCTCGCCGCGGAGAGCAGCCGGATCGACTCCAGCAGGTTGCGGCCCATCACGGGCAGCATGACGTTCAGCTCGAAGTCGCCCTGCGAGCCGGCGAAGCCAACCGTCGCGTCGTTGCCGATCACCTGTGCGCAGACCTGCCGCATCGCCTCGGCGACCACCGGGTTGACCTTGCCCGGCATGATCGACGAGCCGGGCTGGAGGTCGGGGATGCGCAGCTCACGCAGGCCGGCACGAGGGCCGGAACCCATCCAGCGGATGTCGTTCGCGATCTTGTAGAGGCCGACCGCCACGGTGCGCAGCTGCCCCGAGGTCTCCACCAGCGCGTCCCGGGCGCCCTGCGCCTCGAAGTGGTTGCGCGCCTCGGACAGCGGCAACCCGGTCGACTCGCGCAACTTGCCGATCACGGCGGCGGCGAAGCCGAGCGGGGTGTTGATCCCGGTGCCCACGGCGGTGCCGCCCAGCGGCAGCTCGGCCAGCCGGGGCAGGGAGCCCTCCAGCCGTTCGACGCCATAGCGGACCTGGGCGGCGTACCCGCCGAACTCCTGACCCAGGGTGACCGGGGTGGCGTCCATCAGGTGGGTACGCCCGGCCTTGACCACCGTCTCGAACTCCGCCGCCTTGGCCTCCAGCGCCGACGCCAGGTGAGCCAGGGACGGCAGCAGGTCCTCGACGATGAACTGGGTGGCCGCCAGGTGGATCGAGGACGGAAAGACGTCGTTGCTGGACTGGGAGGCGTTGACGTGGTCGTTCGGGTGCACGTCCTGGCCCAACTCCCGAGTGGCCAGGGTGGCGATCACCTCGTTGGTGTTCATGTTCGACGACGTGCCCGAGCCGGTCTGGAACACGTCCACCGGGAACTGGTCGTCGTAGCCACCGTCGGCCACGTGCGCGGCGGCGGCGGCGATGGCGGCGGCCACGTTGGCGTCGATCACGCCCAACTCGCCGTTGACCTCGGCCGCCGCGCCCTTGATCTGTGCGAGGGCTTTGATCTGGGCCGGCTCGAGGCCTCGACCGGAGATCGGGAAGTTCTGCACTGCCCGTTGGGTCTGCGCCCGCCACAGCGCCTCGGCGGGCACCTCCACCTCGCCCATCGAGTCGCGTTCGATGCGGTAACCGGTCGCCTCTGGAGTCGTCACGCGTACCATCCTGCCGCGCCCGTGGCCGACTCGCAGATGATCCGTCAGCCCAACTCGGCCAGCAGCCGCTCCACCGCGTGCTGGTCCGGCGACTCGACCTGCCGGAACAGGGACAGCGCCCGGATCAGATGTGCGCGCGCCGCAGCCGGGTCGGTGTCCCGAACGCAGCGGGCGACGCCCTCCAGCGCCCGAGCCTGCTCGTAGCGGGCACCCATTCGAGTGGCGTCATCGAGCACCCGGCGGTGCAGGTCGAGCGCGCTCGCGACGTCGCCCTGGTCGAGGATCGCCCGAGCCAGCAGGTTGCGCGAAGCGCTCTGGCCAATCCGGTCGCCCACCTCGATCATCGCTACCAGCGCGTCCCGGTGCAGTGCGGCGGCGCGCTCCGGCCGCCCCGCGGCGCGCTCAATCACCCCGAGTTCGTTGAGCACCTCGCCCTCACCGAATCGATTGCCCAAGCTCCGCTTCAGGTGCAGCGCGAGCCGCAGAATTCGACGAGCCGGACCCAGGTCACCCATCCGGTGACGGATCAGGCCGATATGTCCGATCGCATTCGCGGACTGCCGCGGCTCTTTCGTCTGCCGGGCCAGGAGGAGGTGGTGCCGGGCGGTGCGCAGCGCCTCGTCGTACCGACCCCACGCGATCAGCGCAACGCACAGGTTGTTCTGCAGATTGGTCAGCTCGGTCGCGACACCCAGCCCGGCGGCCATGCCGAGTGCCTCGTCGAACTTGGCCTTGCTCTGCCGGAAGTCACCGTTCGCCGCGTACGAGATTCCGAGATTCCAGAGCGTGCTGAGCACGTCGCCCCGCAGCCCGAGGCGCCGACGCAGCTCGAGCGCCACCTCCATCGACCTGATCGCCTCCGGGAAACGGGCCAGCCGGAAGTACGCCGAGGAGAGGTAGTTCAGCATCGAGGCGATCGCCGCCTCGTCGCCGAGCCGCTCGGCGACCCGAAGCCCGATCGTGTGGGTCTCGATCAGCTCGTCGAGGTGCCCACCGTCGAAGTTGAGCCGCCAACAGGCTCGTGCCAGCTGCCAGCACTGAGTCGGAAAGCCCTCCTCTTCGGCCAGCCGGACGAGGGCGGTGAGCCCGGCGAGGTTCTCCTCGAACCACGCCTGCCCCTCGGAAACCGGGACGGCCACCAGATCAGGTCGACCAGGCGTACTCGCTGGAATGTTGCGGCGACTACCCGCCGCCTCGATCGTCCTGGCGATCGCCAACGTGACGGACAGGTGGTAATCCAGCAGCCGTTCCAGGGCTACTCGCCGTTCGGCCTGCCGCTCCGGGGGCATGAGTAGCAGCCGGGCGTACTCGCGGAGCAGATCGTGCAACCGATACCGGCCCGGCTGCACCTCCTCCGCCAGGTGCGCGTCAACAAGCTCGTCCAGCAGGTCCTGGGTGTCGGCCAGGGGCAATTCGGCGAGGGCGGCGGCCACCCGGTCGTCCAGCCGTGCGCCCGGATACAGACCGATCAGCCGGAACAACCGCTGTGCCGGCGGTGTGACCTGTGCGTACGACAGGGCGAACGCCTGCCCCACCGAGCGCTGCCCGGCGGTCAGCTCGGCCAGGGGACCCGCCCCGGCGACCAGCCGTTCGCCGAGGTCGGCGACCCGCCAGCGCGGCCGGTGCGCCAGGCGTGCACCGGCCAGCCGGATCGCCAGGGGCAGGTATCCGCAGCGGCGAGCCACCTCGGCGGCCGCCTCGGGCTCGACGGCGACCCGCTCCGCACCGGCCACCCGACCCAGCAACTCGATCGCCTCGTCGGCGTCCAGTACGGGCAGTGACGACGGCCGTCCCTCGTCCACGCCGACCAGCCGACGGCGGCTGGTGATCAAAACCAGGCAGCGCGAGCCGTTGGGCAGCAGCGGCGTCACCTGGTCGGCGGTGGCCGCGTTGTCCAGCACGACCAACGCACGCCGGCCGGCCAGCTCGGTCCGCCAGAGCGCCAGCCGGTCGTCGGAGTTGACCGGCACCCGTTCCGCCGGCACGCCGAGCTGGCGCAACAGGGCGCTCACGGCCGTGGCCGGCGTCAACGGTCGGCGTTCGCTGTGCCCGTGCAGGTCGATGAAGAGGTGGGCGTCCGGGTAGCGGTCTGCGAGCGCGGTGGCGACGTGTACGGCAAGCGTGGTCTTGCCGCTGCCGGCCATCCCGTCGATGAGCTGGATCTGGGTGCCGTCCTCCTCGATTTCCTTGACCAGGCGGGCCAGCGTGTCGTGCCGGCCCGTGAAGTCCCCGATCGCCCGGGGCAGGGAACGGACCGGGCCGACTGGTCGGGTCTCCCGGCCGGCCAGGGCCAGGTCGCCGGCGAGCACCCGTTGGTGCAGCTCCTGCAACTCGGCGCCCGGTTCGATGCCCAGCTCGTCGGCGTAGATGCGCCGACCCTCCCGGTAGACCGCGAGCGCGTCGGCCTGTCGCCCGACCGAGGACAGGGCCAGCATCAGTTGGCCACGCAAGCGCTCCCGCAGCGGATGCTGGTCGACGCTCTCGGCCAGTTCCTCGATCAGCTCGGCTGCCTGACCGAGGCGCAGCTCGATGTCGACGCACTCCTCCAGCGCGGTGAGTCGCTGCTCGTCGAGCGCCTGCGCGCGACGGCGGACGCTCCGGCTGGGGATACCGCCGAGCGCCGGCCCGCGCCAGAGCGCCAGGGCGGCGCGGAATCGCGTACGCGCGTCGGCCAGCCGACCGGCTGCGACCGCGGCCCGGGCTGCCTCCACACCCCGGGCGAAGACCTCGGCGTCCAGGTTGGTCGTCGCGGTGCGGACGCCGTACCCCGCCGGGTCGGTGACGATGGTCTCCGGTGCCAACCCGAGTTCGGCGAAACGACGCCGCAGCCGCGACACGCAGGTCTGCAACTGTGCCCGGGCGGTGGCCGGGGGATGCTCCTCCCACACCGCGTCGACCAGCTCGTCGACCGGCACCAGCCGGCCGGCCCGCAACAACAGCATGGCGAGCACGATCCGGTCGCGTCCCGCGGTGACGGTGGAATCGCCACCGCCGACCCGCAGGGGCCCCAGGATCCCGAACTGCATCTACTCCCCCGCATCAGTAGTGCAACTTCCAGCAGAGTAGTCCGGCGGTCACGGATCGCCTTGGACAGGCGATAGTGATCTGAGAGCGGATCGACAGCGGTGCCCAGCAGACTCGACCCGGGTTGTCGGTGACGACATCCGACGGGGGCGGTGCGCCCGTCCCACCCCAGCGGGGCGGGCGCACCGATGTCGGTGGAACACGGACGACAAAAGGGGCGCCGAGCGGATCCGCTCGGCGCCCCTTCGCGTACCTGTCGGGTCAGCGGCGGCCGACGGTGAGCACCGGCTTGGTGACCTCGGCGAAGAAGTCGTTGCCCTTGTCGTCGACCACGATGAAGGCGGGAAAGTCCTCCACCTCGATCTTCCAGACCGCCTCCATGCCCAGCTCCGCGTATTCGAGCACCTCGACGTGCTTGATGCAGTCCTGCGCGAGGCGGGCCGCGGGGCCGCCGATCGAGCCGAGGTAGAAGCCGCCGTGCTGCTGGCAGGAGCGGGTCACCTGACCCGACCGGTTGCCCTTGGCCAACATCACCTGTGAGCCTCCGGCGGCCTGGAACTTCTCCACATAGGCGTCCATCCGACCGGCGGTGGTCGGGCCGAACGAGCCGGAAGCGTATCCCTCGGGGGTCTTCGCCGGGCCGGCGTAGTAGACCGCGTGGTCGCGCAGGTACTGCGGCATCGGCTCGCCGGCGTCCAGCCGCTCGGCGATCTTGGCATGTGCGATGTCGCGGGCCACCACGAGTGGGCCGGACAGCGACAGCCGCGTCTTCACCGGGTATTTCGACAGCTCGGCGCGGATCTCGTCCATCGGCCGGTTCAGGTCGACCCGGACGACCAGCTCGGCGTCGAGCGAGTCGTCGGTGACGTCGGGCAGGAAACGCGCCGGGTCGGTCTCCAGGCGTTCCAGCCAGACGCCCGACGGGGTGATCTTGGCGACGGCCTGCCGGTCGGCCGAGCAGGAGACGGCGATCGCCACCGGGCAGGAGGCACCGTGCCGGGGCAAGCGGACCACCCGTACGTCATGGCAGAAGTACCGGCCACCGAACTGCGCCCCGATGCCGAAGTTGCGCGTCAGCTCCAGCACCTCGGCCTCCAGCTCCAGGTCCCGGAAGCCGTGCGCGGTCATCGAGCCGGAGGTGGGCAGCGCGTCAAGATACTTGGCGCTCGCGTACTTCGCGGTCTTCAGCGCGTACTCGCCGGAGGTGCCGCCGATGACGACGGCCAGGTGGTACGGCGGGCAGGCAGCGGTGCCGATCAGCCGCAGCTTCTCCTCCAGGAACTGCATCATCCGCGTCGGGTTGAGCAGCGCCTTGGTCTCCTGGTAGAGGTACGACTTGTTGGCCGAACCACCGCCCTTGGCCATGAACAGGAACTTGTACGCGTCCGGGTGCCCATCCGGGTCCTCGGCGTACAACTCCACCTGGGCCGGCAGGTTGCTGCCGGTGTTCCGCTCGTCCCACATGGTCAGCGGGGCGAGTTGGGAGTAGCGCAGGTTGAGCTTGGTGTACGCCTGGTAGACGCCCCGGGAGATGGCCTCCGCGTCACCGCCGTCGGTCAGCACGTGCCGGCCGCGCTTACCCATCACGATCGCGGTGCCGGTGTCCTGGCACATCGGCAGCACCCCGCCAGCGGCGATGTTCGCGTTGCGCAGCAGATCCAGCGCGACGAACCGATCGTTCGGCGAGGCAGCCGGATCGTCGATGATCGCCCGGAGCTGGGCCAGGTGCGCCGGGCGCAGGAAGTGCGCGATGTCGTGCATCGCCTCGGCGGTCAGCGCGGTGAGCGCGGCCGGTTCCACGGTGAGGAACCGGCGGCCTCCCGGGCCGTGTACGACGTCCACGCCCTCGTCGGTGACCAGGCGATAGTCCGTCTGGTCGGGGCCGGTCGGCAGGAGGGGAGCGTACGAGAATGCGGCGGCACTGCTCATGAGCGGCAAGCCTAGGGCAGACCGGTCGATCACTCCCACCCGCCGGGCTGGTCCTGGGACGCCGCTCTCATCCGCTGGGCCCGGCACGCACCGGCGCCGTGCCGATCAGCAGGGGGCGGCCCGCTCAGCCGTCCTTGCCGCCGGCCGGGTCGGGGCACAGCTCTCCCTTCGGCCCGCAGTCGCCGTTGTTCTGCCCGCCGGGGCCGGTGCTGCCCGGCCGGGGATTTCCGCCGTCGCCGGGCGGTCCGGCGGGCGAGCCCCCGGTGGCGCCCCAGCGGACGTACCCGATCTCCCGTCCCTCACCGATGATCATGCCCTGGGACCCGACCGCGAGGGCGTTCGCCGAGGTGCGCAGGACGGCCAACTCCCGGCCGCTGCGCGGGTCCACCGCGACCAACCGGGACGGCTTCTCGTCGGCGACCACCGCCGCGTACGGGGTGAGCACCCCGCCGGCCTTTCCGCTGGCGGGCCGGGTCCAGAGCACCCGGTCGGTGCCCAGCTCACGGGCGACCACCGAGCGCTTGTCGGCGGCCCGGAACACTGCCAGACGGTCGTCGACCGCGATCAGTTTGGTGCCCGATTCGCCGACCCAGAGCAGCCGTCCGTCGTACCCGTCGATGATTGCCTCGCGGCCGTCCGGGCCGACGCCGATCAGCACGTTCCGCGCACCCTGCGGGTCTTCGCGCTGCACGCAGCCGGCACTGTCGGCGGTCCGCAGGTTGACCCCGGCCCGCTGCCAGGCCTCCTGCCCGGTCGCCGGGTCGCGGGCGGAGATGGCGAAGTAGCAGGTGCCGTCCTGTGAGCGGGCGGCGATCCGCAGCATCCGGCCACCCACCACGGACAGCCGCTCGTCCCGGCCGGGCTCGACGTTCTGCAGCACCCGGCCGGTGGCGGTGTCGACCACGTGGACCCGGCCGTCGACCGGGAAGCCGAGCAGCGGGGGTGCGGGCTCCGCCCCGGCCACCCCGTCGTCGACCCGGGTGGCGGTGAGCCGGCGGGTGCCACGCAGGCCCGGGTTGTCGGCGAGCAGGCCGCTGTGCACCCCGGGCAGGAAGGCGGTCCAGAGTGGTGCCGTGCCGCGAGGGTCCCAGGCGCTCAGGGTGCAGTCGGTGGCGTCCGTGCACCGGGCGTCCAGGAGCAGATTGCGGTACGTCCACACGGCCACCGCGTCGTCGTCGCGTCGCCGGGTCGCCCCGGTGGCCGGGTCGAGCAGCTCGTACCCCTTGACCAGAAGTTTTCCCACGGCGACGACGGCGTCCCGGTCGCCGCCGGCGACCGCCGACCAGTCCGCCTTGCGTTCCCAGAGCTGGGTGCCGGTGGCCAGGCTGCGGGCCTCGACCCGGGTGCGCTGCTCGACCACGACGGCGTCGCCTGCGATGGTCACGCTGCGCGGGGTGCCGCCGATCCGCTGCTGCCAGACCACGTCGGGCTCGGAGATGGGGTCGCTGCGGTCCACCCAGTCCCACAGGCCCGGAAAGGGGTTCCACACGCCGGTGGCGGCGAGGGCGACGACCACGGCGAGGCCGAGCAGCAGCCCACCGCGCACGCTCCCCTTCGCCACACCGCACACCGTAGCCACGATCACGGATCTTCCGTACGCCCGCGCCGCCGTGTCGCCGCGCTTTCTGGGGTCGGAGGTGTTACAGGGTCAGGAAGCCGCCCTTCCGTCGGCCCGTACGGCGCTGCGCACCAGGGGCAGCGTGCGGTAGGGAATCTGCTCAGCCAGCGCGATGATCGTCGACGCCCGGGTGATGCCGGCGGAGGAGACGATCTGGTCGATGACCCGTTGCAGGTCGGTGTTGGAGCGGGCCACGATCCGGCAGAGCAGGTCGCTGGAGCCGGTGATGGTGTGCGCCTCCAGCACCTCGGGGATGGCGGCGAGGTGAGCGGTGACCGGGTCGTGGCCGTGCCGCTGACTGATCTCCAAGGTGACGAAGCTGGTCACCCCGAACCCGATCGCGGCCGGTGAGATCTCGGGGCCGAAGCCCTCGATGACACGCCGCTCGATCAGCTTGTCCAGCCGGGCCTGGACGGTGCCCCGGGCCACCCCGAGCCGACGGGAGCACTCCAGCACCCCGATCCGCGGCTCCTCGGCGAGCAGATCGATCAAGCGCACGTCGAGCGCATCGAGCTGTACATTCTGCTCACCATTCATGGGTGAAGACCATACCGAATGCGCAACCTGACCAGCATTTCTGTCAACAGTTGCCCACCGGGTGCCGGCGCAGCGATCCTCGCCACAAGAACCGAGGGCGGCCCACCAGGCCGGCCGGTACGCGAGGGAGACCACCATGACCCAGGCGATCGACCGACCCCAGTCAACCGAGGACGTCGACATCGACCGGCTCGTCGGCGCTGTCGACCACGACATCAGCCGCGACCCGTTCCCGGTCAAGGGCCTCGACCACGTGCACTTCCTGGTCGGCAACGCCAAGCAGGCCGCCCACTACTACTCCACCGCGTTCGGCATGACCTGCGTGGCGTACCGGGGCCCCGAGCAGGGCTACCGGGACCACGCCCAGTACGTGCTGACCAGCGGCTCGGCCCGGTTCGTGTTGACCGGCGCGGTGCGCCCGGACGCCGACGGTGCCGAGCACGTGGCCAAGCACAGCGACGGGATCAGCGACATCGCGCTGGAGGTGCCGAACGTGGACGCCGCGTACGCGCACGCCATCGCACAGGGCGCCGCCAGTGTCGTCGAGCCGCACGAGGTGACCGACGAGCACGGCACGGTCCGGATGGCCGCCATCGCCGCGTACGGCGACACCCGGCACACGCTGGTCGACCGTTCCCGCTACACCGGCCCGTTCCTGCCCGGCTTCACCGCCCGCGGCCCGATCGTGGACCGGCAGCCGATGATCGACGCCGGCATCCAGCCGAAGCGCTTCTTCCAGGCCGTCGACCACGTGGTCGGCAACGTGGAGTTGGGCCGGATGGACGAGTGGGTCGAGTTCTACAAGCGGGTGATGGGCTTCTCCAACATGGCGGAGTTCGTGGGCGACGACATCGCCACCGACTACTCGGCGCTGATGAGCAAGGTCGTGGCGAACGGCACCCGCAAGGTGAAGTTCCCGCTCAACGAGCCGGCGATCGCCCGCAAGAAGTCCCAGATCGACGAGTACCTGGAGTTCTACCAGGGCCCCGGCGCCCAGCACATCGCCGTCGCCACCAACGACATCGTGGCCAGTGTCGACGCGATGCGCGCGGCCGGGGTCGAGTTCCTGGACACCCCGGACTCGTACTACGAGGACCCGGAGCTGCGCGCCCGGATCGGCAACGTGCGGGTGCCGATCGAGGAGCTGAAGGCCCGCAAGATCCTGGTCGACCGGGACGAGGACGGCTACCTGCTCCAGATCTTCACCAAGCCGGTGCAGGACCGCCCCACCGTCTTCTTCGAGCTGATCGAGCGGCACGGCTCGCTGGGCTTCGGCAAGGGCAACTTCAAGGCGCTCTTCCAGGCGATCGAGCGGGAGCAGGAAGCCCGCGGCAACCTGTAACACTTGCGAGCGTGACGCAGCCTCCGTCGTACCCGACGCCGCCGGTCGGTGGGCCTCAGCCCGCCACCGGCGGCGTCGCGCCGCCGCCCGGACCACACCCGCAGGGGTACGCCGCGCCGCCGCAGTACGCTCCGCCGCAGTACGCTCCGCCCGGGTACGCCCCGCCGCAGTGGTACGCCGGACCACCCGGCCCGCCGCCCCCACCGCTGAGCCCGAGTGGTCAGCCGCTGGCCAGTTTCGGCGACCGGCTGCTGGCCTGGCTGATCGACACGGCGCTGGCTAGCGCGGTGTCGCTGGTGCTGTTCATGCCTGTCTTCCTCATCCTCTGGTGGCAGGTGTTCAGCGAGATGACCCGGACCAACCCGGACGGGACGCTCGTGGAGCCAGACCCGGGCATGTTGTTCCTCGACTTCTTCCTGCCGGTCCTGCTGTTCCAGCTCGGGCTCCTCGTGGTGATGCTCGGGCTCTACTGGCTTTACCACGTGGAGTACCTCAAGCGCGGCGGTCAGACGCTCGGCAAGAAGCTCATGAAGTTGCGCGTGGTGCCGATCGACCCAGCCCGCAGGCTGGACCGCCGGATGGCCGGCCGGCGGTGGCTGGTGCAGTACCTCGCAGGCTCGCTGGTCCCCGGGGGCAGCTACATCGACGGGTTCTGGCAGCTCTGGGACAAGCCGTGGCAGCAGTGCCTCCATGACAAGTTCGCTGGAACGGTCGTCGTTAAGGTGTCCTCGTGAGCGAGCGGAGCGAGCGAAGCAGCAGGCTCAGTAGCGTGGCGCCTCGCGCCGGCGCGCAGCGAAGCGGAGCGTTGGCGTGAGCGTGCAACCCGGCTGGTACGTCGACCCGGCCGACACGGAGACCCGGCGTTACTGGGACGGCGAGGGTTGGCTCGGTGCGCCGATCCCCGCCGACGCCACTCCACCGGACGGTCCGCCGCCGGTCGAGCCGCCGCCCGCGCCGGTCACGCCGGCCCCGCCCGCGGTGTCGGCCGCCCCGGGCCCCGCGACCGCCGCGCCACACCAGGACCCACAACCGGGGTACGGCCCGCAACCGGGGCACGGCCCGAGCTGGGGGCCACAGGCCGGTCCTCCCGGCTGGGGTCCGCAAGGTGGTCCGCCCGGTTGGGCCCCACCGGGTGGCCAACCCGGCTGGACCCCACCGGCCGGTCACCCCGGCTGGGCTGTGCGACCGCCCGAGCCGCGACCGCATGGCCTCCGGCTGGCCGGCTATGGCCGCCGGTTCACCGCCCGGCTGATCGACTTCGGCATCGTCTTCGCACTGAACGTGGTGGTCAACGGTTGGTTCGTCTGGCGATGGGCGAAGGAGTGGGCGCCGTACTGGCGAGAGCTCTTCCAGCGCGCCGCGCGGGGCGACACCTCCGCCGAGGGCCTGCCGGTGCCCGGCGAGCAGGCTGGGCTTCTCCTGGTGGTGATCCTGCTGATCGCCACCGCGCTCTGGCTGGCGTACGAGGTGCCCGCCATGGCCGCTGGTGGGCAGACCATCGGCAAGCGGGTGATGCGGATCCGGGCGGTGCCGCTCGCCGCCGACCAGCCGCTGGGCTTCGGCCGTGCGCTCAGCCGGTGGAGCAGCCTGGGCCTGCCGACCCTGCTCTGGTACTGCGCCGGGATCGGTCTGGTGCTGCAACTGGTCGACGCTCTCTCCCCCCTCTTCGACCACCCGCTGCGCCGGGCGCTGCACGACAAACGCGCGCAGACGGTGGTCGTCGAAGTCCCCGACACCACCGTTTCCGCCCCCTCGAACGACCGCAACCAGCCCTCGGGAGACACCCCATGACCGACTCCGGACGTCACCAGCCGGCGCTGCGGCTGACCCGCGCCGACCTGGACGCGCTGCCCAACTACGTGCCGGGTCGCAGCCCCGCCGACCTGGCTCGGGAGCTGGGCCTGCCGGAGGCCATCAAGCTGGCCAGCAACGAGGTTCCGTACGGGCCGCTGCCCGGCGTCGTGGAGGCCGTCACCGAGGCGATCACCGCCTCGCACCGCTACCCGGACATGGGCGTGGTCGCGCTGCGTGACGCGCTGGCCCATCGGTACGGGGTGGACGCCGACCGGATCGCCACCGGCTGCGGGTCGGTGGCGCTCGCCGAGCACCTGGTCCGGGCCACCTGCCTGCCCGGCGACGAGGTGATCTACTCGTGGCGGTCCTTCGAGGCGTACCCGATCATCGCGGCGACCAGCGGCGCGACCAGCGTGCGGGTGCCCAACGACGCCGGGCACGGGCACGACCTGACGGCGATGGCCGCCGCGGTGACCGACCGGACCCGGCTGATCCTGGTCTGCAACCCGAACAACCCCACCGGCACCGCGGTACGCCGGGCCGAGCTGGACCGGTTCCTGGACGCGGTGCCGGACGACGTGCTGGTGGTCATCGACGAGGCGTACCGGGAGTTCGTCAACGACCCGGAGGTGCCGGACGGGCTCGACTACCTGGACCGGCCCAACGTGGCGGTGCTGCGCACCCTGTCCAAGGCGTGGGGTCTCGCCGGGCTGCGGATCGGGTGGCTGGTGGCGCAGCCGACGGTGGCGGCGGCGATCCGCAAGGTGGCGACCCCGTTCTCGACCAGCACGGCTGCCCAGGCCGGCGCGCTCGCGGCGCTGACCCAGGCCGAGGAGATGGAGCGCCGCTGTGCCCTGGTCGTCGCTGAGCGGGACCGGGTCACCGAGGCGCTGCGCAAGTTCGTGCCCGACCTGCCGACCAGCCAGGCCAACTTCGTCTGGCTGCCGCTCGGCGACCGGGCCGTGGCGTTCGGCAAGGCGTGCGAGGCGCGTGGAGTGATCGTGCGGCCGTTCGCCGGGGACGGGGTCCGGGTCACCATCGGCACACCGGCCGAGAACGACGCGTTCCTCGCGGCGGCCGAGTCTGCCCTGGTCTGAAGGGCGGCTCGCCGCCGCCTCACTCCACCTCGTGATATCGCCTTGTTTGTCCGAGTTTGAGAGGTTTGTGCCCTATCTTCCGAAGTAGCCGGATGTGCGGAGGACCACGCCGGCTCACTTCGAGAAAACGGGGTAACAGACAGTGCGTACTGCCAAGATTTGTCTCGCTGGGGCCGCTGCCGCCGCGATGGTGGGCTTCCTCGCCGCGCCGGCCGCCGCGGCGCCCACCGACGACACGACCACCACGTTCGAGGTGCTTGCCGGCACGCTCGACATCGTCGCACCGGCCACCGCCGACCTGGGCACCGGCGCACCCGGTGGCACCATCACCGGCCAGCTCGGCACGGTGACGGTCACCGACTCCCGGGCCTCCGACGACGCGTCCTGGATCGCCTCGGTGACGGCGACGGTCTTCCAGACCGGCACCGCCTCTCCGCCCGAGACGGTCCTCCCGGAGGAGATCGACTACTGGTCCGGCCCGGCGACGGCGACCACCGGCACCGGCACCTTCACGCCGGGGCAGGCCGCCGCTGGCGACGCGGCGCCGCTGTCCAGCGTCACCCCGCTCACCGCGTTCACTCACACCGGCGGCACCGGCGGCAACACCGCCGAATGGAACCCCACTCTGGTGGTCAACGTCCCGCTGGACAGCATCGCGGGCGGCTACACCGGCACGGTGACGCATTCCGTGGCGTAGCCCCCGGGGGAGGTCGACCATCGCGGTCGCGCTCGCCCTGTTCTGCCTCGCCGGTCCGGGTCTGTCGACCCGGGCCGGCGCGGTCGAACCGGATGCGGGGTCGAACGAGGGCAGCATCGGGATCCGGTTGCTGGAAGCCCCGACCGACCGTCGCACCGACCCCCGGGCGTTGCGCTACATCGTCGACCACCTACCGCCGGGCACCACCATCAAGCGGCAACTGCTGATCGCCAATCGCACCGCCGAGACCCGTCGCGTCGACGTGTATCCGTCGGCCGCGACCCTGGACGACTCGGCGTTCCGGTTCGGTGAGGGCCGCGCCGACAACGAGCTGACCTCATGGATCACCCTCGACCAGAGCGCCGTGGAGTTGCCACCGTGGGGGGAGACCCGGGTCCGAGCGACCATCACGGTGCCGCCGGCCGCCTCGCGTGGCGAGCGGTACGGGGTGGTCTGGGCGGCCACCACCTCCGCGCCCCGGGCCACCGGGGAGATCACTCAGGTCCATCGGGTCGGAGTCCGGATGTACCTCGACATCGGGCCCGGCGGCGAGCCAGCCTCCGACTTCTCGATCGGTGAGCTACGCCCAGCTCGCAGCCCCGAGGGCGAACCGTCGGTGACCGTACAGGTCACCAACACCGGCGGCCGCGCCCTCGACCTGACCGGCACGGTGGCCCTGACCGATGGGCCGGCCGGCAGTCGGGCCGGCCCGTTCCCGGTCGGGCAGGGCGTCACGCTACCGCCGGGTGGCTCCGGGCAGGTCATCGCTCGGCTCCCAGCCGAGTTGCCCAACGGGCCCTGGAAGATCGAGGTGAACCTGGAGAGCGGGTTGGTGAAGCGCAGCGTCACCGCGCAGATCCAGTTCCCCGACGCGGGTCAGGTCGGAAAGCGGGGCAGCATCATCTCCCGGATGATCTCCGGCTGGGCCGTGGGGGCGACCATCGCGGGCCTGCTGTTGGTCACCGGTCTCGCGGTACTGGTCCGCCGATCCCCCGCCTACGGCGGGCGGCGAGCCAACCAACGAGGAGGAGGGCCCCGCCCAGCCCGGCGAGCAGCAGCGCCGACCCACCCGAACCGGTGACCGGCAACTGACCACCGTGGCTGGGCGTGGGAATGGGTGGGGTGAGGGTCGGTGACGCCGGCACGATCTTGAAGGTGACACCGTCGCCCGTCGACGGCTCGGCCCGGATGGCGCTGAACCCGCGTGCCGACGCGGGCTCAGGGCTCAGCACCGGCGGAAGCGCCAGCGCGAGACTTGCGGCGGCGGCGAGTGCGCCGCCCACGAGGTAGTTGGCCGCTGTCCTACCCATGCGCCGACCCCTTCCCACCGGAAACCTGAACCGTGAGAAACGTACCCTTTATGGACAAAGGGAACGGGAGGTTCTGCTTCCCCGGAGTCGAGACGCCACGATCAGGTGGCGGCCAGGATCACCGCCTCCGCGGTCAGGTAGTAGCGCCGGTCGTCGCCGTCCGGGTCGACCGGCTTACGGAGCCGTTCGACCGCGACGTAGCCGCCCTCGGCTGCCACCGCCCCGGGCGCCCAGCCCGTCCCGTCAGAGCCGACGTTGAGGGAAAAGCGAGACAGCTGCCCACCGGTCACCGGATCCAGCGTCACCAGGTCGTTCGCCTCGGTCAGCAGGTGCACCCGACCGGGCTGCCCGGCCAGCACCCGTGCCGTGCCCAGATCCGCGGACCGCCACAGCTCGGTGCCCGTACGCGCCGACCGACCCACCGCCACCCCGTCGAGCACGACGACGGCCTGCTCACCGACCAGCACGGTGCCGGCCGGATCCAGCGCGGGGGCGGCGACCGGCTCGCCGGCACCCAGCAGCCAGCCCCGGCCGCCCGCATCGCCCGGCCCGGCGGTCCGCAGGGCCAGGCAGTCCGACCGATCGGTACGGCAGCCGAGCGGAGTCACCACCAGCTCGTCCGGGCCACCCGGCGGTCGCCAACGCTCACGCACCGCACCGGTCGCCGCGTCCCGGAACTCGACCGTGGCCGGCCCGGCGCAGGCGTCCAGACCGATGAGCTGCCCGGAGGCGGTGGTGCCGACGTCGCTTCGGCAACTGCCGGGGAGGTCCACCCGCCACAGCTCCCGACCGCCGCTCACCTCGACCCCACGCGCCTGGGCGTCCCCGGTGGCCACCAGCACCGTTCGGCCGTCCGGGAGGTCGGTGAGCTGGAGCCCGCGCGGGTTCCAGACGGTGGCCGCACCGGTACGCCGCACCACCGCACCACTGTCGGTGGGCTCCGGGCCGTCGGTACGCCAGAGCACCCGGCCGGTCGGCGCGTCGAGTGCGACCAGTTGACCGTCGGACCAGCGGCTGACCACCGTGCTGCCGCTGGCCACGACCCCGGTCAGCTCCGCGGGCCAGCGCCGGTACGACCAGTAGGGCGTGGTCCGGTATTTCCCGTCGACCGGGCGGTCGGCGTAGACCTGGCGGTGTGCCGCGTACACCCGCAGCCTCGCGTCCACGATCAACGGGGCGACCGGCAGTCGACCGATCACGCCGGCGGCCGGTCGGGCCGCGGCCGGGTAGTCAGCCCGCGCCACCGTGCTCACCT
Organism: Micromonospora sp. NPDC005413; assembly: GCF_040606435.1. Lineage (NCBI taxonomy): Bacteria > Bacillati > Actinomycetota > Actinomycetes > Micromonosporales > Micromonosporaceae > Micromonospora > Micromonospora sp. NPDC005413. The sequence goes on from NZ_JBEXEV010000006.1 coordinate 181,249, forward strand.
CTGCCGGCGCGAGCACCCGGTGGACGATGACCGCGACGGCCGCGGTCGCGAGCAGCGCCGCGACCGCCATCACGAGCCGTCGCCGGCCCCTCGGGAAACCCATGCCGCACCTCCGCCCGGCACCCTACCCAGCGGAACCGGCCGGATCCCGCTCAGGTCACGGGGGCCACGGTCGCGCGAAGGGCGGATGTGACCGGCTGGCGGTCAGGCGGCTTCGACGGAGCCGATGGCGCCGGCCGCGACGGCCAGGTCCGCGAGATCACGCCGGAGCGCCACCTCGACGGCCCGGGCGGCGAGCCCGCCGAGCAGCAGCGCCACCACCCGACCGTACGGCGCGGTCGGCACCGCCTCCTGGGTGACGGTGATCGCTGTGCAACCCCGACGGCGACGCCGGACCGGGCGCAGGCTCCAGGTGATCCGGTAATCCACGCCGGCACCGGAGGAACAGAGCACCAGCCGCTGCGGGGCGAGTGCCTCCACCACCAGGAACTCCTCGGTCAGCGTGCCGCCGCCCGGCTGGATGCGCTCTTCACGCCAGGCGGTGCCCGGCCCGAACGGACCCGGGGTGAGCACCTCGATCGGGCCGGCCGCGGTCAGCCGGGCCGCACGGCCGGGCAGGTCGGTCAGCAGACGCCAGACATCGACAGCGTGCGCCTCGATGAACCCGGTAACCGCCACCGTCGACATGCCACCCTCCCGTGTCCCCGACGGTACGCGGAGTGAGGGCCGGACGTGACCCCCGGGACGGAATTTCCACCACCCGGAGGCCACGCTGTCCGATTGGGCGTCGCTCCGGCACCGATCGTCGTCGACCGGTGCCGGAGCGCCGGTCAGCGTTCGAAGCGACCGGCCCGGATCGCGCTGATGAACGCCGTCCATCCCGGCGGGCTGACCGCAAGTGTGGGGCCGGCCTGATCCTTGGAGTCGCGTACCCCGACCAGACCATGGACATCGACCAGGTTGTCCGCCACTTCCACGCAGAGCCCCTGGTCGTTCGAGCGGCTGCTGGTCCGCCAGATCGCTCCCGCAAAATCGTGCATCGTGGTTACCTCCGTGTGCGATGGGATTGCCCCACCACCGGCAGACGGGCAGAGGCCCGGTCCGTGCCGGATGGCGGGACGACATGATCCGCGTCAACCAACGGGGTAACGGGGCTTGGTGATCGCACAGCCGGTGCGATCACCAGTCCCACCGGCGAGACGGCCCGACGGACAGAGGGTCGGACCTGCGCCGGGTCGGGTGGAGGTGCCCGACTGAGCCCCTTTGCTCTGCTTCAACAGACGCAACAGCGGGTGGTCCTAAGTGTTGCGTGGGGTGAAGCAGAGCAAAGGGGCCAGGGGCCAGGTAGCTGGCGGGCCCGGCGACAGGCCCGCGCAACGAACCCAGCGCCTGGTCCGCTCAGCGGCCAAGCGACAGGGCGGCTCAGCGGGCCGGGCGAACCGTGCCGGTGACCTCGCCGAGGGCGATGGTGGTGCCGTCCGGGCCGGGAGCGGTGGCGGTGATGGTCACCGTGTCGCCGTCGGCGAGGAAGGTGCGGCTCTCGTCGCCCACCGTCACCGGCTCGGCCCCGCCCCAGGTCAGTTCAAGGAACGAGCCGACCTGCGATCGGTCCGGGCCGGAGACGGTGCCCGAGGCGTACAGGTCGCCGGTGCGCAGAGACGCGCCGTTGACGGTGAGGTGCGCCAACTGCTGTGCCGGCGTCCAGTACATGGTGGCGAACGGCGGCTCGCTGACCCGCTCGCCGTTCCACTCGACCGCCAGTCGGAGGTCCAGCCCCACGTGCGGCACATCCCGCAGGTAGTCGACGACGGGCGGGTCCTGGTCGGGGGCCGGCAGGAAGGCATCGCTGAGCGCGTCCAGCGGCGTCACCCAGGCCGAGACCGAGGTGGCGAACGACTTGCCGAGGAACGGGCCGAGCGGCTGGTACTCCCAGGCCTGGATGTCCCGGGCCGACCAGTCGTTGACCAGCACCACGCCGAACACGTGGTCGGCGAAATCGTCGACGGACACCCGGTCGCCCAACGAGCTGGGTACGCCCACCACGAAGCCGACCTCGGCCTCGATGTCGAGGCGTACCGATGGGCCGGTGACCGGGCCATCGGCGGAGGCGCGCTGCCCGGTCGGCCGGATAACCGGCGTGCCGGAGACGACCACCGTGCCAGCCCGCCCGTGGTAGCCGATCGGCAGGTGCTTCCAGTTGGGCAGCAGCGGCGGCTGACCGGGGCGGAAGATCTGCCCGACGTTCGCCGCGTGGTGCTCGGAGGAGTAGAAGTCGACGTAGTCGGCGACCTCGATCGGGAGCAGCAGCTCCACGTCGTCGAGGGGCACCAGCAGCGGCTCCACCGCGGCCCGGTGCGCCGGGTCGGTCAGCAGCTCGGTGATCCGCTGCCGCACCGCCGTCCACTGCGGGCGGCCCAACGCCATGAAGTCGTTGAGGGTGGGCCGGCACAGCGCACCGGCGGCCAGCACCAGCTCGGCGGCCTCCGCCGCGGCCAGGTCGAACACCCATGACCCGATCCGTACGCCGATCCGCGACTGACCCCCGTCGGACCGGAACACCCCGTACGGCAGGTTCGTCACCCCGTACGGCGAACCGTCAACGCCGGTCACCCAGGTCATGCGTCGTAGCCCCCGTTCACCAGCCCAAGCTGGATCAGATCGGTCAGTGGTTCCAGGATGCTGCACGAGCCGAAGCCGACCCACAGTGGGCGGGGCCCGTCCAGCCGTGCGGTCGCGCGCTCCAGCAGGGGGCGCGGATCGACCACGGTCAGCAGCTCGGCGACGGCGTCCACCCCGCCGCCGTCAGCGGCCCCCAGGGTCGCGGCCAGCACGTTGGCGTAGCCGTGATGGGTGAAGCCGGTCTCCGGGTCCAGGTGCCGGACCGCCTGGTGCAGCCCGGCGGTGAGCTTGAACGGCAGGCCCCGGTCCCGGCAGGCGCAGATCACCGCGGCCAGTTCGGCCGGGGTGGGGAAGAGCTCGGCGGCCAGCCCACCGGTGCGGAACTTGGCCGCGATCGGCACCCCGTCGGCCCGGGCGGCGGCGAGCGCGTCCAGCGCGCCCATCAGGCCGAAGGTCAGCGGCAGCTCGGCGTAGACGGCCTCGACGCCCGGCATCGTGTCGGCCAGCCGCAGCAGCTCGGCGATGCCGGGCAACGGGTCCTCGCCGCGCTTGGCGACCGCCACCTCGACCTGACGGGCGGTGACGCCGACCGGGGCCAGGAACGACAGCGCGAAGGGCAGGTTCCCGATCCCGGTGTCTCCGATCACGCCGACCACCAGGCCCTCGGCCGGGTCGACGAGACCGCTCAGGTCGCCTACGGCAACGGTCGAGGCGGGGACCAGCAGCGGGCCGACCAGGTCGGCGTACCAGGCGGTGCGGTGCTGACGGTGGGCGTCCAGGGCGTCGGGCAGCGCGGCGCTACCCGGAGGGAAGACGGCGGCATCATCCACCAGGCCGTCGAGGAGTGCGGGCACCTGCGTTGACACGGAACAAGAATGTACGGGACGCTACGAGGAACGGACAACAGCGTCCGATTATCGGACGCCCCTGGCCGGTGGACGGGACATATCGGGAGGCGAGATGCCGTATTACCGCAGCGTCGGCGAGGTGCCGCGCAAGCGCCACACCCAGTTCCGTCAGCCCGACGGCAGCCTCTACGCCGAGGAGTTGATGGGCCAGGAGGGCTTCTCCTCCGACTCGTCCCTGCTCTACCACCGGCACGCGCCCACCGCGATCCTGGCCGCCGACGAGTTCACCCCACCCGCGTTCACCCGGGCACCGAACCTGCCGCTCAAGCCCCGCCACCTGCGCACCCACAAGCTCGACACCGGCGGCGCCGACCCGATCCTCGGCCGGCAGTACCTGCTCGCCAACGACGACGTACGGATCGGGTATGTGCTCGCCGACCGACCCTCACCGCTGTTCCGTGACGCCACCGGCGACCACTGCCTCTACGTTGAGTCGGGCACCCTGCGGGTCCAGTCCCCGTTCGGGGTGCTGGACGCGGTCGCCGGCGACTACGTCATCATCCCCACCTCGACCATCCACCGGCTGGTGCCCACCGGTGACCAGCCCGTCCGACTGCTCACCGTCGAGGCAGCCGGGCACATCGGCCCACCCAAGCGCTACCTCTCCGTACGCGGCCAGTTCCTCGAGCACTCGCCGTACTGCGAGCGCGACGTCCGCGGCCCGGATGCCCCGCTGCTCGTCGACGGCGAGGAGGTCGAGGTGCTGGTCCGGCACCGGCGTGGCTGGACCCGCTACGTCTACGCCAACCACCCGTTCGACGTTGTGGGCTGGGACGGGCACCTCTACCCGTGGGCGTTCTCCATCCACGACTTCGAGCCGATCACCGGCCGCATTCACCAGCCCCCGCCCGTGCACCAGACCTTCCAGGGCCCCAACTTCGTCATCTGCTCATTCGTGCCCCGCAAGGTCGACTACCACCCGGATGCGATCCCGGTGCCGTACAACCACCACAACGTCGACTCCGACGAGATGCTCTTCTACACCGGCGGCAACTACGAGGCCCGGCGTGGCTCCGGCATCGAGCAGGGCTCAATCTCCCTGCACCCGTCCGGTTTCACCCACGGCCCCCAGCCGGGTGCCGCCGAACGTTCCATCGGTGCGGACTACTTCGACGAGTTGGCCGTCATGGTCGACACCTTCCGCCCCCTGGATCTCTGCGACGCCGCCAGCGCCTGCGAAGACGAGGCGTACGCCTGGACGTGGGCGCGTCGCGGTTAGCGGATGGCGGTTCTGGTGAAGACGGCGAACTCGGCGATCGCCGTGGCGGCGATGGCCAGCACCAGCGGCCACGGCGAGCCGACCACCGCGTACGCCAGCAGCAGCACCGGCGCGGCGGCCACGGCGTAGATCGCGAGTGCCATCGCCCGGTCCGACTGCAGCAGGGCGGGCAGGACGGTCCGGGTCAGCCCCGGCAGCCGGGCCGCGAGCTGCCAGACGACGATCCCACCGGTGAGCGCGGCGAGCACCGCCAGGATGCGGGAGAACCCGTCGCTCGCCGAGGCCGCGAACGCGACCAGCACCGCCGCCACCAGCGACCAACCCGCGCCGTAGAGCACCAGGCGGTGCAGGCCGGACGCGAGGGTCCGCGGTGATTCGATTCGGCTCGGGCTGATCGTCACCGCCTCGGCGACGTGTTCCAATGCCTCCGACCAGCGGCGCTGTTCCAGTCGTATGACACCCACGTCGTGCCCCGCTTCGGCGATACGCGGGTCGAGCCGCAACGCCTCCCGGTAGGCCCGCTCGGCCAGGTCGAACAGGTCCAACCGAGCGGCGACCAGGCTCAGCACCAGGTGCGCCTGCGGCTCCTGTGGGGCCAGTTCGACGCCGTGCCAGGCTGCGTTCAGCGCCGGCTGACCGTTGCGGGCGCCGGCCAGGATCGCCGCTGCGCTCCGCTGGGCGTACGCGTCGGCGGGGCCGAGGGCGAGGATCCGGTCGGCGGTGACGGCCGACTCGGAGTAACGCTCCAGGTCGGCCAACGCCATGCCCCTGGCGACCAGCGGCGGGAGCGCCTCGGGTGCGGCGGCCACGGCCGTGTCGGCGGCGGTGAGCGCCTCGGCCGGGCGGTCGGCGGCAAGGTGCACGCGGGCCAGCATGGTGAGGGCGTCGACGTCATCCGGCTGCAGAGCCAGCCCGTAGGTCAGCTCCCCGGCCGCCTCGTCGTGACGGCCGAGCTCAGCAAGAAGTTGGGCACGCTGGACGTAGCCGTCGGCGGCGGACCGGTCGGGGGCGGGGTCGCTGGACATCGCGGCGAGCTTAGGCGGCCGGCGCGTCGTACACCAGGGCGACCGCGATGCCGGCCAGCCCTTCCTCGCGGCCGGTGAAGCCGAGCCCGTCGGTGGTCGCGGCGGAGACGGTGACCGGGGCGCCGACGGCGGCGGAGAGCACCTGCTGGGCCTCCACACGACGCCGCCCGATCTTGGGGCGGTTGCCGACGACCTGCACGGACACGTTGCCGATCTCCAGGCCGGCTGCCCGCACCCGACGGGCCGTCTCGGTCAGCAGCGCCACACCGGACGCGCCGGCCCACTCCGGCTCACCCACCCCGAAGGCGGAGCCGAGATCACCGAGGCCGGCGGCGGAGAGCAGCGCGTTGCAGGCGGCGTGTGCGGCGACGTCGGCGTCCGAGTGCCCGGCGAGGCCGTCCTGGTCGGGCCAGAGCAGGCCGGCCAACCAGCAGGGCCGGCCAGGCTCGAACGCATGCACGTCGGTGCCGATGGCCACCCGGGGAACGATCATGATCAGAGGGTACGCGTCAACCGGCGGCGGCGAGCAGATGCTCCGCAAGCACCAGATCGAACGGGCGGGTGATCTTCAGCGCGTACTCCGAGCCCGGCACGCAGGTCACCACGACGCCCTGCTTCTCGACGAGCCCGGCGTCGTCGGTGAGGGAGTCTCCGGCGGCGGCGTGGGCGGCGCTGAGCACGGCCCGGCGGAAACCCTGCGGGGTCTGCACCGCGCGTAGGGCGGAACGGTCGACGGTGCCGAGCACCACCTCGCCGGCACCGACCTCCTTGATCGTGTCGACGACCGGCAGGACCGGAATCACCGCGTCACAGCCGTCACGGACCGCCGCCGCGACGGATTCGACCAGCTCAGGCGGGGTGAGCGCGCGAGCGGCATCGTGCACCAGGACGATCGTCGGACCGGCGGGCACCGCGGCCAGCGCGGCGGCCACCGACGCCTGCCGTTCCGCGCCGCCCGGCACCACGATCACCGGCGCAACCGGGGCCAGCAGCTCACGGACGGCAGTCACCTCGGCGGCCGGCGCGGCCACCACGATCGTGTGCACCGACGGTGCGGCGGCCAGCCGACGCACGGCGTGGACCAGCAGCGGCTCGCCGGCGAGCAGGCGCAGCGCTTTGGGTCGGCCGGGGCCGAGCCGTACGCCGGCACCCGCCGCAGGCACGAGGACCGCAACGTCACCGCGCGGATTGAGCTGCGCGGTCACGTCACGGTCCTCGGTGGTTTGTTCGCTACGAAGTGGGTACGACGATGCTGTGCTGACTAGGCCTCGGTGAGCACCTTGTCGAGCAGCATCTCCGCCTCGTCCTTGGTGCTCTTCTCCGCCAGCGCGACCTCGCCGACGAGAATGTCACGGGCCTTGGCGAGCATCCGCTTCTCACCCGCGGACAGGCCCCGCTCCCGCTCCCGGCGCCACAGGTCACGCACGACCTCGGCGACCTTCAGCGGGTTTCCGGAGGCCAGCTTTTCCAGGTTGGCCTTGTAACGCCGCGACCAGTTGGTCGGCTCCTCGGTGTGCGGAGCCCGGAGAACGTCGAAGACAAGGCCGAGGCCCTCTTCGCCGACCACTTCGCGCACACCCACGATCTCGGCGTTCTCTGCGGGCACCCGGACCGTCAGGTCACCCTGCGCGACCCTCAGGACGAGGTATTTCTTAGGCTCGCCCTTGATGATCCGAGTCTCGATTGCCTCGATGAGTGCGGCCCCGTGGTGGGGGTAAACAACGGTCTCGCCGACACTGAAAACCATAGGTTCGAAACCCCTTTCGCTGTGTCTAGGGTAACACGATCAGGCAGCGATGTCTCACCGATGTCCTGACCGTTGGCGCAGCTCAGGGGCCCTGTGAGAGGTCTTGCTTCAGCTTGACAGGCGGTCAAACTGATGGTTCAAACACGCTCCGTAACGCACGGATGACTGCCCGGTGCGAATGAACAGAACGTCGAGATCAAGGGCTATGCGCTCCTCCCATGGTATCCCGGGCGGCGGGACTACGCCCAGATGTAGCGGGAGCTGCCCCTGGTGCGCGACCCTGGAGACCGAGCCGCACTCCGCTCTCGAGACGCTTTCAGGGGGTCCGATGGGCAAGCCGGATGCAGAGGGCCACGGGCCAGCCGACGGCCTGCCCGGCCTGCCGCCCGAATGGGGCCGGGTGGTGGTCCCCGACGACGCCTCCGCGCTCTCCGCCGAGGCCGCCCAGATCCGCCGTGAGCTGCGCAGAGCCGCCGGCCTACCCGGCGGCCACCGGGCTCTGGGCCTGCCGCTGCTGGTCCTGCTGGTGGCGGTCCTCACCACGCTGGCCGGTCTGCTCGTGGTCACCTGGCCACGAGTCAACCGAGGCACCGAGCGTTCGACCCCGGCTCCCTACTCGCCGCCCGCGACACTCGCCGGTCGGGCCCTGCCCGCACTGGACCTCGTCGACGCGAGCCAGGCACCGGTGCCGCTGCGCGGCCTGCTACCCGCCATGATCATTTTGCTGGACGGCTGCCCCTGCCCGGACCGCGTCGCCGACGCCCTGGCTGCCGCGCCCGCCGGCGTCTCCGTGGTCACCGTCACCGGAGGGCGGACGGTCCCGGCCCGGCCCACGAACCAGCGGCAGGCCCGCGCACTGGCCGACCCCGCCGGTGGGCTGCGCTCGTTCCTGGGCCAACCGGCCCGCCCCGGCACCGCGACCGCCCTGCTGGTCGACCGCGCCGGCACAGTGACCCGGGTGGTGCCCGACCTGGGGCCGGTCGACGCCTACCGGGGCGACCTGAGCGCCCTCGCCGCCTGACCGCGGCTGCACGTCACCCGCCCTGCCCCGCGATCTTGCAGTTCCGGTCGTCGAGATGCGTGGAATGCCCCCTGCGTCGGGGCAGCAACCGCATGATCGCGAGGCCGACCTCACGGACCGGGGTTGGGGTCTAGCGGGGCAGGGTGACCAGTTGCGCCTCTACGTCGATCTCGCTGTCTCCCACCGTCGCCAGCGACAGGCGAAACGGTCTGCCGTGCGCAAGCACCTCGGCGGTGGCGATCGTGCCGTCACAGTCGACCCGTGCTGGCCCGGCAAGCCCGGCCCCCGAGATCGTCACCAGCATGGTGCCCGGCCTGGTGCACCGGTACTGCAGCAGCTGACGGGAGTCGCCACCCGCCGCCTGCCGGGCCACGGTCTGCCCCGGGACGAGCTCGAACCGCTCCCGCCAGACCGTCTCACGGAACGCGGGCAGATCGCCCTCCTCGAAGAGCGCGGACGGGTCGCCCTCGATGTCGGAGATCGAGCCCGTCGCCGGGTCGATCGTCACCCTCGGAGCGTCCCGCATCCTGATGACCTCACCCTCCCCGTCGACCAGGATCGTCACCCGCGCATCGGGCTCGCCGGCAGCCAGGGCGCGTTCCATCGCGGTGCTGACGGTCGGCCCGGCGCTCGGCATCGCCGACACTGGGCCAGCCGAACCCGGCGTCGGGGTGGGGGCGGCTGCCTGCCACCACCAACCACCGACGGCCAGGACGGCCACCGCAGCACCAAACAACACCGCCGAGCGCAGCCGGTCGTCCGCCGTTGGATCCATGCGGTGAGCCTACCGACCAGAGGTTCAGTCCTGTCGATCGAGCAGGGCCGCGTAGAGGGTGAGCCCGGGGCCGAACGCCAGCATGACGACGCGTCGAGCCGCCGGTGTCGCGCGACCCAGCCGGTCCAGGATCAGCAGCACGGTCGGCGACGAGCAGTTGCCGTGCTCGTCGAGCGTCGCCCGGGACGCCGCCAGCCCTTCCGGAGGCAGGGCCAACTCCCGTTCGACCACGTTGAGGATTCGCGGCCCGCCCGGGTGCACCGCCCATCCGTCCACCTCGGAGCGGGTGGTGCCGTGCCGGGCCAGCAGGTCGTCGACCAGCCCGAGGACATGCCTGGAGAGCACCTGCGGCACCTTCGGCGACAACCCCATCCGGAAGCCGGTGTCGGTGACGTCCCAGGTCATGTGGTCGGCGGTCGAGGTGTCGGTGACGGAGGTGACCTCGCGCAGCGCGTACCCCGGGCCGCCCGGCACGACCACGGCGGCGACCGCGGCGTCCGAGAAGAGCGCGTGGGAGACGATCTGCTGGGTGTCCACCCTGGCGCTGGACGGTTGGATGTGCAGGCTGGTCAGCTCCGCGCAGAGCAGCAGCGCAGGTCGCCCCCGGGCGGTGACGAAGTCACTCGCCGCGCCGAGCCCCGGCAGCGCCGCGTAACAGCCCATGTGGCCGATGAACATCCGCTGGGTGTCCGCGGCCATACCGAGATCCCGCGCGAGCAGGATGTCCAGCCCCGGGGTGGCGTACCCCGTGCAGGAGCAGACGATGAAGAGGCCGATGTCGCCGGCGCCCAGCCCGGCGGCGGTCAACGCACGGCCCACCGCCTCCTTGCCCAGCGGCAGCGCCTCCACCTGGTAGCGGCGCAGCCGGCGTTCCGTCGGCCAGTCCGACACGTCCTCCAGGAGAGGGTTGACCGCGGCCTGCCGCCGGGTCACCCCCGAGTTCGCGAAGATCCGCTGGGCCAACGACCGGGTGGTGCCGGAGAAGTGCCGGGAGAAGTAGCCCTCCCACAACTCGTCCTGCGAAGCGGACGGCGGCTGCGCAGCCCCGAGCCCCGCGATCACTGGTACGGACACGATCCCCACCTCTCGTCAGATGCTGTCCTCCCCCTTGCCGTCCCACCGGCCACCTCGGCCGGCCCATCCCCCGCGCGAAGCCCGCCAGGCCGGCTCACCAACGCGGTGCCGATCCGTCGCGATCCGGGTCGCCGCCCAACGCGGCGATACCGAGCCAGTCGGCGCAGACATCCGACGTGGCCGGGTGCAGTGAGCCGCAGCGGGCATCGCGGTAGAGCCGCTCCAACGGATGACCGCGGCGGGTCGCCGAGGTGCCCGCCGCCTCCAGCACCGACGCCGCCACCTCGGCGGCCGTGGTGCCGGCGAGCAGCTTCGCCCGCCACACCCAGCGGTTGGTCTCCGCGTCGCCCGGCGCCTCGTCCACCCGGCGGGCTGCCTCGGCCACCACCAGTTGGGCCGCCGCCGTCGCCGCGTCCGCCCGCCCCAGCCGGGCCCGCACCGCCGGCAGGCCGGCCAGGTTGCGGGCGTTGAGATGCTCGGCAGCCGCGTCGATCGCCGCCCGGGCAACGCCCACGTAGACGGCCGCGTAGCTGGCCACCAGCCAGTGCGGCATCAGCTGGGCGACCACCAGGGCAAGCCCCTCCACCCCGCCGAGCAGCCGGTCGGCCGGCACGGTGACGTCCAGGTGCAGGTCGTGTGAGGAGGTCGCGCGCATGCCGAGCGAGTCCCAGGTCGGCTCCACGGTCAGACCGTCGCCGGCCGGCACCACAAACTGCGAGACCACCGACTGGTCGGCGGCACTGCGCGCCGCCACCAGGTAGCCGTCGGCGTGCCCGGCGCCGGAGCAGAAGGTCTTGCTGCCCTTGAGGTGCCAGCCCTCGTCGGTCGCCTCGTAGACCGTGCTCAGCTGGGACAACCGGGCACCGGCGCCCCGCTCGCTCATCGCGACCGCGTACCAGGAGCCCTGCGCCGCAGCCGTGAGCAGCCGGTCCCGTGCGACCAACGCCTCGTCCGGCACGCCCAGCGCCTCGGCCAACTCCTCGGTGACCGCGCCCAGCGCGCCGGTGACCGAGGCGTGCATGTTGAACACCAGGGCGGTCGCGCCGTTGCCCCGGGCAAGTTCGGTGGCTACTGCGGTGTACTCGGCGAAGCTGGCTCCCAGGCCACCCAGCGCCCGGGGGACCATCAGCCCGAACAGGCCGGCCTCCCGCAGGTCACGGAAATCATCCACTGGGAAGGAACCGTCCCGGTCGTGCTCTGCCGCCCGCGCGGCGAACCGCGGCGCCAACCGGCGGGCCGCCTCAAGCGCGTGCACCGTCATATCGCCTCCTCCTCGGCGTCCCATACCCCGCCACGACCCGACTATCCTTTGCGGATCCCCCGGCCCTGGTACAGCACGGCGGTGGATCGGGTCGGCACGATGCGCGGGGTGCGGCCGGCAGGTGTCGCATCGGGTGTCCCCGCCGCGCGGGCACGGCGCAGCAGCCAGGCAACCAGGCCGGTCACCTGCGGACGGATGCCCCGCAGCCGCAGGTCGACGCCGTGCCGCGCACACTCGGCCACCAGCGCCCGAGCGTCCACGAACAACCGGGGGTCGTGGATGCCGCGCGGCACCGTCGGCAGCCGCTCGGCGAGCCGGACCGCGACCAGCCGAGCCAGCGCCGTGTCGTTCAGTGTGTCCACCACCAGCAGGCCGCCCGGGCGCAGCAGCCGGCACGCCTCGGCCACCGCACGGGGCCAGGCCGGGACATGCTCCAGCAACTCGCCCGCGGAGACCACGTCGGCGCAACCATCCGGGAGCGGGACCGCGGTGACATCGCCCTGGACCACGCGCACCCCGTGCTCGGCGGCCTGGACCAACGCCGAGCGGGTCAGATCCACACCGACGTGGCGGTAGCCCTTACCGGTCAGGTGCGGCGCGAGCAGACCGGCGCCACAACCCAGATCGACCAGCAACGCATCGGGACGGGTCGCCGGGGGCACCAGCGCCGCGCGGGCCTCAGCCAGCCAGTGCAGCATCGCGAACGCACCATCTGGCCGCCACCACTCACCGGCCAGGTCGTCGTACTGGCGCGGATCGTTACGCGGCAGCACCCTGGGGCCGGTGGACGCCGCAGCCGCAGCCACGTCTCGCATGGCAACGAGCGTGGCACGACTGCTCGGTAACGACCAGACTTCCCTTATGTCGTCGAGGGTGTTAGGGCTGGTCAGAGCGAGCCATCCGGAACCGGCCGCAGCGGTGACCACGGTGGCCGGTCTGCTGGCGTGGGGAGTGGGCCACCGGCCGACCGGAATCGTTTCGGTGGTGCTGGCCGTGCTGGCCAGCCAGCTCGCCGTCGGCTGGACCAACGACGCGCTGGACGCCGAGCGGGACGCCACTGTGGGGCGTACCGACAAGCCGGTCGCCGCTGGCGCGGTCGGTCGGCGCACCACGGCCTGGGCCGCGGCGGCGGCCGCGGTGGCCTGCCCGCTGCTGGCACTGACCACGAACCCGACGGCGGCGTTCTGGCTGACCGTCGCCCTGGTCTCCGCGCTGCTCTACGACTGGCCGCTCAAGGCCACCGCGTTGTCGGTGCTGCCGTACGCCGTCTCCTTCGGCGCGCTGCCCGCCTTCGTGGTGCTGGCGCTGCCCGGTCAGCCGACCCCGCCGGCCTGGCTGTTGGCGGCGGCGGCGTGCCTGGGCGCCGGCGCGCACTTCGCCAACGTGCTGCCCGACCTGGCCGATGACGCTCGGACCGGGGTGCGCGGCCTGCCACACCGCCTGGGCGCCGCCGGCAGCCGGGCGGCGGCGGCCGGTCTGCTCCTCGCGGCGACGGCGATCCTGGTCCTCGGGCCACCCGGGCCGCCGTCGGCGATCGGGTTGGCGGCGGTCGGCACGGCCGCCGTGGTGCCGCCGCTGAGCTGGTACGCCGGACGCTCGGCGGTCCGGGCAGGCCGGCGGCCGGTGTCCGCGTTCCGGGCCGTGATGCTGGTGGCCCTGATCGACGTGGTCCTGCTGGTCGCGAGCGGTCGGGTGGTGTGAACGGCACCCGGGCAGGTGGCAATGCCGGGTCCGCGTGCGGGCCTCGATCAGTCCCAACTACGCTGGAACGCGGTCTGCGCGGGTATGGCCACCGTGCCCGGCGTGCGGCCCGGGTGGGGATTGTGACGAGGAGGACCGACGTGACGCGCTCGATCAGGGGATCCCGGCGGGCGGCCCTGTTGCTGTCCGGGATTGCGGCGACCAGCCTGCTGGCGTCCGGATGCGGCACCGGTCAGATCGCCGAGACCGCCACCAAGGAGGCGTCGGTCCAGGGCGTCAGCCTCACGACCAACAACGGTTCGTTCTCCGTTCGTGGCCTGCTCGTGGACTACCCGGGCACCGAGGGCTACCGGGCCGGCCAGGACGCTCCGCTCAACGCCGTGATCTACAACGACTCGAAGGAGACGGTGACGGTCACCGTCACCACCGAGAGCGCCCGCGAGGTGGTGATCAGCGGCGGCTCGGCGAGCCCGTCGCCGTCCGCCTCGGAGTCCGCCCCCGCCAGCCCGTCGGCCTCCACGTCCGGCTCGGCCAGCCCGTCGGCGACCCCGTCCGAGACCGGGTCGTCCTCGGCCACCCCGTCCGCACCGGAGTCGGCGCGGGCGTCGGGCTCGGCCAGCGCGGCCGCCCCGGGTCAGCCGGCCCGGATCGAGCTGGCTCCGCTGAGCTACCTCCAGCTCAACTCCGAGGCCACCACGCAGCTCCGGCTGATCGGTCTGACCGAGGCGCTGCGCTCGGGCCAGAACGTCATCGTGACCTTCGACTTCGGTAACGGCAACACGGTCACCGGCCCGGCACCGATCGCGGTGCCGCTCACCCCGGCGGCACCTCCCTCCCCGATCATCGAGCGCGAGGGCGGCTACGACGACGAGGGCGGCACGACCCACGAGTGACCCGACCGTCACATCGACAAACACCCCGGCGTGGTGACCACCACGCCGGGGTGTTTTCGTCGGACGCGAGGGCTAGCGTCCTGATGTGACCACCTCCCGATCGACCCCTCCGCGTGGCGGCACGGCCGGTGCCGCTCGTGGTCGCTCCACCACCCGCGAGCCGCGCCCGGCCTACCAGTGCGACGCCTGCGGGCACCAGCCACCCAAGTGGGTGGGGCGCTGTCCGGAGTGCGGCGAGTGGGGCGCGGTGGTCGAGAACACGGTGACGGGCCCGACCGTCTCCGGTCGGGTGGTCAGCTCCCGGATGCCGGCCGAGCCGGCCCGGCCGATCGCCACCATCAGCGCCGCTCCGGCCCGCGCCCGTCCCACCGGGGTGAGCGAGCTCGACCGGGTGCTCGGCGGCGGCCTGGTCCCGGGCGCGGTGGTGCTGCTCGCCGGCGAGCCCGGCGTGGGCAAGTCGACCCTGCTGCTGGACGTGGCGCAGCAGTGGGCCGTCGGCTCCGGCAGCCCTTCGCTGGTGGTCAGCGGGGAAGAGTCGGTCAGTCAGGTGCGCTTGCGTGCCGAGCGGATGGGCACCCTGCACGACCAGCTCTACCTCGCGGCTGAGAGCGACCTGGCGGCGGTGCTCGGGCACCTCGACGCGGTCAAGCCCGGCCTGCTGGTGCTCGACTCGGTGCAGACCATCTCGACCACCGGCACCGAGGGGGTGCCCGGCGGGGTGACCCAGGTGCGCGCGGTCACCTCCGCGCTGGTCTCGGTCGCCAAGGAGCGGGGCATCGCCACCGTGCTGGTCGGGCACGTCACCAAGGACGGCCAGGTGGCCGGGCCGCGCGTGCTGGAGCACCTGGTCGATGTGGTGCTGTACTTCGAGGGCGACAAGCACTCCTCGCTGCGCCTGGTGCGCGGCGTGAAGAACCGGTTCGGCGCGGCCGACGAGGTCGGCTGCTTCGAAATGCACGAGGGCGGCATCAGCAGTCTGGCCGACCCGTCCGGGCTGTTCCTGACCCGCTACGCGGAGCCGGTCCCCGGCACCTGCGTGACCGTGGCTATGGAGGGGCGGCGGGCCCTGGTCACGGAGGTGCAGGCCCTGATCGGCGCGACGGTGGCCGGCTCTCCCCGGCGCACGGTCTCCGGCCTCGACTCGGCACGACTGGCGATGGTGCTCGCGGTGCTGCAACGGCGCACCGAGCGGCTGACCCTGCACGATCGGGAGGTCTTCGCCGCCACGGTGGGCGGGATCCGGGTGGTGGAGCCGGCCGCAGACCTGGCGGTCGCGTTGGCGGTCGCCTCCGGCGGGCTCAACCTGGCCATCGCGCCGCACCTGGTGGCGATCGGTGAGGTGGGGCTGACCGGCGAGGTGCGCCGGGTCGGGGCGGTGCCGCGCCGGCTGGCCGAGGCGGCCCGGCTCGGGTTCAAGGTGGCCCTGGTGCCTCCCGGTTGCGGCCCGGCCAGCACCGGCGCCGGCCCCGAGCAGATGCGGGTGACCGAGGTCACGGACGTTCGTTCGGCGCTGCACCATGCGGCCCGCGCGTCCGCCGAGTGACCGACCGTGTCGACGGGGACGGCGATACCGGACAGCACGTCGCAAGCGGGAAAGGGTGGGAAGGGCCGCATCGTGACACATCACAGTAACCACGACAGCACCCACCGCACGGCAGTCCGTAGACTGTGCCCGTGCCGATCGACCGCGATACCACCAAGCCAGCCGGCGCGCCGCCCCAGGCCCGCACCGGCGCCGTGGGCTCGCCCGCCCGCCCGATCAGCGTGAGCGTCACCGCGGGAGCCGCCGGTGGCACCGGGGATCCGCTGCGGGCCAACCTCGCCCTGATGGCTCCCGGCACCGCCCTGCGCGACGGTTTGGAGCGCATTCTGCGCGGCCGCACCGGCGCGCTCATCGTGCTCGGCTACGACAAGGTCGTCGAGGGCCTGTGCACCGGCGGCTTCGCGCTGGATGTGGAGTTCTCCGCGACGCGGGTCCGGGAGCTGTGCAAGATGGACGGCGCCGTCGTGCTCTCCAGCGACGGCACCAGGATCGTCCGAGCGGCCGTGCACCTGATGCCCGACCCGTCCATCCCGACGGAAGAGTCCGGCACCCGGCACCGCACCGCCGAGCGGGTGGCCCGGCAGACCGGCTACCCGGTGATTTCGGTCAGCCAGTCGATGCGAATCATCAGCCTCTACGTCAACGGCCAGCGGCACGTGCTCGATGACTCCGCGGCGATCCTCTCCCGGGCCAACCAGGCGCTCGCCACCCTGGAGCGCTACAAGCTCCGGCTGGACGAGGTCTCCGGCACGCTCTCCGCACTCGAGATCGAGGATCTGGTCACCGTGCGGGACGCGGTGGCCGTGGTGCAGCGGCTGGAGATGGTCCGCCGGATCGCCGACGAGATCGCCGGGTACGTGGTGGAGCTGGGCACCGACGGCCGCCTGCTCGCCCTGCAACTGGACGAGCTGATGGCCGGCGTGGACGCCGACCGGACGCTGGTCATCCGGGACTACCTCCCGGTCGGCCGCAAGTCGCGCACCCTGGACGAGGCACTGGTCGAGCTGGACCTGCTCGGCGCCACCGAGCTGATCGACCTGGTGGCGGTGGCCAAGGCGATCGGCTACCCGGCCGCATCCGACGCGCTGGACGCCGCGGTCAGCCCACGCGGCTTCCGACTGCTGGCCAAGGTGCCCCGGCTGCCGGTGGCGGTGGTCGACCGGCTGGTGGTGCACTTCGGCAGCCTCCAGCGGCTGCTCGGCGCGACCGTGGAGGATCTACAGGCTGTCGAGGGGGTCGGTGACGCCCGGGCCCGAGGCGTCCGCGAGGGGCTGTCCCGGCTCGCCGAGGCATCCATCCTGGAGCGGTACGTCTGACCCGGCTCAGCCGGTGACGGTGAGCTTCGTCGGCGCGCTGAGCTTCGTGCCGACCCGAGCGAACACCTGGTATGTCCCAAGCGGCGGGAAGGGGCCAGCGGCCAGCCCGCTGCCGTCGCACCGGCTCGTGTCCCGCCCGTTCCAGGCAACCTGGTAGGAGCGCTCGAAGTTCGGCGTGAAGGACTGCACGTCCGAGCCCTGGACCTTGCCGCAGGTGTCCGACGACCAGATCTTCTCGGCACCGGACTTGATGAAGATCTCCTGCAGATCGGCGCCGACGTTCCGGCTGCACGTCCGGTCCGACGTGTTTTTGATCTTGAGCTCCAGATCGACCACCGCGCCACGCTGGACCGAGGTTGGACTCGCCACCGAAACCACGCTGATCTCCGCGTTGGTGCAGGTGCCGTCGTCCTCGGAACCGGCGGCCGCGCCCAGCGGTGGTTCGTTGCTGGTGGTCGCGGGGCTCGGACTCGTCGCATCGGGGTTGGCGGACGTCGGCGGAGCACCGGTCTGCGGTGTCAGCACCGGCCCACCCGGCCCCGGCGACTCGGGGGACGTCGGCGTCGAGGTCGCCGTCGCGGTGGGCGTCGCCCCCGCCTGCGGTCGCTCACCGGAACGACCCGAGCCGGTGCAGGAATAGAGCAGGACAATCAGGAAGAGAAACCCCGCTCCGAGTACGACGGCGCGACGCCGCCAGTACACGGCGGGTGGCAGGGGGCCGACCGTCAGACGCATGATGCCCTCCACCGTAGCCGCGCTGCCCCCGCCGGTGCGGTGCGACGCGCCGGAGCCCCACCGAGGCACACGCTTGACCTTCCACTGCGGACGGACACCCTGATCGTCCGGCGCACCCTCAGAGGTAGACCTTGCGCTGGTAGACGGCGTGCGCCCCGGCCACCCGATCCAAAAAGAGCAGCCCCGCGCAGTGGTCGATCTCGTGCTGCAACGCCCGCGCCTCGAAGCCGTCGGTCACCAACCGGACCGGCTCGCCGGTGCCCGGCAGGTCACCCTCCACCACCAGCCGACTGGCCCGCTTCACGTCCCCGGTCAGGTCCGGCACCGACATGCACCCCTCCCGGCCCGGCTTCCACCGGGTCGCCTCGACCACCCGGGCATTACAGAGCACGAAGGTGCCATGCACGGTGACCGCCTTTGGATGGCCGGTCACATCGACGGCGAAAACACGGGCGCCCACCCCGACCTGCGGCGCGGCCAGCCCAACGCAGCCCGGCGACACCCTCATCGTGGCGACCAGGTCGGCCGCGAGCTGGACAGTCTCCTTCGCGGTCGGATCGACCTCGTCAGCGGCCCGACTCAGCACCGGATCCGGGGCGGACACCACGGCCCGCACCTCGCCCGGCACAGCCAGTGACTCCGGTGTCCAGTCGCCCAGACCGGCATACGACTCGACGTCCGGCCCGCTCTCCTCGCCGGTCACAACAGATCCGGGTCCGCCGGCCGGAGAGTGACCTCCACGCCCAGCTCGGCAGCCGTCCGATGCAGCCGGTCGATCAGTGTGTCGGCCACACCGATCGGCAACTCGACCTCCGCCAACACCACGTAGAGCGAACCGGCCAACCGGGTACTCAGGTCGGTGACGTTTCCCCCGGCGTCCACCAGCACCCGGGTCATCGCCGCGACGATGCCCATCCGGTCCGAACCGTGCACCGCCATCACGTACGGCTCACCCGCTGGAGGCACCTCGCCGTCGGGGGTGACCGCGCGTACCGTCGCCAGCAGTTGACCCTCCACGGCCAGCGGCGCCAGCGCGGCCTCGACCTCGGCGGCGGCCGGCCCGGTGCAGATGAGGGTCATCGCGAAATGCCCCCGCAGCCGCGTCATCGTGCTGTCGGTGAGGTTCGCGCCCAGTCGGGCCAGCACCTCCGCGACGTCAGCCACGATGCCCGGCCGGTCCCGACCGATGACGGTGATCGCGAGCTCGTTCATTCGCGCATTCTCCCCGATCCGTCGGACGCCGTCGTGGCACCCCGCCCGAGCCGCCCAACCATCGGGAACGCACCGCGTGACATCATCGACGGCGCCATGACTCAACCCGACTTCGCCACCCTGGTCAGCCGATGGTTCCAACAGCACGCCCGTGACCTGCCATGGCGTGAACCCGGGGTCACCCCGTGGGCCATCCTGGTCAGCGAGGTCATGCTCCAGCAGACGCCCGTGGTCCGGGTGGTGCCGGCCTGGCAGGCATGGCTGGCCCGCTGGCCCGACCCGGACGCGCTGGCGGCGGACACCCCCGCCGAGGCGATCCGGATGTGGGGACGCCTCGGCTACCCCCGCCGGGCGGTCCGACTGCGGGAATGCGCTGTCGCAATCGTCGACCGGCACGGCGGCCAGGTGCCGGACCGGCTGGAGCAACTGCTGGCGCTGCCGGGGGTCGGCACGTACACGGCGCGGGCGGTGGCCGCATTCGCGTACGGGCAGCGGCACCCCGTGGTCGACACCAACGTGCGTCGGGTGGTCTGCCGGGCGGTGGGCGGTGAGCCGGACGCCGGGCCGGTCACCCGGCCAGCCGATCTGGTCGCCACCGAGGAGCTGCTCCCGGCCGAACCGGCCGCGGCAGCGCTGGCGAGCGCCGCGTTCATGGAGCTGGGCGCGGTGATCTGCACAGCCCGATCACCGCGCTGTACGGCCTGCCCGGTCGAGTCGGTCTGCGCGTGGCGGGCCTCCGGGCAGGAGCCACCGGAAGGGCCAACCCGGCGACCCCAGCGGTACGCGGGCACCGACCGACAGGTACGCGGGCTGCTGCTCGGGGTGCTCCGGGAGACCACCGGGCCGGTACCGCACCAGCGACTGGACCAGGTCTGGACCGATGACGTGCAGCGCGCCCGCGCCCTGGCCGGCCTGGTGCAGGACGGGCTTGTCGAACCAGCTGGCGCCGACTCCTTCCGCCTCGTCGGCGACGGCCCGTCCCTCCCCGTCGCTGACCTCACCACCTGACGGCCCCGTGAGACGGTGATCGACTCTATTTCGCCGACATGGGGGCCCACCGACGCCAGGACACCGCTACATCGCCGACATTGAGTCGATCACTGCACGAGGCGGACGGCGGACGCCAAGGCGAATGCGGCGCGCGGCGGGCGGGCGGACAGCGGAAAAGGCGGGGCCCCGGTGGCTTGCGCCACCGGGGCCCCGCCCCTTGCTGTCGGTTGTGCTACTCGTCCGCGCCTGCGGCGGCGGTGCCGCCGAGGTCGGCCGGTACAGCGTCCGGAACCTCGACCGGCTTGTCCGCGCCGTGGAAGACGAGCTTGGACTTGTCGATGTCGTTCGGGTCGCCCTCGCAGTCCACCACCACGATCTGACCCGGGGTCAGCTCGTTGAACAGGATCCGCTCGGAGAGGTTGTCCTCGATGTCGCGCTGGATCGTGCGACGAAGCGGACGGGCACCGAGCACCGGGTCGAAGCCCTTCAGCGCCAGGTACTTCTTGGCGTTGTCGGTCAGCTCCAGACCCATGTCCTTGTTGCGCAGCTGGCCCTCGATCCGCTGGATCATGATGTCCACGATCGAGAGGATCTCGTTCTGGCGCAGCTGGTGGAAGACGATGGTGTCGTCGATCCGGTTGAGGAACTCAGGCCGGAAGTGCTGCTTGAGCTCGTCGTTGACCTTCTGCTTCATCCGGTCGTAGGTCGACTCGGAGTCCTCCGACTGCTGGAAGCCCAGCGACACCGCCTTGGCGACATCGCGGGTGCCCAGGTTGGTGGTCAGGATGATGACCGTGTTCTTGAAGTCCACGATCCGACCCTGACCGTCGGTGAGCCGACCGTCCTCCAGGATCTGGAGCAGCGTGTTGAACACGTCCGGGTGGGCCTTCTCGATCTCGTCGAAGAGAACCACCGAGAACGGCCGACGCCGCACCTTCTCGGTCAGCTGCCCGCCCTCGTCGTAGCCGACGTAGCCGGGAGGGGCACCCACCAGCCGGGAGACCGTGTAGCGGTCGTGGAACTCGGACATGTCCAGCTGGATGAGGGCATCCTCGCTGCCGAAGAGGAACTCGGCGAGCGCCTTGGACAGCTCGGTCTTACCCACACCGGACGGGCCGGCGAAGATGAACGAGCCCGACGGGCGCTTCGGGTCCTTCAGGCCGGCCCGGGTACGCCGGATCGCCTTCGAGACCGCCTTGACCGCGTCCTCCTGGCCGATGACGCGCTTGTGCAGCTCGTCCTCCATGCGCAGCAGGCGCGAGGTCTCCTCCTCGGTCAGCTTGTAGACCGGGATGCCGGTCCAGTTGCCGAGCACCTCGGCGATCTGCTCGTCGTCAACCTCGCTGACGACGTCCAGGTCACCGGCCTTCCATTCCTTCTCCCGCTGAGCCTTCTGACCGAGGAGCTGCTTCTCCTTGTCACGCAGCTGGGCGGCGCGCTCGAAGTCCTGAGCGTCGATCGCGGACTCCTTGTCACGACGCACCTGGGCGATGCGCTCGTCGAAGTCACGCAGGTCTGGCGGCGCGGTCATCCGACGGATCCGCATCCGGGCACCGGCCTCGTCGATCAGGTCGATCGCCTTGTCCGGCAGGAAGCGGTCGGAGATGTATCTATCGGCCAGAGTTGCGGCAGCCACCAGGGCTGCATCCGTGATCGAGACCCGGTGGTGCGCCTCGTAGCGGTCACGCAGGCCCTTGAGGATCTCGATGGTGTGCGCCAGCGACGGCTCACCCACCTGGATCGGCTGGAACCGGCGCTCGAGAGCGGCGTCCTTCTCCAGGTGCTTGCGGTATTCATCCAGCGTGGTGGCGCCGATGGTCTGCAGCTCACCACGGGCCAACATCGGCTTGAGGATGCTCGCGGCGTCGATCGCGCCCTCGGCGGCACCCGCACCCACCAGGGTGTGGATCTCGTCGATGAACAGGATGATGTCGCCGCGGGTGCGGATCTCCTTGAGCACCTTCTTGAGGCGCTCCTCGAAGTCACCGCGGTAGCGGGAACCGGCGACGAGCGCACCGAGGTCGAGCGTGTAGAGCTGCTTGTCCTTGAGAGTCTCAGGCACCTCGCCCTTGATGATCTTCTGGGAAAGCCCCTCCACCACGGCGGTCTTACCGACGCCGGGCTCACCGATCAGGACCGGGTTGTTCTTGGTACGGCGGGAGAGCACCTGCATGACCCGCTCGATTTCCTTCTCGCGCCCGATGACCGGGTCGAGCTTGCCCTCGCGGGCGGCCTGAGTCAGGTTGCGGCCGAACTGGTCCAGCACCAGGCTGGTCGACGGCGCGGCCTCACCCGGCGCGGCGCCCGCCGCGGCAGGCTCCTTGCCCTGGTAGCCGGACAGCAGCTGGATCACCTGCTGGCGGACCCGGTTGAGGTCGGCGCCGAGCTTGACCAGCACCTGGGCGGCGACGCCCTCGCCCTCACGGATCAGACCGAGCAGGATGTGCTCAGTGCCGATGTAGTTGTGGCCGAGCTGCAGCGCCTCGCGCAGCGACAGCTCCAGCACCTTCTTGGCCCGCGGCGTGAACGGGATGTGCCCGCTCGGCGCCTGCTGGCCCTGGCCGATGATCTCCTCGACCTGCTGGCGGACGCCCTCCAGGGAGATGCCGAGGCTCTCCAGGGCCTTTGCCGCGACGCCTTCACCTTCGTGGATCAGGCCCAACAGGATGTGTTCCGTACC
This sequence comes from Micromonospora sp. NPDC005413, assembly GCF_040606435.1. Taxonomy (NCBI): domain Bacteria; kingdom Bacillati; phylum Actinomycetota; class Actinomycetes; order Micromonosporales; family Micromonosporaceae; genus Micromonospora; species Micromonospora sp. NPDC005413. The sequence goes on from NZ_JBEXEV010000006.1 coordinate 203,968, forward strand.
GATGTAGTTGTGGTTGAGCATCCGGGCCTCTTCTTGGGCCAGGACGACAACCCGTCGCGCTCGGTCGGTGAACCGCTCGAACATGCCCTCGTGCTCCTCACGTGCCGTGCGCCTTGATCAAGATCTTGGCGGGGCCGGTGCACGAACGTCCAGGACGGGCGTCCGTGCCTCCTTACTCTATCGTTGCTGACCGACTCAGCTGAGGTCGTGTGTCTTCGGTCTGGGTCGGTTCTACGTCGTTTTGCACAACCGTCCGCGCTCAGGAGGTGTTCCGGTAGCGCTGTCGCTACGCGCAGAGCGAAATCCGAGTAACGCGACGGAAGCCCAATCCCGGCTCCGGAAGCGATCCGGAGGCCCGGGGAGGGCGGACGGGCGGTCGCGACGAACGCCGCGCCCGACCCTGGGAAGGTTGTCCACAGGCTGTGGATAGCTGTTCCACTGGTTGTGGACAACGTCGGTGGGCCGGGAATGCTTCCCGGACCCTCAGCCCGACCCGGCGGGCGGTCTCGACCCCCGTACCGGACACGCACGGCGGGGCCGGTCGCGGATGCGGCGACGCCGGCCCGGAGAACTGCTCCGGCCCGGCGTCGGTGTCGCCTACGGTGGCGGCTGGCCACCAAGCTGCTGACGGATCAGCGCTTTGCGTGGTACTCGTCGACGATCTCCTGCGGGATACGACCCCGGTCTGAGATGTCCTTGCCAGCCTTCTTGGCCCACTCCCGGATCGCCTTGTTCTGTTCCCGATCGGCGGTCGCGCCACCCCGACCGCGGGCAGCCCGTCCACCGATCACCACGCCGCCCCGGCCGACCTTGGTGCCGGAGCCCACGTACGAGGCAAAAGCGTCGCGCAATTTCGCGGCGTTGGCACTCGACAGGTCGATCTCGTACTGAACGCCGTCGAGGGCGAACTTGACGGTCTCGTCCGCGTCCCCGCCGTCCAGGTCATCGACCAGCTTGTGAATGATCTGTTTGGCCACGTCGCACATTCCTTTCGAGCAGGGCGCTCCTGCTAACGAGAGCACAATAACCCCCGCGCTGCTCGCCTCGTCAATAGGATGCCGTTACGGCTCGGCGTGAGCCGGGCGAGACTACTCCGGGCGGACCAACGGGAAGAGGATCGTTTCCCGAATTCCGAGCCCGGTCAGGGCCATCAAGAGCCGGTCGATTCCCATTCCCATACCGCCGGCCGGCGGCATTCCATACTCCATCGCCCGGAGAAAGTCCTCGTCGAGACGCATCGCCTCGTCGTCGCCACGGGCGCCCAACTGCGCCTGGGCCACCAGCCGCTCGCGCTGCACGACCGGGTCGACCAGCTCGGAGTACGCGGTGCCCAGCTCGAAGCCGAGCACGTAGAGGTCCCACTTCTCGGCCAGCCCCGGCTCGCTGCGGTGGGCCCGGGTGAGCGGGCTGGTCTCCTCCGGGTAGTCCCGCACGAAGGTGGGCGCATCCAGGCCGGGGACGACCAGTTCCTCGAACAGTTCCTCGGCCAGCTTGCCCGGGCCCCACTTCGGGTCCACGGCCAATCCCACCTTGTCGGCGTACTCCACCAGGCGGGAGCGTTCGGTGCGGACCGTGACCTCCTCGCCGAGTGCTTCGGAAAGCACGCCGAACAGCGTCACCGACCGCCACTCGCCGCCCAGGTCGAACTCCCGCCCGTCGGCGTGGGTCACCACCATCGAGCCACTGACCGCGATGGCCGCCTGTTGCACGAGATTGCGGGTCAACTCGGCCATCGTGTCGTAGTCGCCGTACGCCTGGTACGTCTCCAGCATCGCGAACTCGGGCGAGTGCGAAGAGTCGACACCCTCATTACGGAAGTTGCGGTTGATCTCGAAGACGCTGTCGACGCCGCCGACCACGGCGCGCTTGAGAAACAGTTCCGGCGCGATTCGCAGATACAGATCAGTGTTCAACGCATTGCTGTGGGTCACGAACGGTCGAGCCGCCGCGCCACCATGCAGCAGTTGCAACATCGGCGTTTCCACCTCGATGAAGCCCCGCCCGTGCAGTGAATCGCGCAGACTGCGTACCGCAGTGGCCCGGGTACGGACCATCTCCCGTGCCTGGGATCGGACGATCAGGTCGACGTAACGCTGCCGGACGCGAGCCTCCTCGGAGAGCGGCTTGTGTGCCACCGGCAGCGGTCGCAGCGCCTTGGCGGTCATCTCCCACTGCCGCGCCAGCACCGACAGCTCACCCCGCCGGCTGGTGATCACCTCACCGGTGACGCCGACGTGGTCGCCGAGGTCGATCAGGCGCTTCCAGGCCTCCAACTGCTCCGGCCCGACCCGGTCCAGGGAGAGCATCGCCTGCAGCTCGGTGCCGTCGCCGTCCCGGAGAGTCGCGAAGCAGAGCTTGCCGGTGTTGCGTACGAAGATCACCCGGCCGGTGACCGCGACCTCGTCACCGGTCGCGGTGTCGGTCGGCAGGTCGGCGTAGCGCGTCCGGACCTGTGCCAGGGTGTTGGTGCGGGGAAAGCCGACCGGGTAGGGCTCGACGCCCTCGGCGAGCATCCGGTCCCGCTTCTCCCGGCGGACCTTCATCTGCTCGGGAAGGTCGTCGGCGGGGTCCACTGGCACGGGGTTCTGCTCGCTCACGGCACGCTTCCTCGTCACGGAGATACAGGGGGTCAGGCCCGAGCGTACTCAAGCGTCCCGGGGGCTGTTAGCGGATAACCTGCCCGTCATGGTCGATCACACTCACGCCCTCTCCTTCGGTGTCGCGGCGGGTGATTACGACCGGTTTCGACCACGCTATCCGGAAGCCGCCGTCCGCTGGGCGCTCGACGCCGTGACCGATGGCGCGACCCCTGCCCGGGTCGTCGACCTCGGCGCGGGCACCGGCATCCTGACCCGCGCCCTGCAGGCCCTGGGCCACCAGGTCGTACCCGTCGAGCCCGATCCGGGGATGCGGGCGCAACTCGCGGAGGGCACCCCGGGCACGACGGCGCTCGCGGGCAGTGCCGAGGCCGTGCCGCTGCCCGACGACGCGGCGGACGCGGTGCTCGTCGGGACGGCCTACCACTGGTTCGACCGGGGGCCCGCGCACGCCGAGATCGCCCGGGTGCTCCGGCCCGGCGGCACCTTCGCCCCGCTCTGGAACGTCCGGGACGACCGGGTCGACTGGGTGGCGGAGCTGAGCCGGATCGCCCACATCGGGGACAAGTCCGCCAACCTCGTCGAGAAGTACGCGGACTTCGGCACCGGGTTCGGTGCGATCGAGCTGGGCGAGTTCGCCCATCGCACCACACTCACCCCGGCCGAGGTGCTCGGCATGATCCGCACCCGTTCGTACTGGCTCACCGCCTCCGGGGAGGATCAGCAGCGGGTCGAGCAGGAGCTGGCCGAACTCCTGGACACCCACCCCGACCTGGTTGGCCGGGAGACCGTCGAGCTGCCGTACCGGACGCTGGTTCTGCGCGCGCGGCGGCGGTGAGGCCCCGCGCGGAGACCGGCCCCCAGCGGCGGCCGGGTCACAGGTTGCGGTCGTAGACCATCCGCAGGCCGATCAGCGTGATCATCGGCTCGTGATGGGTGATCGACCGGCACTCGTTGATCACCAGGGAGGCGAGGCCGCCGGTGGCGATCACCGCCCGCACCTCGCCCAACTCCTCGGTCATCCGCTCGACGATCCGGTCCACCTGACCGGCGAAGCCGAAGTACAGGCCGGCCTGGAGGCACTCCACCGTGTTCTTGCCGATCACCGAGCGGGGCTTGGTGGCCTCGACCTTGCGCAGCTGGGCGGCCCGAGCGGCCAGCGCGTCGAAGGAGATCTCGATGCCCGGGGCGAACGCCCCGCCGAGGAACTCGCCCCGCTCGCTGATCACGTCGAAGTTGGTGGTGGTGCCGAAGTCCACCACGATCGACGGCCCACCGTAGAGGGTGTACGCGGCCAGGGTGTTCACCACCCGGTCGGCGCCCACCTCCTTCGGGTTGTCGATCGCCAACTGCACCCCGGTCCGTACCCCGGGCTCGACGATCACGCTCGGCACTTCGGCGTAGTAACGGCTGAGCATGGTGCGCAGCGACCGCAGCGCGGCCGGCACCGTGGAGCAGGCGGCCACACCGGTGATCTCGACGTTGTCCCCGGCGAGCAGGCCCCGGAACATCAGACCCAACTCGTCCGCCGTCGAGCGGGCATCGGTCTTGATCCGCCAGGAGTGCACCAGCTTGTCGCCGTCGAAGGTCGCCAGCACGGTGTTGGTGTTTCCGATGTCGATGCAGAGCAGCACGCACGCAGCCTAGACAACGACCGTATGGGCGGGCGCGGACCGGCCGGTGGACCGTATCCTGGCCGTATCGCGATATGAGCATGAGTCGATCCACGGCGGGGCCGGACGGGGAGCGGACATGTCGGGGACGTGGTGGGTGCGGGGCCGCAACACCCTGCGCCGGCGTCGACGGCACGTGCTGGTGCTGGTCGCGTTGGCCGGCGGCGCCATCTGGATGGTCGTGCAGGCATGGCGGGCGTCCCTGCGGGAGAGCGGCAGCTTCGCCGGGGACCTCTACCTCAACATCGGCGCCGCGCTGATCATGACGCTGCTGACCTACGTGGTGCTCAACCCGCTCTTCCGCGAGCTGCAGACGGTCAGCATCATCGAACACCCCCGACTCGACCGGGACGCCCTGATCGAACGGGTCGCCCAGTCCCGGGAGATCGTGGCCATCCTGGAAACCTGGACCAGCATGCTGGAGGGCCCGTACGCGCCCCGGTTCGTGGCCGCCCTGCGCTCCGCGCTCGCCAACGGCGCCGCCGTCAAGGTGCTGCTCCTCGACCCGGACTCGCCCGCGGTCCGGCTGCGCGGCGAGGAGCTGCGCCGGCGGGACGCCTCGGTGGCCATCCTCAACAACCTGTGGCACCTCGCCCGGCTCAGCGAGGAGTTACCCGAGTCGGCCCGAGCCCGCCTCCAGGTCCGGGTCTACAGCGCCGCACCCTCCGTGCAGATGTACCGCTGGGACGGCAAGGCGTTCATCTCGTTCTTCCCAGTGCAGGGCAGCACCTTCGACACCCAGCAGATCGAGGCGTTCGTCTCGACACCGTTGGGCGAGTTCGTTGACGACCGGTTCGCCGAGCTGTGGGAGACCGCACCCCTGGAGGACCTGGCGGCCTGCCTCACGCTGCGGCTCTGCCTACGCCAGGCTGGTCGGGACCTGGAGACCTGCGACGCGCTCTACGTACGCTCCGACGGCGACTGGTACATCGCCGGCACCGACCTGGTGCGCAACGTGGCCCGGCACGGCCTGACCGGGCTGACCGTCGTGCTGGACCGGCCCGAGGCAGCCGGCGAGATCTTCGCCATCGGAGAGGCCGACGAGCTACCGCCCGAGATCTACAACCGGGTGTTGGAGCTCTTTCGGGCCAAGTACGGCCTGGACGGCCGACAGGACACCGAGAACAGGGTGATCTTCAACCTGGCCACCAGCTCGCTGACCAGCGTCTGAGACGCCGGCGGCCCGCCCGCTACCCGGTCCGCAGGTCCAGCGCGATGTCCAGGATCGGCGACGAGTGCGTCAACGCACCCACCGAGAGGAAGTCGACGCCGGTGGCCGCGTACCGGCCCGCCACCTCCAGGGTCAGCCCACCGGTCGCCTCCAACTCCGCCCGGTCACCCACCGCGGCCACCGCCTCGGCCAACACCTCGGGCGTCATGTTGTCGCAGAGCAGGAAATCCGCCCCGGCCTCCACCGCCTCCACCGCCTCGGCGACCGTGGTCACCTCGACCTGCACCGGCACCTCCGGGAACGCCTCCCGAACCCGCCGGTACGCCGCGGTGATGCCCCCGGCCGCGAGCTTGTGGTTGTCCTTGATCATGGCCACGTCGTAGAGGCCCATCCGCTTGTTGGTGCCACCGCCCGCGCGCACCGCGTACTTCTCCAGCGCCCGCAGGCCCGGCGTCGTCTTGCGGGTGTCCAGCACCATCGCCTTCGTGCCAGCCAACGCGTCCGCCCAGGCGCGAGTGTGCGTGGCCACCCCGGACATCCGGCAGAGCAGGTTGAGCGCCGTCCGCTCGGCCGTCAGCAGCAGCCGGGTCGGGCCGGTCACCGTCGCCAGCACGGCACCGCGGGCCACCCGCTCGCCGTCGCGGGCCACCACCGACACCTCGACGGTACGACCGAAGCCCGTCACCTCGCCCACCAACTCGAACACGGCGGCGGCCACGGCCATCCCGGCCAGCACCCCGTCCGCGCGGGCCACCAGGTCGGCCGTGTCGGTCTGTTCCGCCGGAATGGTGGCCACGCTCGTGACGTCAAGGAAGTCCGGGCCCAGATCCTCGACCAGCGCGTTCTCAATCACCCGCCGCACCTGCGCCGGGTCCAGCCCGGCCGCCCGCAACGCTTGCAGCGTCGACTCGGTCATGAATTTGCCTCCCAGTGCTGCGTCATCCGGCCCTGCACACCTATCGACCCGACCAGGTGGCCCAGCCACCGCTCGTCGGCTATCGGGAAGTCCTCCCGCCAGTGGCAACCCCGGGTCTCGCCGCGCGCGTACGCGGCAGCCACCAGCGTCGACGCCACGGTGAGCAGGTTGGTCGCCTCCCAGTCGGCGGTCCGCGGCCGGCCCCGGGCAACGCCCAACTCGGTCAGCGTCCCGGCCGTCGCCGCCAGCGTCGAGGCGGAACGGAGCACCCCGGCTCCCCGCGTCATCGCCCGTTGCAGGGGCAGCGTCGCCTCCGCCGGCAGCACCCAGCCCGCTCCACCACGCCAGGCGCCGGTGTCCGCCGGCTGAACCTGCTCGGGCAGGCCCGCCGCGATGTCCTCGGCGATGCGCCGGGAGAAGACCAGGCCCTCCAGCAGCGAGTTGCTGGCCAGCCGGTTCGCGCCGTGCACACCCGTGCAGGCCACCTCGCCGCAGGCGTACAGGCCGGGGATGGAGGTGCGGCCACGCAGATCGGTGCGGACACCGCCGGAGGCGTAGTGGGCGGCCGGCGCGACCGGAATCAGGTCGGTCGCCGGGTCCACGCCGATCGCCAGGCAGGACGCCACGATGGTCGGGAACCGCCCAGCCAGGAAGTCCCCGCCCAGATGCCGGGCGTCCAGGAAGACGTGGTCCGCGCCGGTGGCCAGCAACACCCGGTGGATGCCCTTGGCCACCACGTCCCGGGGTGCCAGCTCGGCCAACTCGTGCTGGCCCACCATGAACCGCTTGCCGTCCGCGTCCACCAGGTACGCGCCCTCGCCGCGCAGCGCTTCGGAGACCAGCGGCTGCTGTGCGTGCCCCACGCCGGGCATTCCGGCGCCGGTCGGGCTGATCAGTGCGGTCGGGTGGAACTGGACGAACTCCACGTCGGTAACCGCCGCGCCGGCCCGCATCGCCAGCGCCACCCCGTCCCCGGTGGAGACCGCCGGGTTGGTGGTGGCCGAGAAGATCTGCCCCATCCCGCCGGTGGCGAGCACCACCGCCCGGGCCAGCAGCGCACCGACGCCGTCCTCGCTGCCCTCGCCCAGCACGTGCAGGGTGATCCCGCAGGCCGGGCCGAGCCCGCCCGGGCCGTCGCCCGGCGCTCGCAGCAGGTCCAGCACCAGGGCGTGCTCGACCAGCCGGATCCACGGGTCGCGCTGCACCGCGGCGTGCAGGGCCCGCTGCACCTCCGCGCCGGTGGCGTCCCCGCCCGCGTGCACGATCCGGTCCGCCCGATGCCCGCCCTCACGGGTCAGCATCAGGGAGCCGTCCGAGTGGCGATCGAACTCGGCGCCGATCCGGATCAGCTCACGCAGCCGGGTCGGGCCCTCCTCGACCAGCACCCGGACCGCCGCCGGGTCGCAGAGCCCGACCCCGGCGACCTCGGTGTCCCGGGCGTGCGCCGCCGAAGTGTCCGTCGGGTCGAGCACGGCGGCGATGCCGCCCTGTGCCCACCGGGTCGAGCCATCGTCGATATTGACCTTGGTGACCACCGTGACGTGCAGGCCCGCCTCACGCAGGTGCAGCGCCGCGGTCAACCCGGCCACCCCGGAACCCACCACGATCACGTCGGTGGTCTCCACCCAGCCGGGCGCGGGCGCGGCCAGCAGTTCGGGTAGGGCCGGCAGGTCGACGGTCGGAAGGTCCATCCCCCCAGTCAACCCGAACCGTCCTCGCTCGGGGCGGCGGGGGCGGGACGAGTGTTTTGGGCGACCCTGTCCGGCGCCGCCCGCCCCGCACCGGCCGTCGGACCGTGGTCACTTCGTCCGGACCGGCAGGCCAGCCGGGCCCGCGCCCTTCAACGAGGCGGCCACCGTACGGTCGCTGAGCCACAGGTAGCAGCGGACGCCCCGGTCACCGACCCTCCAGCGCCCCGCACCTGGCAGGCGGACCACCACACCGCTGCGAAACCGCAGCTCCGCGTCGTCCGGCACGCCCACATATCGGCCGAGGAGGCTGCGACAGGCGGCATAGAACGGCACCGAGTCGGCGTCCCGGGACGGGTACGCCGTGTCCGGCGCGCGCCACACCCCGACGAACTCGGCGTCGTGTGGTCTACCGCACTCCACCGGGTCCAGTGTCTGCTCACCCCGCCTGGCCGCACCACGGGTCTGCTGGCAACCCAGCCGCAGCCCGGAGGCCCCCTTCAACGCGTCCCGGAGGCTGCCCGACCGGACAACCACCTTCGCCGCCGCCTCGACGGTGGTCAGCTCGGTGAGGTCGCACCGGTACCAACGGGAACCCACTGCCCAGCCCGGCCCGGAGGGCAGCGCCACGGACAACCGCAGCCGGCCGGCCCGCCAGTCGTCGCCCACGTAACCGGTCGCCCGGGTGTCGCACTCGGCGAACGCGCCTCGCAGCTCCGCCGAGCCACCCGCCGGGGCATTCGCCCGCTCGACCGGGAACGCCCCCACATGCACGGTCTCCACCCGGTGCGGGCCCGCGCAGTCCACCGGCTCATAACTGGCCAGGGTGACCACGTCGGTGAAATCGGCGGCCTGGCACACCCCGGCGGCTGGCGTGAACGCCGTGGCCGGCGGCAGCGCCGCCCAGTCGTCGGTCAGGTCACCGTCCAGGCCACCGGAGCCGGCGCAGCCGACCAGCAGCACTGCTGTGACGGCAGCCGCGAACACGGTCGTCATCGCACGCATAGCGGCCTCCCCCAGCCACCGGCCGGCTTCCGCCAGCGCGCCAAGGGTAACCGGAAATGACCTTCTGGTGACAGACCGGAATCGGGTCGCGCGGGATCAGACTCCGGACACGGCCAGCGGGCTGGGCACCGGGTCACCGGCCGTGCCGGGGGCCGCCGCAGCCGGGTCGGCACCCAGCGCGATCACCCGGTTGTCGGCGTCCACGTGCACCACCCGCGGCCGGTACGCCCGCGCCTCGGCGTCGTCCATCTGCCCGTACGAGATCAGGATGACCAGGTCACCGGGGTGCACCAGGTGCGCGGCGGCACCGTTGATGCCGATCACGCCGCTGCCCCGCTCGCCCGGAATCACGTACGTCTCCAGCCGGGCACCGTTGGTGATGTCCACGATCGCCACCTGCTCGCCGGGGAGCAGGTCGGCGGCGTCGAGCAGGTCCTCGTCCACCGTCACCGAACCGACGTAGTGCAGATCGGCCTGGGTCACCGTGGCACGGTGGATCTTCGACTTGAGCATGGTCCGCAGCATCGGGGTGGCCTTTCGCGGGAGTGGTGGAGGGTGGTGCGGCCGGGTCAGGGGCGGGGGGCGAGCCGGATCGCGGCGTTGTCGATCAACCGGGTGGCGCCCACCCAAGCGGCGATCACCAGCCTGGCCGGCCCGGACACCGGCCCCGGCTCCAACTCGGGATCGGTGAGCACCAGGTAGTCGAGGCGGGCACCCGGCGTACCGGCACCGAACGCGGCGTGCGCGGCGGTCAGCACCGCCCCCGCGTCCAGGCCGTCGTCGGCCGCCCGCGCACCGGCCCGCAGCGCGGCGGACAGGTTCAGCGCGGCGGCCCGCTCCGACTCGCTGAGGTAACGGTTGCGGCTGGAGAGCGCCAGCCCGTCCGGCTCCCGGACGGTCGGCACGCCGACCACCTCGACCGGCACGTCCAGGTCCCGCGTCATCCGCCGGACCAGGGTGAGCTGCTGGTAGTCCTTCTCACCGAAGAAAGCCAGGTCCGGCTGGGTCAGCTGAAGCAGCTTCAGCACCACGGTGAGCACGCCGTGGAAGAAGCCGGGGCGGCTCGCGCCCTCCAACTCCACGCCGAGCGGCCCCGGGTCGAGGCTTACCCGGGGCTGGCCGTCCGGATACATGTCGGCCACCGACGGAGCGAAAACCAGGTCGGCGCCCGCCCGTCGGCACACCTCCAGATCCACGTCGAGGGTCCGCGGGTAGCGGTCGAAGTCCTCGTTCGGCCCGAACTGCAACGGGTTCACGAAGATCGTCACCAGCACGTGGTCGGCCTGTTCCCGGGCCGCGCGCAGCAACGTCTCGTGCCCGGAGTGCAGCGCGCCCATGGTCATCACCACCCCGACCGTGCCCTTCAACCCGGCCCGGGCCTCGGCCAAGTCGGCGCGCGTGTGCACGAGCTGCGTCATGCGGCCACCTCCCGACCGCTGTCGGCCAGCACACCGAGCAGCGACTGCGCGTCCGCCGGCCGGAGCCGGCCGGCGGCGATCGCCCGATCGGCGGTACGCCGGGCCAACGCCAGGTACGCGGGGACGGACTCCGGCGCGGTGGCGGCCAACCGGGCCAGGTGCCGCTGGACGGTGCCCGCGTCGCCACGGGAGACCGGCCCGGTCAACGCGTCGTCGCCGAGCCGCAGCGCGTTTTCCAGGGCAGCCCGCAGCAACGGGGCGAGCACCTTCTCCGGCCGAGCCACCCCGGCGTCGCGCAGCCGGTCGGTCGCCTCGTTCACCAGGGTCACCAGGTGGTTCGCGCCGTGGGCCAGCGCGGCGTGGTAGAGCGGACGATCCGCCTCGCCCACCCACTCGGGTACGCCGCCCAGGTCGGCGACCAGTCGGGCGGCCAGCGGGCGCAGTTCCGCCGGGGCGGTCACCCCGTACGAGATGCCGGCCAGCCGGTCCAGATCGTCCGGCGTACCGGTGAACGTCATGGCGGGGTGCAGGGCGAGCGGCCGGGCACCGACCTCGACCGCCGGTGCCAGCACGGCCAGGCCGTGCGCACCGGAGGTGTGTGCGACCACCTGGCCCGGACGCAGCGCACCCCGATCGGCGAGGTCGGCCACCACACCGGCCAACGCGTCGTCCGGCACCGCGATCAGCAGCAGGTCGGCGGCGGCGTGTGCCACGGCGGCGACCGGGCGGCGGGGCACCTCGGGCAGGAGCAGCGCGAGTCGGGCGCTGCTGGCTCCGGAACCGCCGGTGACCGCGACCACCCGATGCCCGGCGGCGGCGAGTGCGGCCCCCAGCACGGCTCCGACCCGACCGGCACCAATGACACCGACGGTGAGCAGACGGGAGGCGACGAAGGCGCCGATGTCGGCGCGGTCCCGCGAGGCGGCAGGCCCGTGCGGGGCGGCCGGACGCGGGCGCAACGGTGCGCTCATGATCACGATCCAGTCCTCGAGAAGGGGTACCGGTCGATCGCAAGTATGCGCCGGGCCCACCGAACCGGGACAAGCATGTGTGAAAACGTTCACCACCCACGGAAGTGCCCCTTGTCACCAAGGGGACCCGGCAGCCTCCCGGGCCGCTCCAGGCGCTTCCGCCTTGATCAAGTGATGAAAAGTAGGTGCCAGGATCATTTCTGACCTGCTTCTCATCAATTGATCACCGTAACGCGAGGATGTCGTCCCGAACGGGTGACCGTAGGGTCGGCACGGTGACGCACCCTGAACTCGGCGCGAACTGATGTCGATCCTTTGGCGGGACGCGATGAGCCGGGCCCTCTACGGGCCGGGCGGCTTCTTCGTCGCCGGTACCGGGCCGGCCGACCACTTCCGAACCAGCGTGCACGCCTCCCCAGCCTTCGCCACCGCACTCCTACGCCTTGTCGCAGAGGTGGACACCGCCCTGGGCCACCCGCTGCGGCTCGACGTGGTCGACGTCGGCGCGGGTCGAGGAGAACTACTCAATGCCCTGTTGCAATCCACCGAGGACGCCGTCGGGCTTGCGGTGGGGGTTTCCGGGGAGCCCACCCACTCCGGGCGGTCGGGCTTGATCCCTGCGTGGGCGGGCTCCCCGGAAACCCTGACTCCCACGGCCTCCGCCCGTCGGTCGCCCGACGATCCGTCGTCGGTCGCGGTCCGTCCGTCGCTTGCGGAACGGGTGCGGTTCACCGCCGTCGAGCTGGCGCCGCGACCGGAACATCTGCCGGAACAGATCGAGTGGGTGTCCGAGATTCCTGCTGGGATCAACGGACTGTTGATCGCTACCGAGTGGCTGGACAACGTTCCGCTGGACGTGGCGGTGCACACCGAAGACGGCTGGCACTACGTGCTGGTCGACCCCGAGAGCGGTTCGGAGACCGTTGGTGAGCTGGTCAGTCCTGCTGATCTTGACTGGCTGACAACCTGGTGGCCAAGCCCCACAAGCCCTCGCAGCGCGGACCGCGACCCCGGCCGGAGGCCGACCTGGACTGACGCGACCAGCGGAAGCGAGTCGGGTTTCCGGGCAGCCCGGCCGGCGCAGGGATCAAGCCTGACCGCCCGGAGCCGGCCGGGGCCGGCCTGACGGGCGGGGCCGCGGGGGGGGGGGGGGCGCGGGCCCCCCCCAATAAAAGGCCCCCCCCCCGGGGGCC